>NZ_QTLN01000006.1:0-194419 GCF_003602735.1 Bacteroides sp. AF39-16AC | reverse complement strand
CTGATATCGGTTATAAAAAGAAAAAGCGTCTAGCTAAATCAGGAAAAGACATTACTCCAGAATGTAACGGTTTTTACATTATGAAGTAACGACGTTTACCATAGTATGTAAAGGCGTTTACCGTAGTATGTAAAGGTGTTTACTGTAGTACGTAAACGGAGTTTCTTAAGGCGGTAAGCATTTCAACCTCTACTTGCGCCTTCTTCTCCCTATTTATCCCTCCTTAAACTCCAGTATATCCCCCGGCTGGCAATCAAGTTCCTTACAGATTGCTTCCAGTGTAGAGAAACGGATGGCCTTAGCCTTTCCGGTTTTGAGAATAGAGAGATTGGCAGGCGTAATATCAATCTTCTCCGCCAGTTCGCCCAAAGATATCTTTCTTCGGGCCATCATTATGTCAAGGTTTACTATAATCATATAATTGTGTTCTATTTATCAATTATTCTTTTCCCACTCACACCTAAATAGTCAAGTCCTGTTCTTCCTTTATCTTCACCCCGGCGGCAAATATCTCGGTGAAAAGAATTATAATAACCAGGGATGTGAAATCCGTATCATGCGATGCAACCACTTCATAGCCCAGCAGAGCCACTTGCTTCACTGCTTCAAGATGATTCAGCCAATCGTGCAAAGTCATCAAGCCGTACAATGCAGCAAACGAATAAGTAAAGAAACGCAACCGGGCTACATTATCCGAAGTAAACACTTCCCGCTTTGAGATGGATACCAGCAAACGTATCAGGCAATAGATTCCTACAAAGAAAGGAATGATGGCAAACATGGCAAAGAAGTTCACTATGGAACTCCAGACAGTGGGGACAATCACAGTGCCTATTCTCTTTACCTGATAAGGTACTGACTTATCGGCAAAACGATTCGTCAAGGAATCGACTGCTGTCGTTTCCAAAGGTCTTACATCCACATATACCTTATCAAATAAACCGGAATACTCCGGCTGTGGAGTTCCCGAATGCACATTTACACTATTGTAACCCTCAAGAAAACTATTCTTCATATCCACCCAGCCCGCTATCATCGCATAGGTAAACTCTGCAACAATGACCAATATAGCCAGGATACCCAATATACTTATCTTTTTCATAATCCTCCCCCCACATTAAACCGTTAAATCCTGCTCTTCCTTTATCTTCACGCCGATGGCGAATATCTCGGTGAACAATGCCAACAGCATATAATTGAACCAAGCATACTTGAAAGAATAAGGCAACACCTCGTATCCCTCCAGCTGCACTTGAGAAGCCAAGTCATGATAGATGCCCCATTGCTGCAACTCGAATAAAAGACTCACCGAAATCAGCGCATAGACAAAGATGCGCATCCGACGCACATTCTTGCGCACAAACACCTCGCCTTTCGTGGCAGTAAGCACCAGCCGCGCCACACTATAGAACCCGTAAAGCGCAAACAGTCCCGCAGGAAACAGCAAGAACGATACCCACCGCCACTTCGTACTACGGAAACCTTGCACCGATACCTCACTTGTATTGCAATACATGGGCGTATCCTGTGCCGCACTAATCAAAGTATCAGCAGGCAGCGTATCATCTGCCCGCACCAAAAGTGACACAGAGGGTAAGGCATGAAAATCCTTCTGGTCGCCCGCCTCATTCCAGCCGTCCATAAATCCACTAAACATATCCGTTACAACACTACCAATAAACACTACCAAAGCCAGGAAGGCACATACTCTGATTTTATTCATATCTCTGTCCGTTCTTCTTATTATTAAATCGTCAAATCCTGCTCTTCCTTCATTTTCAATCCAATGGCAAACACTTCACCTACAATCAGCGAACAAAGCCCAAGTACCAGCGTGGTAGTGCTCACCAATTCTGAGAGGCTCAGCTCGTAACCATGCAGCGAGAATACGGTATCGATACCTATAAAATCAAGATATGATGACGCAAAGGTACAGCAGAAGCTGACAACCAGTGCCATTCCCAATCGACGCAGCCGACGTACATTCCGCCAGTTGAAGATGTCGGACTTGTTGATAGAGATTATCAAGCGGATAAACAATACTACCGCCCAAAGGGAAAAGCCCAAATGCAGATATATCAGCAAATACTTTGCCACCACTTTCCCGACAGAATCATGAGAATCTACGCTGACCATCAACGAAGAGTAGGCTGCAGGCACATAACTCCTGCTTTTCTCATTGTAGACGGAATCCCTGAAGAAATCAAACGACTCCATGGAAGAAGGTATCAGGTTGACAACCTTTAGGTTCATCAGTTCCTTGTAGGCAGCAATGTCACTCCCTTTCTTTCCCAGCTCCAGTCCGGTCTGCGCCCCCATCTTGGCTCCCAGAAAGATATAGTACCCCTGCTCCAATACCGAGTAACTCAGTACAAGCATTACCACCAGGCAGAGAATGTTCAATCTTCTTTTCATAATTCAGTTGTTGTTGTATTAGTATCAGATATATTATATTTATTCAGTTGTTTCAAGGAGAGTAGAAGCAACAATATGAAAACCACTGCCCAAACCAGTACATACGGGTTACTCAGCAGATGTGTCACATCCTCCATTTCAGGATGTTTCAGGCTCAGATAGACAGACAAGCCGTTATTCATGATATGTATCAGAATACATGCCATAAGACTCCGTGTCTTATAATAAAGCCAGGCAAGCAAGAAACCGATGAGGCAAGCACCTATTATCTGAACCGGATTCAGATGAAAGATACCGAATATCAACCCGGAAAACAAGATAGCCTTTGCCGGGCTATATCTGCGAAGCAGCTCCTTGGTAATGGCACCACGGAAAAGCAGTTCTTCCAGTACGGGTCCCAAAACAGAAATACAGAGAATACCCAGCCAACCGGATTGCAGTATATCAAATGTCTGGTCCAACAAATTGGGCAAAAAAGTAAGTTCGGACATCAGAAGACCTATTATACATATGGAAGTCATTCCGGCAAGCAGGCTCCATGCCAGATAAGGGACTGACACCGGAGAATACAGATGCTTGTCTCCCGTCAGGTAGTTCTTGCGCCACAAGTACAGTCCCATGAAAACAAAGCCCAGCAGCATGGTAGGCGCCACAGCAATCTGACCAGCCTTGTCCATGTCGAAAGTTCCATAAGCGAAATACGTATACAGCAGACAGAAAGGTCCTGCAAACAGTGCTCCTACAATCTGCATCAAAAAGTAAATCAATACTAGTTTTATTGCCGTTTTCATTGTTCTATTCGTCTAAAAGTCCGCAAAGATACACATTTTCTCTGTCAATCCGTCAAGCTGTGGCAACAAGTCCCATCAGCAGCACCATCACTGTAGAAAGTGACAATACCAATAGTGTAATACTCATAAATGCTCTTCTCATAACCTAAGCCCCTCCCTCATTTCTATATTTGTTCTTCATTTATTTCACTGCCAGGAGCAATACGTCTTCCTCTGCAGTGGCATGTTCCACCAACAGATTCCAGTCGTTGTCCTTCTTACTCCATTTGTAACTCAAGTAGTTGATGTCATCTCCCGCCTGCAGATAAACTGCTTTTTCTTTCACATCGGAGTAGGCATGCGTCTTGTTGTCCCACAAGGCATATTCCACATCCGTACCGGCTTCTGTATAATTGTAGTTCAAGCAATAGAAGCGTTCAAACGCCTGCTCAATCTCGTTCCATTTCAACGCTTCCTTCTGTATCGTACGCCCTTGGGCATCATAGATGAAATTGTATTTCAAATGGTTCTGCAGAAACTTACCGTTCTCTACTTTATATACAATCTGGGACTCCACCTGATTTCCGTTCATCACTTCATTATAGGCAAAGTTTTCCTGGATATTACCACCAAAAGCATTTATCACTACTGTCACTACAAAGATTGTTGTCATTACTAAAGTTTTCATACCGTTATTGTTTTATTAGTTCTTTATTTTGTTTTTCGATAATCATTTATCGTTTTTCGATATGCAAATAAAAGACCTTTTTTTGATATGACAAAGAAAAACAGAAAATATTTATCGAAAAACAATAAAAAAAACGCGTTTTACGATAAATGCACAGAAAACAAACACTTCAAACGGGAAAATACATAGAACTGCAAGGAGATAAATGACCTTATCGCCTTATGTTTATAAAGAAAGAATGGATTTAATCTCCACCTCGTCACGGTGAAGCTGGGCAATAAGTTCTTCTATACTGTCGAATTTCAGTTCAGGACGGGTGCGGCGCACAAAGGAAAGACGCATCGGCTGCTGATAAATGTCAGCATCAAACCGGAATATATGGACCTCAATACTGCGATCGGGACCGTTCTCCAACGTAGGTCGGTAGCCAATGCTTAGCATACCGCCGTACTCCTTGCCTTCAACACAGACACGGACGGCATACACACCATCGCAGGGAATCAGCTTGTCAGAATCGGAAACACGGAGATTAGCCGTAGGAAAACCTATCTTACGCCCCACCTGATAGCCGCCGACAACCGTACCGTCCAAAAAGAAATCATATCCCAGATACTCGGCAGCTTCCGAAACGTTCCCCTCCAGCAACAGACCGCGAATAGCCGAGGAGCTGACAGTAACCTCCGTTACCGATGTCTCCTTACTATAAGAATACGCGCGCGCAAGAAGCACCTCCATACCCAATTCGCGACCATAGTGCACATAGTCTTCAAAACCCTCGCTGCGGTTATGCCCGAAACGATGGTCGTACCCCACTACCAAAGCTTGTATCTGATAGCGTTCCTTCAGTATGGACATGAATTCCCGTGCCGAAAGCCGGGCTATTTCAGGAGTGAAATCAAGCATCATGCAATAATCCACCCCAGTCTTGGCAAGCAGGGAAACTTTCTCATCACAAGTGGTCAATAACTTCGGATGATAATCGGCCTGCATCACTTTACGCGGATGTACCGGAAAAGTCACGACCGACGAAGCAAGCCCACGCCCGGCAGCTACCGCACACACTTGCTCTATCAGGTAGCGGTGTCCCCGATGTACTCCGTCAAAGAAACCGATAGTGGCTACACTTGGACGGGAACCAATGTCCGATGTCTCACAAAACAACTGCATGTCTCCAATCCTCGTGGGCCTTTGGCGTATAGGTAGAAATACCCAACGCCTCCGCTGTCCGGCAATTGGCCTCAGAATCGTCAATGAAAAGAGTCTCGTTGGGAAGAATACCGGTCTCATCCAGTACTTTCTGAAATATATCGGCATCCGGTTTTGCCATCTTCATCTCATAAGAGAGATAGATATGCTCAAAAAAGTCCTCCGCACGGAAAGCCTTGTAGCGAAACGCGTGCAGACACGACCATTGCCAATGGATTTCATTGGTGTTGCTCAGCAGATAGACCACATATTTTTTGCGCAGTTCCAACAGTAAATCCAATTTAAAAGTAGGAATACTCACTAGGAAACTGTTCCAGGCGTCATCTATCTGGGCATCAGTCACCGGTTTCCCTATCTTTCCACGAATCACTTCCCGGAACTCCGCACTAGTAATCAACCCTTTTTCATATTTCTGGAAGAAATCCTGCTGGTGATAGAGGTCCAACATGACTTCCACGTCCGGCAATCCCAGCTTTCTGAAATTCTCTAAACAGCGCTGGCGGTCCAAATCAATCAGAACTCCGCCAAAATCAATAATAAGGTTCTTGATTCCTCTTCTTTTCATCACTATTTCTGTGTTAAACGTCGGATAAGGCGAACCAGTTCACCTATCCACAAAACAAACGAAGTAGAAACGACAATCGTCATCCAAGTCATAAAATCGAGCGGCACTGTGCGGAATACAGCTCCACCAAACTGTACAATCAGTATCTGTCCGCCCAAAATGGCAAGTATAATCAGCTCCATGCCATAAGATTTAGAAATGCCCTTGAACGCCGAGTCCGAAGTGCCGAACACACGTGCATTGAACAAGTTCCAGAACTGAAGCATAACAAAGAACGTGAAGAACACAGTCAACCGATAGGTAGTCATCCCCCCCTCTTCACTGTTAAACCAGAAGAGCATTCCCATAAGCAATACCAGAAAGGCAAAACCCATTCCCAAAATGTAATACCTCATGGACTTGGTTATAATGAAATCCGTACTCTTACGCGGCTTTTCCTTCATCACGCTCTCACTGGGTGGAATGGACGCCAAGGCCAGGGCCGCAAACGTATCCATAATCAGGTTCACCCACAACATCTGCGTGACGGTCAAAGGAAGCGTCGTACCCACCAGTGAACCCAGGAGAACGATAAACAAAGCCACAAAATTGATAGTCAGTTGAAAAACAATGAAACGCTGTATATTCTTATATAGAGAACGTCCCCACATCACGGCCGTACCTATACTGTTGAAGGAGTCATCCAGCAACGTGATGTCGCTGGCCTCCTTGGCAACGGAAGTCCCGGTACCCATCGAAAGTCCCACTTGCGCATGGTTCAACGCAGGAGCATCATTCGTGCCGTCACCCGTCACAGCCACTACCGCACCTTTCTGCTGCAACAGTTGCACCAGACGCTGTTTGTCTGTGGGGCGTGCACGCGACATTATCTTCAAGTCCATCACACGGTCCAATGCCTCCTCATCCGTCAATTCGGCAAATGCAGCTCCCGTAATGCGGTTCTTTTCCGTATCCTCCGGTTTCCACAGACCAATCTGGCGTGCTATCTCGGTAGCCGTACCCGGTGTATCTCCCGTCACAATCTTCACTCCGATACCTGCCGACTGGCATTTAGCAACGGCCGCAGGCACATCCGGACGGATAGGATCACTGATGGCAACCACACCGAGGAACGACAAGTCATTTTCAGCAACCAATGACACACAATCAGACGCTTCCGCATCATCCACAATCTTGAATGCAAAGCCAAGTGTACGCATAGCCATATTCTGATAGTTGAGCAACTGAGCCTCCACTGTAGAACGGTATTCCACCGCATCCACACGCTTGCCGTCCAACATGACATCCTTGCATTTACCCAAAACAATCTCGGGAGCTCCCTTCACATACAGCACCTTCTTCCCAATCAGGGGGGATTGCACCAGGGTAGCCATGAATTTCCTTTCCGTAGAGAAAGTCAGCTGGTCGATAACCGTAGCTTTCTCACGCAGCGCCAGATAGTCGCATCCTTGGCTGTTCAGCCAAAGCAGCAGTGCCACCTCCGTGGGGTTACCCACCCCTTTCGGCTTCTCGCCAGTCACCTCTTCTTCCAGGAAAGCAGTGGAGTTAGCACTGATACCTTCCATTACCAGCTTGCTGAGGTCATCATTCCCCAGCTGCCCGTTATTCTTCAAACCATAGAAATTGGGTTCATGCACCTGCATCAGATTTTGGGTCAATGTACCGGTCTTGTCGGTACAAATCACTGTAATGGCTCCCATCGTCTCGCATGCATGCATCTTGCGCACCAGGTTGTTGGTGGAGAGCATGCGGCGCATATTCAACGCCAGACTGAGTGTCACGCTCATCGGCAAGCCTTCGGGCACAGCCACCACAATCAGGGTAACTGCCATCATAAAGTATTGCAAAGTAGCCTGCAAGGCCGGCAGCCAATCACGGAAGGTATGAAATGAAGAAAAGTCATAGACCAGTACCACATCCTTTACAAAGAAAATGAGAAAAGCCAGACCCGCTACGGAAAAGCCAATCTTTCCAATCAGATTGGCCAATTTGGTCAACTGAATATTCAGCGGAGTAGGTTCCGTATTCTGTTCGGTACTTTGACGTGCCACTTTACCGATTTCCGTAGCATCGCCCACAGCCTCCACACGCATGGTGCCATGTCCGTCCACCACCGTTGTACCGCGCAAAATGCGATTGGAAGCATACGTAGCCTCTTCGTCAAAGTCAGCTTCTACGGTAGTTTTCGTCACTACCGGCTCACCGGTCAGATTCGATTCGTTCACTTGCAGGGAAATGGCTTCCAGCAATTCACCGTCCGCCGGAACCTCTTCACCGGTTTCCAGCACCACTATATCACCCACCACTACATCTTTACGGGGAATCTCCTGCACATGTCCGTTACGAATTACTTTCACCAAAGTTTCTTCGTTCACTGCATTCAGCAGGTCAAACTTCTTTCCGGCATCATACTCAAAGAAGAAACCGATACCGGTAGCCAGCAGAATGGCTACTATAATGCCGATAGTCTCGGCATATTCATTCTCTACAATGGAAATAATCAAAGAAAACAGAGCGGCAACCAGCAATACCCTTACTACGGGGTCCTCAAACTTCTCCAGATACAATTTCCATAAGGAAGGCCGTTTAGGAGGCGTCAATAAATTTACTCCATGTTCGTCGCGGCTCTTCCGCACTTGTTCGTCGGTCAGTCCGACATGATAATAATCATCCTTTATTGCAGTCATGCAAGTCTTTAGGTTTAATTTTGGAACGCAAAAATACAATAATAATCCGGGAAAACAATACCTATATAATGATTAGTGATTAATTGACTGTCATTGATTCTCTTTTTCCCTCACCAGTTTCGGTCTGGTTGCAGGCTCCCACGGCAATGTGAACCAGAAAGTCGAACCTGCCCCTTCTTCCGATTCCACGCCTATTTCGCCCCCCAATTTGCGGACAATGGTCTGGCAAATGGAGAGTCCCAGTCCGGTACCGTTCTTTTCCTGCTTCAGCTTGACGAAACGTTCAAAAACATGTGGCAACTTTTCCTGGGGAATACCGGTTCCCGTGTCTTTTACGTAGAAATAGAGACCTTCCTCATAGGGTCTGAATCCGAGGGTAATACTGCCTTCCTGGGTGAACTTCAGGGCATTCGTCATAAAATTGGATACCACTTGTGCAAGCCGGTTTCTGTCTGTATGCATGGTATATTCCTTCTCAGAAGCCTCCCGGACAATCTGCACTCCACTACCCAACTCGGCCACCCGCATACGGAACTGTTGTTCCAAATCGAACATCATCTGGTTGATGTCCACATCCGAGAACACAAATTCCAATGTTCCGGCTTCTATCTTCGAGAGGTCCAGAATATCAGCAATCAGCTGTTGCAGCATTTCATTGTTACTTTGCACAATTTCCAGGAACTGTATCTTCTCCTCGTCTGTCGATGCAGAGGCCAGCAATTCCGAGAATCCGACAATTGCGTTCAGCGGGGTACGGATTTCATGGCTCATATTCGCCAGGAACACCGATTTGGAGCGGTCGGCATTCTCTGCCTTCTCACGTGCCAGTTTCAATTCAGCTTCCACTTGTTTCAGCCGGGTAATGTCATGCACGGTAATCACCATGCAGTCGCGGTCCTCAATCTCCATATACTCGCCGGAAACATAAGCATTGCATTCCGTAGTTCTGCCTTCGCTATCCCTAAGATTCAGAATAGCTGCCAAATCCGTGAAGTTCTTTTGCACCACAAAGGCATTCTCTATGGCATTCCGCACGGGGCAGTGCTCACACAAATCGTGAGTGCCGCAACCTCCTGCTGCCGACAAGGCATTGTTACAGCGCAGAATATCTCCCACCCGTCCAGTTTCGGCAGGCTTTACAGCTCCGGTAATATCGTAGTAATTGGTGTAGAATACAGTGAAGTCGCGGTTTATCAGCAGTACATAGGCGTGCAGATTCCGCATAATCGCCCTGAACAGCTTGTCGGTCATTTTCATAAAATGTTGTTTTAATAGAGAACAAATATAAACTTTTTTTGTTCAACAATAAAACAAAAAGGGCTTTTAAACGTTATTATAGGAGAATAAACCTAAAAAAGAAATTTATGGAAAAGTACATTTGCACTGTATGCGATTATGTCTATGACCCTGAACTGGGCGACCCTGAAAATGGAATAGAACCGGGAACCTCTTTCGAAGACCTTCCCGAAGATTGGGTTTGCCCTTTGTGTGGAGTAGGCAAAGAAGAATTTGAGAAAGCGTCCTAAGACGCTTTCTTTTCTTTTATATCGCTGCTAGCCTCCACTACATTCACCACATAGTCGCCCAGCTTTTCACATTCTGCAATGATGTCCATATAGTAAACACCCATCTGGTAATCATATTCCTTGTTGTTCACATCCAAAATATTCTGGTTCTTCAGCTGATTGCGGTAATTATTGATTTCGTTCTCCAAATTAAAGGACTTGTTCACATCCGCGCCTGCATGCTCCGGATGTTCCACCACGACAATCATCTGCTCCAAGGCATCATCCGTCAGCTTCATCATGAAATGAATATGCTCGTACTGCTTCTCGGTGAAATCCTGATTGGTCTGGCGCTTGCGGTTGATGGTACGTGCCAGGTTATAGCAGCTGTCGCCGATGCTCTCTATCTCCGTCACTTCACGCAGCATGGCACGTATCTGCAACTTACTCTCCGAACTCAGGCGCCCTTCGGACACTTGATTCAGATAATTGGCAATCTCCAGCTCCATGCTGTCACTGATATTCTCGTACTTCTCCACACGGCTGAACACTTTGTTGAAATCATCATCCTTCTCCGTATGCAGCAAGTCCTGCACCATTCCGAACATACGGCGGGTACGTTCGGCAAAGAGATGTATTTCCTTGCTTGCCTGCAGGATGGACAGCTCTGCCGTAGAAAGCATACCGCCCGAGATAAAACGCAAGCGATATTCCTCGTCCTGCTCCTTCATTGGAATAATGGCACAGACCGTACGTTCGATAAACTTCACGAACCATATCAATATCAGCACGTTGCAGATATTGAAGCAAGTATGGAATGCCGAAAGCTTGAAGGATACGGCCACAGCCGGATCTTTAGTACCCATCACGTTCTCTACGAACCATGACACAGCCTCGGTAAAGGGGGTGAAAAGACACAACACCCATATCACACCAAACACATTGAATACCAAATGAGCCAAAGCAGCCCTCCTCGCCTGCGTATTACCGGTCAGCGCCGCAAGGTTTGCCGTGATGGTTGTACCGATATTCTCTCCCAAAACCAGTGCTGCCCCCAATTCGAAACTAATCCAGCCGTTGGCGCACATAATAAGCGTAATGGCCATAGTTGCCGCAGATGCCTGCACAATCATGGTCAACACCGTACCGATACCCACAAAAAGGAGTATGGAGATAAAGCCCATGTCGGTATAGTCCTGCACAAATGACAGCATATCAGGATTTTGGCTCAAGTCAGGAGCATTGTTTTTCAAATAGGAAAGCCCCATGAACAAGAATGAGAAACCGAAAATAAATTCACCGACAGACTTGCGGTTACTTTTTTGAGAGAAGAGGAGAGGAATGCCGAAAGCAAGAAGAGGAAGAGCAAAGGCGGCAATGTCCACCTTGAAACCTAAAGCTGAAATAATCCATGCCGTAACAGTCGTACCGATATTAGCACCCATTATGACACCTATGGACTGTGAAAGCGTTAACAACCCCGCATTGACAAAACTTACAACCATCACCGTGGTTGCAGAGGAAGATTGTACAAGTGCTGTAATCAGCACGCCCGTCAACACACCGGTCACTCTGTTGGTTGTCATTGCGGTCAATATTTTCCGCAGTCTGTCACCGGCAAATTTTTGAAGCCCCTCACTCATAATCTTCATTCCGTAAAGAAACAGTGCCAATGAGCCGAGTAGCTTTAAAAAATCATAAAAAGAATATTCCATCTTTAATTATTTAAGGTGTTTCATTCCTTCACGTGTTATAATGTCCTATATTTAACGTGTCAACCCACTAAAAACGAGACATCATGAAACACATGTTACAAATTTGTTGCAAAAATAATAATATTTCTAAAGAATTCCCTATAGGGAGCTCACTTTTGGATATTTATTACGGTTTTAATCTAAATTTCCCCTATCAGGTAGTCAGTGCAAAAGTCAACAACCGTTCCGAAGGACTGAATTTCCGTGTATACAACAATAAGGATGTAGAGTTTCTCGACATACGTGACTCCTCAGGCATGCGCACTTATGTCCGTTCCCTCTGCTTCATTCTTTACAAAGCTGTCAGCGAGCTGTTTCCGGAAGGAAAACTGTTCGTAGAGCATCCGGTATCCAAAGGTTACTTCTGTAACTTGCGCATCGGCCGTTCCATAGAGCTGGAAGATGTGACCGCCATCAAGAAACGGATGCAGGAAATCATCGCCGAAAACATCCCCTACCATCGTGTAGAATGCCACACCACCGAGGCTGTGCGTATCTTTAGCGAACGGGGCATGAACGACAAGGTTAAGCTGCTGGAAACCTCCGGCTCGCTATATACCTATTATTACACATTGGGCGACACCGTAGACTACTACTACGGCAACCTGCTGCCCAGTACCGGGTTCATCTGGCTGTTCGACATCGTGAAGTATTACGACGGCCTGCTGCTGCGTATCCCCAACAAGGAGAACCCGAATGTACTGGAAGAAGTGGTGAAACAGGAGAAGATGCTCGACGTATTCAAGGAACACCTGCGCTGGAACTACATCATGGGGCTGAGTAACGTGGGCGACTTCAACCTGGCTTGCGAGACAGGCCATGCCACCGACCTCATCAACGTAGCCGAAGCCCTGCAGGAGAAAAAGATAGCCCAAATAGCTGACGACATCTACCACCGCGGCGAAAACGGAAACCGGGTGAAGCTCGTACTCATCTCCGGTCCATCGTCCTCCGGAAAGACGACTTTCAGCAAGCGGCTCAGCGTGCAGTTGATGACCAACGGCCTGCGTCCCTATCCCATCTCGCTGGACAACTACTTCGTAGACCGTGAAGACACCCCACGCGACGAAAACGGAAACTACGACTACGAATCACTCTACGCCCTCGACCTCGAACTCTTCAACACCCAGCTGCAGGCATTGCTCCGTGGCGAAGAAGTGGAGCTGCCCCGCTTCAACTTCAACCTCGGGAAGAAAGAGTACAAGGGCGACAAACTTCGCATCGACGAGCATACCATCCTCATCCTGGAAGGAATCCATGCCCTGAACCCTGAACTGACACCACAGATTCCCGCCGCCAGCAAATACAAGATTTATGTATCCGCCCTGACCACCATCTCGCTGGACGACCACAACTGGATTCCCACCACGGACAACCGCCTGCTGCGCCGCATCATCCGCGACTTCAACTACCGCGGCTACTCGGCACAAGAGACCATTTCACGCTGGCCCAGTGTACGTGCCGGCGAGGACAAATGGATATTCCCCTACCAGGAAAATGCCGATGTCATGTTCAACTCCGCCCTCTTGTTCGAATTTGCCGTGCTCCGCTGCCACGCAGAGCCCATCCTTACCAGTGTTCCACGGAACTGTCCGGAATACGCAGAAGCCTACCGGTTGCTGAAATTCATCAAATATTTCACCCCCGTGCAGGACAAAGAAATTCCACCGACATCCTTATTGAGAGAATTTTTAGGAGGCAGTAGCTTCAAATACTAAGTTTTTATTCTAACTTTGTGAGCAAATAAAACAAACGTACACATGAAAAAAATTATTTCGATACTTCTCTTAGCGACTTTCTGCATCTTTACTCAACTCCATGCGCAAAACCGTGCAGACGAATTGATGAAACAAGCACAAGAAAATCTTACGAAAAAAGAATATATCAAAGCCCGCTATCTATTCCTGCAAGCCTACAATGCCTTTGCCACGCAAGACAAGTATGCCCAGGCAGTGGAATGCGGCGTCAATGCCAGCGCCCTCTACCATCGGGAGAATTACTATAAAGAAGCTTTTGAACTGCTGCGCGGTGCCGAGCAAGTGGTGGCAACCGGCGAACAGAAAACGGGCAAGGCCATGCCCAACCTACGTTTCCGCATCAACAAGGAACGCCTGCAGATGTACATCAACCTGAAAAATCCCGCACGCGCCAAGGAACAGCTGACCAAACTGGAAGAGACCGCCAAAGCCTCTCACAACGACTCTCTGAGCAACGACCTGCTTTATACGCAGGCCAACTATTACTACACCTTCGGCATGAACACACAAGGTGATGCGGCTACCAACCGCCTGATAGGGCAATATAAGGAACAGAAGAACTACGCCAAAGTAGACGAATGCTACAAGACTCTTATCAGTATCGCCCGCAAAGCAAACAATGCCGGACTGGTGGCACGCACCTACGACAAGTACATCCTATGGACCGACTCCGTAAAGGCGCTTACCGCCCAAGAGGAACTGAACGCCCTGAAGAAGAAATACGATGAAAGCCTGGCCACTATCCAGGAGAAAGATGATTCCCTAAGCGCCAAGCAGTACATCATCATCGGGCTTTGCATACTCGCCGCCATCCTTGCCGCCGCACTGGTATTCGGCGCCATCGTATTGCTGCGTTTCATCATCCTCACCCGTAAACAGAAGAAGGCCATCAGCATTGCTAATGAGCACAATGAGCTGAAAACCAAATTTATCCAGAACATTTCCGCCCAAATGGAACCGACACTGGACACGCTCGACGCCTCACTGCCGGGCGTAAAAGCCCTGCATGCATTCTCCAACCATATCCAGGAACTGTCCGAATTGGAAACCACCTTGTCCGAACCCTACGAAGTGCAGGAGAAGAATATCTCCACTTTCTGTGAAGGCATCATGGACAAAATCAAAGGAATGACACAAGAAGATGTCACCCTGACCGTGAATGCCCCCAAATTGAATGTGAAAATCAACCCTGAGCAACTGGAACGCGTCTTGCTGCATTTGTTGGAAAACGCCGCCGAGTACACCCCTGCCGGAGGAAAAATATGGCTGGACTTCAAGAAACGCGGTGCGCACACCCACCAGTTCATCATCAGCGACACCGGTTGCGGTATCCCCGAGGAGCAACGCGAAAACATCTTCAAGCCTTTCACCGAAGTGAAAGACCTGACGCAAGGCGACGGCCTGGGACTCCCCATCTGCTCACTGATTGCCACCAAGATGAACGGCAGCTTGACACTAGACAGCAGCTACAACAAGGGAGCACGGTTCGTACTGGAACTGCACGCATAAACCATACATAATACAATCTGTATGACCCCTAAATTTGAGAGCCGCTTGCCACCGGCATTATCGGGACAAACGGCTCTCTGTGTATATTAAGGATGTGGTTGTCAACGCAACGCTTCCACCTCTTCCGGTGTCAACGGAATTTTCTTGCCCAAGCGACGTGCTCCCGTTTCGGTAATCAGATAATCCTCCTCATTACGGATGCCGCCGAAATTGCGGTATTCTTCCACCTTATCGTAGTTGATGAAGTCCATGAACTTCTTCTCTCCTTTCCATAAGTCAATCAGCTCGGGGATGAAGTAGATGCCCGGCTCAACCGTATGCACAAAGCCCGGTTCCAGAGGGATGGCAAGACGCTGGCTCTTGCGGCCGAACTGCGTACTCTTGGGCTGACCGTCATAGCCTACCCAGAGCTCACCCAGGTTCTCCATATCGTGCACATCCAACCCCATCATATGACCCAGTCCATGGGGATAAAACAAGGCATGCGCCCCTTCGCGCACGGCATCTTCGGCATTGCCCTTCATCAACCCCAGCTCTTTCAGCCCCTCCACCATCACTTGGGCGGAAAGCTCGTACACCTTCATATAGGGAATGCCCGGGCGAAGCGCTTTAACAGACTCCAGATGCATGGCGTTCTGGATTTCGTAAACGGCACGCTGGCGTGGAGTAAAAGTCTTGTCCGCCGGCACGGTAGACGACATGTCACCACAGTAACCCGAAGGCAGCTCGGCGCCGGCATCAATCAAGAAGAGGTCTCCCGGTTGCACCCGGTTGCCGTGATAGTGGTTATGCAGGGTCTGGCCGTTGACAGTAGCAATCGTGGCAAAAGACAGCTCGCAGTTGTTCATCTCGGCGATACGGTTCATTTCGGCCACAACCTCGTATTCGTACATGCCCGGACGAAGCACCTTCATTGCGGTGATGTGCATGTCAGCAGTCACGTCGCATGCCTTTTCTATTTCCGCTATTTCTTCTGCCGACTTGTAGTTGCGCTGTGCCACCACCGCACGGATAAACGGCACAGACCCTTCCTGACGTGCCGGAGGAACACCCAGCCAGTCCATCAGTTTCAACTTATGCTCGGCACGATAAGGGGGCAAATAATGGATGGTCTGTCCCTTCTGTACAGCCTTGTGCAGATAACCGACGATGTCGGCAAAAGGACGGGTTTCGGAAATTCCCACAGCAGAAGCCTTTTCGTGAAGGGTGGGCTGGGTACCCATCCAGACAATATGGTCGATGGTCAGCTCATCGCCAAAAATGATTTCTTTATCTTCATCTATGTCGATGAGAGCTGACAGCCCGGCAAACGACAAGCCAAAATAGTAGAGAAAAGTGGAATCCTGGCGGTAACGAAAAGTATTGTCCTCATAGTTCAAACCTTGTTCATCGTTACCCAAAAACAGTAACACTCCGGAGCCTATCGTTTTTTTCAGCTGGGCCCTGCGCTGCACATACGTTTCTTTAGCAAACATAACATTCCTTGTTTTAGTAGTTATAGGACAAAGATATAGATAATCTTTGAAAGAAGATAATACAAAAAGGAGATTAATCTATATAGTTCATAATCAGAAGACTATTTTGCCAACGTTTTTCAAGCCTTTGGCAAAGTTTTGCCACCGCGTTGGCAAAAGCTTGTTTTCTCTTTTCTTGTTAAATATCATCAGAGAGGTTTCGTGTTATCGAACTATTCACTATTTTTGCGGTAAATATCTGAAAGAAGATGCACAATGAGTGCATTGAATAATTTATAAAAATATGGCACAAGGCTCCCGACAAGTACAGACCCAAGCGCAACAGCAGATACAAACGCTGTCGCCGCAACAAATTCTGGTGGTAAAGCTGCTGGAACTTCCCGCCGTGGAACTAGAGGACCGCGTACGTGCCGAACTTCTGGAAAATCCGGCACTGGAAGAGGGTAAGGAGGATACTCCCGGCGACGAATACCCCGACACACCCGATGCGGAAACCGGCTCAGAAGATGGTGGAGACACTAGCTATGATTCTTTAAGCGATTATCTGAACGAAGACGATATCCCCGACTACAAGCTGCAGGAGAACAACCGCAGCAAAGGGGAGCAGGCAGAAGAAATTCCTTTCTCCGACGCCACCTCCTTCTATGAAACCTTGCGCCAGCAGCTCGGCGAGCAGGACTTGACTCCGCACCAGCGCGAACTGGCCGAATATCTCATCGGCTCGCTGGACGACGATGGCCTGCTGCGCAAATCATTGGACAGCATCAGCGACGAACTCGCCATCTACGCCGGTATCGACGCTTCTCCCGAAGAGCTGGAAGAAGTATTGAAGATTATACAAGACTTCGACCCCGCCGGTCTGGGCGCCCGCACCCTACAAGAGTGCCTGCTCATCCAGATTCGACGTAAGGAAGCGCAACGGCCCATGCCCTCGCCTCCACAATACTATATAGAAGAAGATATTCTTACCCAGTGCTACGAAGAGTTCACCCGCAAGCATTGGGACAAGATTATGCAGAAATTAGGTATCAGCGAAGATACCCTGCAACAAGCCGTTAAGGAAATCTGCAAGCTGAATCCCCGTCCCGGTGCCTCGCTCGGCGAAGCCATCGGCAAGAACATGCAGCAGATTGTGCCCGACTTCCTGGTAGACACTTATGACGACGGTACCATCAACGTGACACTGAACAACCGCAACGTGCCGGAACTGCGCATGAGCCGCGACTTCACCGAGATGGTGGAAGAACACACCAAGAACCGGGCCAACCAGTCTAAGGAATCCCGTGAAGCCATGATGTTCCTCAAACAAAAAATGGATGCCGCACAAGGTTTCATCGATGCCGTGAAGCAACGCCAGAATACGCTGATGACTACCATGCAGGCCATCATAGACCTGCAACGTCCTTTCTTCCTCGAAGGAGACGAGTCATTGCTCCGCCCCATGATTCTGAAAGATGTTGCCGAACGTACCGGGTTGGACATCTCGACCATCTCCCGTGTGAGTAACAGCAAGTATGTACAGACCAACTACGGCATCTACCCGCTGAAATTCTTCTTCAACGACGGCTACACAACCGAAGACGGCGAAGAGATGTCTGTACGCGAAATACGCAAGATACTCAAAGAGTGCATTGACAACGAGGACAAGAAAAAGCCTCTGACCGATGACGAACTGACCGAGCTGCTGAAGGAGAAAGGCTATCCCATAGCCCGCCGCACGGTGGCAAAGTATCGCCAACAGATGAATATCCCCGTGGCAAGACTGAGAAGATGAGAGAAAAGGATGAGCGATTAGGGATTAAGGTTTAAAGATTAGTGCATTCAAATAGTAAATTGTAAATAGTCAAATCGTAAATAAAATTAGGTTGTGGAAGAGCATATTATAGCAGATAAAACTTTAATCAGAACAGCGAAAGTGATTTCGGCGGTATTCACACCGTTCTCCATCCCTTTCCTGGCATTTCTGGTTCTGTTTATATTCTCGTACCTGCGCATCATGCCGTTGCAGTACAAGTTGATAGTATTGGGCGTGGTGTATTGCTTCACCATCCTGATGCCTACACTGACTATCTTCATCTTCCGCAAAATCAACGGTTTCAGTCCGGAAGAACTGGTGGAACGAAAAAGGAGATACATTCCCTTTATTCTGACCATCACTTCTTATGTATTCTGCCTGCTCATGATGCACCGGCTCAATATCCCGTGGTACATGACCGGTATCATACTCTCCGCCCTGGTAGTGATGATAATCTGCGTCATTGTCAACTTAAAATGGAAACTGAGCGAACACATGGCAGGCGCCGGAGCCGTAATTGGCGGACTGGTAGCTTTCAGCGCCTTGTTCAGCTACAATCCCGTATGGTGGCTATGCCTCTTTATACTGGTGGCTGGCGTGCTGGGCACCGCCCGCATCATCCTGCGACACCACACACTGGGCGAAGTTATGGGAGGCTTTGCCGTAGGGCTTATCTGCTCGTTGCTGGTACTCCACCCGCTGAGCAACATACTGTTCCGAATCTTCCTCTTTTAAGAGCCTTGTTTAATTTTTAATTTTCAACTTTTAATTTACATAGTATCAACCCTTAAAAACTAATGATCATGAACTTCCCGACTAATGTAAAGTACACCAAAGAACACGAATGGATTCGCCTGGAAGGTGATGTAGCCTATGTAGGTATTACCGATTATGCACAAGAGCAACTGGGTGACATTGTGTTTGTCGACATCCCGACCGAAGGTGAAACATTGGCTGCCGACGAAGTGTTCGGTACCATCGAAGTAGTAAAAACCATATCAGACCTCTTCCTGCCCGTAACCGGTGAGATTCTGGAGCAAAACGAAGCCCTTGCCGACCAGCCGGAACTGGTAAACCAGGACCCATACGGCGAAGGCTGGCTCATCAAAATCAAACCCGCCGCTGATGCCGACTTCGACAGCCTGCTGGATGCCGAAGCCTACAAAGCGCTGATAAACGAATGAAATGAAATGAAAAGATTAGGGATTAGGGGTTAGCGATTAACACCGGATGGAATGATAGCGCAGTCCCTAACCCCTAATCGTTAATCCCTAACCCTTATAAAATTAACCCTTTAATAATTTAATGATTCATGTCTCCAATCGTTAGCATCATCATGGGCAGCACTTCCGACCTCCCCGTTATGGAGAAGGCCGCGCAATTGCTCAATGACCTGCATGTACCGTTCGAAATGAACGCTCTCTCTGCTCACCGCACACCGGAAGCAGTGGAGGAATTTGCCAAGAATGCCCGCCAACGCGGCATTAAAGTGATTATTGCCGCTGCCGGTATGGCTGCCGCCCTGCCCGGCGTCATTGCTGCCAACACCACACTGCCGGTAATCGGGGTTCCCGTAAAAGGGTCCGCACTCGATGGCGTAGACGCACTCTACTCCATCATCCAGATGCCTCCGGGCATACCAGTAGCCACCGTTGCCATTAATGGTGCCATGAACGCTGCCATCCTTGCCGTACAGATGCTGGCATTGAGCGATTCCTCATTGGCTGAAACATTCGCCGCCTATAAAGAAGGGCTGAAAAAGAAAATAGTCAAGGCAAATGAGGACTTGAAGGAAGTGAAGTACGAACACAAGACTAATTGAGGGATTAGGGATTAAGGATAAGGGATTAGTAAGATGAGATATAGTCACTTATCCCTTATCACTAATCACTTATCACTAAACGCTAATCACTTATTACCGTGGATTTATTCAACTATTCCCGACGGGAAACATCAGAAGTAAACATCGGAGCCACCCCTATGGGCGGCTCCAATCCTATCCGCATACAAAGTATGACGAACACCGCTACGCAGGACACAGAAGCCAGTGTGGCGCAAGCCAAACGTATTGTCGACGCCGGAGGAGAGTATGTACGCCTCACGGCCCAAGGCATCAAAGAGGCTGAAAACCTGATGAATATCAACATAGGCCTACGCCAGGACGGATATATGGTGCCGCTTGTGGCCGACATTCACTTCAACCCGAAGGTAGCGGACGTGGCAGCACAGTATGTAGAAAAAGTACGCATCAATCCGGGAAACTATGTGGATGCAGCACGTACTTTCAAACATTTGGAGTATACCGATGAAGAGTATGCTCAGGAGTTGCAGAAGATACACGACCGCTTTGTCCCCTTCCTTAATATCTGCAAGGAGAACCATACTGCCATCCGCATCGGCGTGAACCACGGTTCATTATCCGACCGCATCATGTCGCGCTATGGCGATACACCGGAAGGCATGGTGGAATCTTGTATGGAGTTTCTGCGCATCTGCGTACAAGAGAATTTCACGGATGTGGTCATTTCCATCAAGGCATCCAATACAGTGGTCATGGTAAAGACAGTACGCTTGCTGGCAGCCGTCATGGAGCAGGAAGGTATGCGATTCCCGCTGCATCTCGGTGTAACGGAAGCCGGAGACGGAGAAGACGGACGCATCAAATCGGCCTTGGGCATCGGCGCCCTGCTGGCAGACGGCTTGGGTGACACCATCCGGGTTTCCCTGAGCGAAGCTCCGGAGGCGGAAATCCCCGTAGCCCGCAAATTGGTGGACTATATCGTGCAGCGCCACGACCATCCTTATATCCCCGGAGCAGATGTGCCGGAATTCAATTATCTCTCTCCCACCCGCCGCGAGACTGCCGCCGTACACAATATCGGCGGAGACAATCTGCCCGTGGTCATTGCCGCACGCCTGGACGGGGACATGGACTTCAATCCGCAATTCGTGCCGGACTATATCTATACGGGACGTTCCATCCCTAAACAACTTCCGGAAGGCATGCAATGCATCATCGATGCCGATGTCTGGATGGAACAAAGCAACAGCGAGACAAAACCGGACAATGCCTGGCCCGCCTTTAAAGGAGACCAGCTTCCTTTCCTAAGCAGCTGCGGCGCTTCTTTGAAATTCCTCTTCATCACGTATATGGGGCTGAATGACGAAGCCATCGCCTGCCTGAAGTATCATCCGGAAGTCGTATTGGTTTCGCAAAGCAATCACCCCAACCGGTTGGGCGAACAACGCGCTCTAGTACACCAGATGATGAAGGAAGGCCTAAAAAACCCGGTAGTCTTCTTTGAGCACTACGCAGAGAGCGAACTGGAAAATCTGCAAATCAAAGCGGCTGCAGATATGGGAGCACTCATCTTCGACGGTCTGTGTGACGGTATCCTTCTCTTCAACCAGGGAGAAACCATAAGCGGCAAAGTAGTGGATGCCACCGCCTTCGGCATCCTGCAAGCCGGACGTGTACGTACCAGCAAGACCGAATACATCTCTTGTCCCGGCTGCGGACGCACCCTCTACGATCTGGAAAGTACCATTGCCCGTATCAAGGCAGCCACCGGCCATCTGAAAGGACTCAAGATAGGAATCATGGGATGCATTGTCAACGGCCCCGGAGAAATGGCCGATGCTGATTATGGCTATGTAGGCGCCGGACGAGGCAAAATCAGCCTCTACAAGAAGAAGGAGTGCATCGAAAAGAACATTCCCGAAGAAGAGGCGGTAGAAAAGCTGATAGAACTGATAAAAAGTAACGGAGATTACGCTGAAAGGACTTAAGTCTCAGCGCAGATATTCGTCAAAGTCCACCTCTCTGAACTTAAAGTTATGATGTTCGGAGGGGTGATAGGCTTTATTCCAAGTCGAATAGGTCTTCACATCTATCTCCCTTGTCTTCCGGTTAAAAGTTACAATGCGTAAGTAGCCCTCACCTCCCAATTTACTGCCTTCCACACCACGCTGATAGTTTGCCAGCATCTGATACACTTTATTCCCCTCTTTCCCTATAGAGACCAGCGTGCCAACTCCGCTTTTCAAGACATGCCCACAAAAGACAGCTATCACATTGCGATGTCTGAGAAGCAATTTCTTCCAGATTCCAGCGCCATCGTTCACTGTGCGCCCGGGCTCTTTGCCGATGCCATATCCTTGAGGACGCCACCAGTCTTTCCCGTCATGCAACGTACTGTCACAATACAAATAGGCGTGTGTATTCAATATGACAAGCTTATCCGGATGAATACCCACTATGGAATCGGCCCATTGCAGAGCCTCATCGGAAGGTCCGAATTCCAGATTCAAGACCAGCCAATCGGTATCGCCCGACCTAAGGTTTATGTAATAGTTATCCAATGTCTTTCCATCCGCACTGCCTCCCCAATAACTCTTCTGCTTATAGTCAGAAAGAGGGAAATACTTGTTGGCCATTGCAGTGTTATGCACGTCCGAAAACTTGCCGGGCTTACTGCCAATATCATGATTTCCCCACACGACAGAATAAGGTATTCCCGCTTGGCTGATACGATGAAAAGCTTTCTGCATATACGCCCATTCCACCGGAGAATTATCTTGTGTCAAATCTCCCACTTGGAACACGGCATCTATTTTCTTACGGTTGGCAACCAACCAGTCCACTTGCGAATCAAAGACCTCCGGACATTGTTCCAGATAAGTCTGCGTATCCGGTAAGACCACAAAAGTACTTACCCTACCAGAAGTGGTGCAAGAAGTAAAAAAAGCGCCCCCTAAAAAGAGCGCTCCGATAACAGACAATATCCTCATCATTTTTTCTTCTGATTAAACAGCCAACCCATAAACTCAGAATCATTGAACGCCGGTGTCCAGCTGCCATGATTGACTCCGGGGAATTCGATATACTCAACATCGGCACCAGCAGCCTTCAAGGCCTTGTAAGCCTGACGCGAACCTTCTACCGGAACAATGTTATCGGCATCTCCGTGATAAATACGGAACTTCACGTCTTTGGCGGCAGAAAGCCTTGCCGGATTCACAATACCGCAGATGGGAACGGCTGCGGCAAAAACTTCGGGATAACGTATCGCCAAATCAAACGTCCCCATACCGCCCATGGAAAGTCCCATCACATAAATCCGGTCTTTATCCACCTGGGGCATAGCCAAATAGGTATCCAGCAACTCCTTCAATGTGCGGAATATACGCGTAGGCTCCTGTACCTCGGGCATTTCTCCAGGTACAAACGACTTGGGACGACCCACATAAGCCCAATAATCTTCCTTAGGACACTGGGGAGC
This sequence comes from Bacteroides sp. AF39-16AC, assembly GCF_003602735.1. Taxonomy (NCBI): domain Bacteria; kingdom Pseudomonadati; phylum Bacteroidota; class Bacteroidia; order Bacteroidales; family Bacteroidaceae; genus Bacteroides; species Bacteroides sp. AF39-16AC. Next base: position 171,011 of record NZ_QTLN01000006.1, on the reverse strand, counting down.
CAATACAAAAGCCGGATATTCCTCTCTGTTCACCGGATTGAGCCACATCTGCCCACCATGCACCAATTGCTTCTGATTATCATCTCCTCGTTCGCCCGCACCATGCAGAAAAAGCACCAACGGATATTTCTTCCCTGCCTTTTCTGCTTCGGGACGCAGCAAACGGTACTTCAACGAATCTCCCTGCGAAGAGACATACACTTTCTTTTCATACTCTCCATACAACTCCTGCGCATACATACACACAGACATCAACAGCATCAAGGCTGTACAAACTGTATTCTTCATATCCTACAAAATTAATGTTCAATTAAAAAGTCTACTATCTCACTCTTCTTATATCCCACCCGGAAAGCCTGCACTGCCACCCGGTCTCCCTTATGGACAACAAACGGCTCAACATATAGATTCCAATGTTTCTCTCCATTCCGTCCCCGACCATTCAACTGATAGGCATAAGAGACTCCAGGAGTGGAACACTCCAGCTTAACCTGCCCCCCCTTTTGTACAATCTGCGGAGCTGACACGAGCGGCTGTACACCGTCCGGCCACATAGTTTGTACTATTTCCGGTTCTGTCAGCGGACGACATTGCCAATATTTCCTTTCCCACTGCCGATACACCTTCCGCAAACGGTCAATGTATTTCCGGTAAGCCGGATCATTAATCAGATTGCACATCTCATGAGGGTCTTTCTCCAAATCATAGAACTCTTCACGCGGACGGGGCCAAACAAACCAGCTTTCCTGATTCTCATCGAGCGCGCCTTCTTCATGGAGTTGAAGCATACGGCGCATCATCGGCATGTTCAGACGAAATCCTACCGGCTGATAGCCGGGCTGATTGGGAGTATAATTACAGATATAACGATAACGGCGGTCACGTACGCCCCCCTGCTGGTCATAACACTTATCCATACGGTCACGTGCGGCAAAAACATAGCGCCGCGATGGCGAAGCATATTTCCCAGCAAATGCCTTGCCATCCATATAGGCAGGAGGCTTGATACCCGCCAATGAAAGAATCGTTGGTGGAATGTCAATGACACTGCGAAGTCCATCATCAATACTGCCGGCCAACCGTCCGTCCGGATAACGGATAATGAGAGGAATATGGGTACCAACCTCTGTTATTTCACGTTTCTGCCGAGGAAGCGGTCCACCATTATCCGAATAAAAGATAAGAATGGTATTATCCCACTCGCCTGCCGCCCTCAATTCATCAATCATCTGGCGGACAAAACAATCCATGCGGTAAATATTGCTGTACATGACAGCAATATCGCGGCGCACAATGCTGTCCTCAGGATAATAGGGTGGCAACACCACATCGTCGGGAGAGACGTAAAGCGTATCCTTCGCACTTTCCCACACCTTTTGCTCATGCGAGGCAAGGGTATTGAATATAGCGAAAAAAGGCATCCCTTTAGGACGGTTGCGCCAATGCGCCTGCCTGCCACATTCGTCCCAAGCGGTCAAAGGCGGTAGAAACTGATAGTCGGTTTTCGGGTTGTTCGTACAATAATAGCCAGCGGCACGCAACAGCTCGGTATAGCACTTTATTCCCTCGGGTAACACAATATCGTAACCGGTTACCGCCGGTGGACGTGCAATCTGCCCCCCTTGCGTACGCATATAGTTGGCATTGATATGCGTGGGATACATTCCCGTAATAAGTGCCGCACGCGAAGGAGCACTAACACCCACTGTCCCATAAATGCTGGTATAGCGTATACCCTCTGCCGCAAGGGCGTCAATAGTCGGAGTCACTGCCACACTGTCACCGAAACAGTGCAGCCAAGGACCGATGTCTTCACATACCACACAAACAATGTTTGGGCTAACAGCATCTCCATCCTCTGTGGTAGAGACAGGGATCCCACCGGCCTTGACCTCCTGCGATACAGTACAAGCAGCCCAAACGGCACTACCATATAAAAAAGAGTGTATTATCTGTTTCATTACTGTTCATTTTATACAATCAGTGCGCCTCTCGAAGAAAGACACGTTGCGAAATACCATTTTCATTAAACGATTCGATGGCAAAATAATATTTTTGTCCCACCGTGAGGGCACGTAAGTCTAATGAATTATCGCCATATACCATCCACGAACTATACAATTTATCAGGAGCAACACCCCACAATACATTATAGCCTTGCGCACCCTTCACCGCTTTCCAAGAAATGCGGGCATTACGTTCGTCCGCTTCACGCACTACCGTAAAACCTTTTACCGTAGCCGGTTTTTTCCCACGTCCCAAACCGAACACGCGAATATCCCCCATTGCCAGATTCTTGCCCGGCACGTAATGGTGGCGATAACGAATATAGCGTGCTTCTATCGGTTGATCCAGTTCTATGTAATTATGAGGGGCATCACGGAAACTGTTGCGATAGTCCACCAATACCCGCCAACGGGCACCATCCACCGAAGCTTCTACAAGATAGCGTTGCCGGAGGTTTGGCATACGTCCCCAAAATCCGGTTTCCTCATAGTCAAAGAAATTCAGTTGCAAGGCATACACGTCACTCACTTCTTCAAGGTCTATCTCCACCCATTGCTTATCGTCATTTTTTCCGGCCACCCAGAAGGTTTTCAAGTTCTCGTCCGTCACATTTTCCACCGGATAACTTTCCAATTGCGAAGAAGCCTTCACGGGTTTGCCATAAGAAAGCAACATCCAGCCCCGGAAACCACCGCTTGTCGTCTGTCGCGAAACCTGGTCGGGAGAATAGTGAGGATAGTCACCGAAGTAAGTATCAGAGTACATCACACCGTCTTCATCAAAAAATGTAGGAAACATACATAACCTACGCTCAAACTTATAATTAATGGACAGATGGATTGTACCGAAATGCCAGTATATTCCTCCCGGACCACAAACCGTACTTCCATGCCCGGCACCGGTAGCAAATCCTCCCGGCTTGTAGCAGAACGGATTATGAGCCGCATACTGAAAGGGACCCAAAGGAGATTTTCCTACATAAACACCGTCACCATACACATTGAACTGAGTGCCCGGAGCGGCATATTGCAAATAATATTTCCCATTGTGTTTCGTCATCCACGCACCCTCGATGAATGGCTTGATGTCACTGGTATGATTTTCGCCAAAACGTTCCCACCCATGAATGTCAGGACGGAGAAAGAGCAGTGAATCCGGCTTTTTCGCTATCGGCAGGAATTTATTCTTCATATCAAGTTCCTTACCACGGATAGGCCAACGGTTGGAAGACCCCCAATACATATAAGCACGTTCATCATCATCAATGAAAAGGGCAGGATCCTGAAGGTCGTGGAGTACCGATGGCACTGCCTTCCAGTCCCCCCGTTTGGGATTATCGGTATAAAGTATGCTCATGGCTCCGGATGGATTCCCACAAACATAGAGTACGGAATCTTTATAATTATGGGCAGCAGGAGCATTGCAACCTTCGAAATACCATTTTTCGGGAGTAATAAAGTCCCAATTCAGCAAGTCCTTGGAATGCCAGTAACCCCAGGAACGGGTAACGAACATATAATACTCCCCCCGAAACTCCACTACAGCAGGGTCGGCACCCGAACGATAGGACTTGCCCAAATGGGAATTGTGAAAAGGATAAGTATAGTCCAGATTAAGAGGGTTACAGTAGGTAGTAGTACGATATTGTGCATGTAATGAACCGACGAACAACAACATCAACCAAGCGATGCAATACGACTTTTTATCCATAGTTTTATTAAGCTGACAATAAACAAAATACACATAAAACGACAAATGAGGGTGTGTCAAAACGGTTGATGGCACACCCTCATTTTACAACACATTATCTCACTTCTTTAACGGCAGAAATTTGAGATACACCGCTTTCATTGAAAGCTTCGATAGCAAAATAATATTCCTGGTCGGTAGAGAGACATTTCATCAGATGCCTACACTCGTCACCATACACCATCCAAGAACTGTAAAGCTTGTCCGGCGCAATACCCCAAAGGATGTTGTATCCTTGTGCACCTTTCACCGGTTTCCAAGTCAGCGTGATGTCACGACGATCTTCGTGACGGTGAGGGTCAAATGTCTTCACTTGAGCAGGCGCCTTACCTTCGCCCAGACCGAAAATACGGATGGCAGAAATGGAAAGGTGCGGTGTAGGAACATGAATGTTTTTGTAACGTACATAACGTACCCGAGCAGGGGTTTCCAATTCCACGTAATCGTGCGGAGTATCCTTGAAACTATTGCTGCGGTTGACGAGGCGCGTCCAGTTGATGCCGTCCACAGAACCTTCGATGGTATAACGGTGGCGTAGGCCGGGATAACGGCCATACATGTCACTCTTATAATCGTTGTAATTCACCTGAATAGCGTTTACAGTGGCAGGTGCCTGAAGGTCTATCTCCACCCACTGTGTTTCATCGTTGGAAGAAGCCAGCCAATAAGTCTTGCAATTCTCGTCCGTCAATCCGGCAGCAGTATGACCTTCTACAGCCGAAGAACATCTGGCAGGCTTGTTGTAAGAAAGAAGCATCCAGCCGCGGAACTCACCCTTCTTTCCAGGCACAGTAGGCGCATAACGGGGATAATCACCAAAACGGGTGTCGCAATACATGATGCCGTCTTCGTCAAAATAAGTAGGGAACATGCAGAGACGGCGTTCCCAGTGCATATTAATGGGCAGAGCCATGGAACCGAAATGCCAGTATTGCCCACCCGGTCCGAGCACCGTACTTCCATGACCGGCACCGTTGATATAACCGCCAGGCTTATAGGAAATGGGGTTATGTTTCTGATAGGTATAAGGTCCCATCGGATGGTCGGCCACATATACACCATCGGCATATACATTGAACTGAGTGCCCGGAGCGGCATATTGCATGTAATACCTCCCGTTGTGCTTTGTCAACCACGGTCCTTCGATATAGCCGCCCAGCACGGTATCGGCATGATTTTCTCCAAAACGTTCCCAACCATGTTTCTCTGGGTCGAGATTGAAAAGTTCCAGCTTCTCGCCTTCTTGTATGAAACGATGGTTCTTGTTGAGCTTCATGCCGCGAATGGGCCACTTGTTGGAAGAGCCCCAGAACATGTAAGCACTGCCGTCATCATCAAGAAAAAGGTCAGGGTCTTGCAAGTTGGTGATGATGGCAGGAGTGGCTTTCCAGTTACCCGACTTGGGGTTGTCGGTATAAAGCACACTCATCACACCCGAAGGATCGCCACAGACATAAAGTACTGAATCCTTGTAGTTATGTGCCGCCGGAGCGTTACAACCTTGTGGATACCAGTTTTCCCCCGGATTGATAAAATTCCAGTTTTGCAAATCCGTAGAATGCCAGTAGCCGTGCGTACGGGTAACGAACATATAATATTCTCCACGAAACTCTACTACGGCAGGGTCGGCACCCGAGCGGTAGGAGATATCTTTCGAAGAATTGTATATCATATAGGTATAGTCTACATTCAGCGGATTACAATAAGTATCCATGCGCATGTCCTGCGCCAAAAGGGGAGACGCCAAGCATAATAATGCCAGCAGCAGATTAGTAATCAGTCTTCTCATTATCTTTTATCTTTATTATCAGGTTATTAATGTTCAATATGTCTTCCGGTAGCTTTTCAGCGGCATAACTCCTGCGGCACATCGTATTCTTTTTGCAAGCGTGCCAGTTCAGCCTTCAGTTCGGTGGTAATCTTCTCCATTCCCTTCTTCCCATAAAGATTGTGCATCTCTTCAGGGTCTGTCTTGAGATCATAAAGTTCCCAATTGTCATCCACGTAGAAGTGCATCAGCTTGTAGCGTTCCATCTTCACACCGTAATGGGCACGCACGCTGTGGAAGCCGGGAAACTCATAATAGTGATAGTACAAGGACTTACGCCAGTCGCGCGGTGTCTTGCCTTTTTCCACCAGTTCCTTGAACGAAACGCCCTGCATGTCCTGCGGAATGGAGATGCCGCACATATCAAGGAAAGTAGGAGCAAAGTCGATGTTCTGGGTCAGACCTGTAACTTGCGTACCCGGTTTGATATGTCCCGGCCAGCGCATCACCATCGGCATACCAAAAGACTCTTCGTACATGAAACGCTTGTCAAACCAGCCATGTTCGCCCAAGTAGAAGCCTTGATCGGTGGTATAGACTACAATCGTATTCTTGTCCAACCCCGTACGTTTGAGATAGTCCAGTATCTCGCCCACACTCTCGTCCACACTTGCTACACAAGCCATGTAGTCTTGCAGGTAACGTTGGTATTTCCATTCAGCCACTTCCTTAAATGAACGTGGCTTGGAATAGAACTCATTATTTCGATCGCGGTAAGCATCAAGGAAACGGCGGCGTTCTTCCGGTGTCATTGTTCCCATGAAAGCGTGCGGCCAAGGGTCAAAGAGCAGGCTGTCGCTATCGATACCCGCAACCATCTTCAAATCGTGACCTTCGTACATGTCACGGTATATACTCATCTTCTGCATCTGTGCTGCGTAACGTCCCTCATAGGCATCGTAATAATTATCGGGAAGCGGGAACTTGGCGTGTTCATACAAACGATAATGCCGTTCGGCAGGTACCCAATTGCGGTGAATGGCTTTGTGGTGCATCATCAGGAAGAACGGCTTGTTCTTGTCACGACCGTTGTCCATCCATTCCTCACAATATTGAGTAATGAGGTCGGTCACATATCCTTTATGAATAGTAGTGTCCCCCTCGGTAATGAACTGTGGGTTACAGTATTCGCCTTGGTCATTGAGAATCATCCAATGGTCAAATCCCGTCGGCTTGGAAATAAGATGCCATTTACCGATGACGGCAGTCTCATAGCCGCCTTGTTGCAACAGTTTAGGCAACGTCTGCTGAGAGCCGTCGAAACCTAGTGCCCAATTCTTCATGAAGCCGTTCTTATGGCTATGCTTGCCAGTAAGTATCGCGGCGCGACTGGGGCCTGAAATAGAATTGCAGCAATAATTATTCCAGAACACAGCTCCTTCCTGCCCGATACGGTCAATATTAGGAGTAGGTGCCACTTTACCTATAGGATGACCATAGATACTCATAGCCTGCTGTGCATGGTCATCACTCATGATAAAAATAATGTTAGGACGTTCACCGTCTTGTCTGCTTTGTTCCTGAGCCTGAACAGCAGGAACCAATGGAAGCATGGCAAGTCCTAAAGATAGTTTATGATTCATCATCTTCAATGATTTATAAGATTTTTCAATTTATCATATCAACGTAAAAACAGATTCATTCCGCTCATCTGCCGACGATGTTCCTACCCAGAGCCGGAATTCCCCCGGTTCCACCTGCATCTTCATATCAGCACCACAAAAGGCAAGGTCTTCTTCAGTCAGCACAAATGTCAGCGACTTCTTCTCGCCAGCCTTGAGATACAGCTTTTGAAAACCCTTCAATTCTTTCACCGGACGAGTCACACTTCCCACAAGGTCGCGAATATAAAGCTGTACCACCTCTTCACCACCGACTTTACCGATATTGGCTACATCCACTGTAACGGTAAGTGTTTCCCCCTTTTTCAGCTCCTCCTTGTCCAATTTCAAGTTATCCACCTCAAAGCTAGTATAACTTAAGCCATATCCAAAAGGATAAAGCGGAGAATTGGGACAGTCAATATAAGAAGACTTGTAGTCCATCTTCGGATTGTCCGGAGGAAGCGGTCGTCCGGTGTTCTTGTGGTTATAGTAAAGCGGGAGCTGCCCCACCGAACGTGGAAAACTCATTGTCAGCTTTCCGGCAGGATTATAGTCGCCTGCGATGACATCGGCAATGGCATGACCACCCATCGTGCCCGGATACCAGGCTTCGAGAATAGCATCCATATTCTCGTCCTCCCAAGTAAGTTCCAGCGGACGACCGTTCATCAATACCAATCCGATGGGCTTACCCGTTTTCTTAAGTTCCTTCAGCAAGTCGCGCTGCGAAGCAGGCAGGGTGATGTCCGTGCGGCAAGCAGCCTCGGCACTCCAGTTCTGGTCTTCACCGGCAGCAACCAGAATGACATCTGCCTGACGAGCCACGGACACAGCTTGTGCAAATCCTGCAGTTCCAGGCTTGCGAAGATCGCAGCCTTCGGCATAAAGAAAACGTACGTTCGAGTTTCCGTACTTTTTTTCCAACCCTTCAAAAAGAGTGACACTCCGTTGACGGTCTCCCCGTCCACCCCAACCACCGTTCACACTGTTACGTTCTTTCACCATAGGGCCTATCAAAGCTACAGTCTTACGTTCGGAGGGTTGTATCGGGAAAAAGTTATTCTCATTCTTCAACAATACTACCGACTTACGAGCAGCATCGCGCGCTGCTTCCAAGAACTCGGGTTTCATGATAGTAGCCTTCTCACGCTCCTCATTCAGATAGCGGTAAGGATCGTCCATAATGCCTAAAAGGAATTTCATCTCCAGAATGCGGCGTACGGCATTATCAATGGTTTCTTCGTTCACCTTGCCCTCTTTCACGGCTTGCAGCAGATGTGCATGAAACACACCTCCGGTCATATCCATCTCGATGCCCGCATTGGCAGCCAACTCGGCGGCATGAGCCTCGTCGCGTGCCACGCCATGGGGAACAAGCTCATTGATAGCCGTATAATCCGTCACTACAAAACCGTTGAACCCCCACTCATCACGAAGCACATCCTGATAAAGGAATTTACTGGAAGTGCAAGGCACACCGGAAATCTCATTGAAGGCAGTCATGAAAGTAGCCACACCCGCATCTTTGGCAGCCTTGAAAGGCGGGAAATAAATATCGCGCAAAGAGCGCTCAGACACATCAGTCGTATTATAATCACGACCAGCTTCAGCAGCACCATATGCACAGAAGTGTTTGGCGCAAGCCAGCATCTTGTCCAGCCGCATCAAGTCTTCGGGCTTCTCACCCTGGAAACCGCGTACACGTGCGGCAGAGAGCAATGAACCCAGATAAGGATCCTCACCAGAGCCTTCCATTACCCGTCCCCAACGTGCATCACGTGAAATGTCCACCATGGGGGCAAAAGTCCAGTTAACACCCACTGCCGAAGCTTCGGCAGCGGCAATGGACGCACTTCTTTCTGCCAGTTCGGCGTCCCAGGCACACGACTCGGCCAAAGGAATAGGGAATATCGTTTTAAAACCGTGTATCACATCGAAAGCAAAGAGCACTGGAATCTTCAACCGGGATTCCGCTAGTGCCGTCTCTTGTGTCTTGCGGATGGCGGCAGAAGAAGTGGCATGGAAAAGACTGCCTATGTATCCTTTCTTCAATAGAGGTTCAATGTCCGTATTTACTTGCGGACCGGTCACAATATCGCTCTTGGCAGAATATTGGGTCATCTGACCTATTTTCTCTTCAAGTGTCATCAAGGCAAGTACAGAATCGACACGCTCTTCTATCCGTTTGTCACCGCTGTAACTCTGCCAATCACCGGCTCCTGAAGTACATGCCATACCCACAGAAAGTATCAGGGCAGCTCCAATCAATAATTTCTTTTTCATAGTAAATGCTTTTATAGTTTTAAGATAGCCATTACGGGAGCATGATCGGAGAGATAGCCGTTGTCCGGCTTATCATCAATGGTTCGGTAACGCTCCACCTCTACAGCACCTTTTATAAAAATAAAATCTATCAACCTACGTTTCTCTACCGGGATGCGCCCGAAGTCATGGAAACTCCATGTCGGTCCGTAAGCGACTTTCGCCGTAACGCAAGCATTCTTCATTCCACCTTCCGTCAATACAGTGACCGGCTCGGAATCTACCGTTCCATTAAAGTCTCCGGTAACAATTACCGGAAGGTCACCCGCCATTTGTTTTATCTTCTCAAGTATCAGCACGGCACTTTCGCGACGTGCCACTTTACCTACATGATCGAAATGAGTATTGAAAGCAGCTATTTCCCTACCACTCACCTTGTCTTTCAGTACCGCCCAAGTCACAATACGCTCGCAAGCCGCATCCCAGCCTTTCTTTCCGATGGAATCAGGAGTTTCACTCAGCCCAAAATTTCCACTCTTCAATAGTTCGAAACGGTCTGTCTTATAGAAAAGAGAGCAATACTCACCTTTCTCTTCTCCATCTACACGACCTACACCGAGAGCGGTATATTGCGGAAGACGCTCCTTCAAGTCATCGAGTTGGTTCTTCACCACCTCTTGCATGCCTATAATGTCCGGAGCATAATAAGCAATCATTTGTGCCGCATGGTCCTTGCGGTATTTCCAATTGTTCATACTGTCCGCCACATGATCCAAACGGATGTTGAACGACATCACCTCTACTTTGGCTTCCGGTTGCCTGCCGCACGAGGCGACAAGCAATGCGAAAACAACCAATACACTATTGACAAACACGTTTTTCATGGTTACAAACCTTTTTAATCTATGTAAAACCTAATCAGAATCAAAGAATCCTATCAAACAACCTAATCGACCTTGTTCAAATAAGGAGAAGTAAAGCCTAATCTCCTCAAACCCTTCTGGACATCGGGATGACTCATGAAAAGTTTCCAAATCAAACCGGTACGATAGTTCTCTATCATCACAATAATCGGCCCTTGGTCAATGGCAAGATACGAAGGTGCAAACCAATTCTCCGTCAAATTGAACGCATCCTTGAAACCATATTCACCCCAAAGACGGTCACCCAACTCTTCATAGAAATAACGCATGGCTTCCAAAGAATATTCAGGTGCATATGGAATAGAGGAAAGAGCAGCGGTAGGTGTAATCACACCACGGTCATTACCGGGACTATGGGCAGAATAACCTTTGTCACCGTCACTGGCAGTCAATCCCCAACATTTTTCGCCGTAACCCTTGTAACCCTTCGGATTGTCAATGCAGTAGGCACGGTTAATCAAGGTATGAGCCTTCATCTGTTCCTCGTAATCGGCATAACGATCTTTCAAGCCACGTGGGTCAAGCCCCATGTAAGAATAATGAGTGAAGAAGAGAGGACCTCCCTTTCCGTGGTTGTTTCCAAGAGGAAGCTTGATGCCGTAATACTCCCGACCGTTCAGAAAAGTATTCGCATTGGCCCAGCCTTTATGATAAACGCTCTCGGCAATCGGATAAGTAGGGGAAGACGCGCCCAAAATGTAAACAATGTGACACTCGTTATGACCTTTAATCTGATGATTCATCGCCCATCCGTTGTTTGGCGACCAATGCCAATACATCACATCTTGTCCCTGAGTAAAAAAGTTCCATTCTGCTTGACGCCACAGATTATTGATTATCCCGCGGATACGGTTTTCCGTTGGATTATCCTTTGTAAAATACTGATGGGCAGCCAACAAGCCTTCGAACATGAAAGCGGATTCTACAATATCCGCTCCATCGTCCTTACGACTGAAAGGAATGGTCTTGCCGGTTTTACCGTTCATCCAATGTGCCCACATGCCGTGATAGCTGTCGGTATTCTTGTCGCTCAGAAAGCGGACTATCTTCAACATACGTTCAGCGCCCTGTTCGCGAGTGACAAAACCACGCTCTATACCGACAATGATAGCCATCACTCCGAAACCCGAGCCACCGATGGTAGCTGTCTCGGCACCTCCGTTGCTCCGTTCATGCGCCAATCCTGATTCGGGATGGGCAAAATCCCAAAAGTAACGGAAAGTTTGCTTCTGGACAAGGGTCATGAGTTCATCATCGGAGAGTTGCTTTTCTGTCACACCAGATGGTGGATTTATGGCATTTACCGAGCACGAACAAACCCCAAAAAACAAGAAAAAAAGAAATATATTTTTCATAATACCTATTTTAAACATTTTAATCACATAAGAAGTAGGAGTAGCCTTAGGCTACTCCTCACACACCTTATTTATTTTGCTTCAATATTCCTTGAGAAATATCAATCTGCTTCTGTGGAATGTAGAATGTGGAATGCTGGCTCATATTGAAGTTTGTCTTTCCATGGGCCTTCAGCATCTTTTCTGCATATCCGGGAACAACTTTATCAGCCCGAATCAAATCAAAGAAACGGTGTCCTTCCATTGCTAATTCAATGCGGCGCTCATTCCATATGATTTCACGCAACTTTGCCTTATCCCTCTCTGTTATTTTAGGTAATACAGTGGGATCATCACCGGACTTACGAGCACGGTCTCTGACCAATTCCAATTTAGCCAGGGCGTCATCTACTAATGGGTCGCTTTCACCATTTGCCAACTCATTGCAGGCCTCAGCATACATTAACAGTACATCCGCATAACGCAGAAAATACAAGTGGCAATTTTGTTTAGCAAAATTATTGGCATTCCAATAAGTTGTAGGCCACATTGTCTTTTTATTGGCACGCGGTTGTACTCCCGGTTCGTCCTTGAAGTTTATAACCCCAACTCCTTCCATATTTTCGCCATCGTAAATGATAGTAGCCTCCCGTCTCGGATCACCTGATTCATAAGCCTTATCCAAAGATTCTGACGGAGAACAGAATCCCCAACCTTTGAAACCTCTGACACCTTGCCACTTCACATATTCGGAAGCCTTATCTCTCGTCTTGTCTGATCCCCACAAATACTGGTCGGCCAGCATCACTTCATCAGAATAATAAGAATCCGGGCTAAACAAATCACGGTAATTGTGATGCAGGTTATATTCTCCCCTACTTATTACCTGCCCTGCATATTGTTTTACACTTGCATAATCTTGACGGAACAAATAAACTTTAGCCAACAAGCCTTCTGCAGTTCCTTTCGTAACTCTTCCTCTCTCAGCAATCCCCCATTCATCACGGGTTGGCAAATTCATTGCCGCATAGGACAAGTCATCAATAATCTGCTGATAAATAGCTTCTTCAGAAGCGCATGGCTGATCATATTCATCGGGATTCTGAACTTTAGTAACCAAAGGTACGCCACCGTAAGTTCTCACCAAGTTAAAGTAAAAGAAACCACGGAAAAAACGTGCCTGTGCAATGCTTCTAATCTTTAACTGCTCATCTTTCAACACATCCAAGTTATCCAATGCTACGTTACAGAATCCGATTCCTTTATAATTTCCGGTCCACCAGCCGTTCAATTCAGAAGTATAAACATCATAAGTAAAATCATTCAATGAATTCACGCGAGCATAACTACCATCTGCCGGTGAACTTCCTGTATCAGAATTGTCACTCGGCACCTCCATAATGCCAAACCAAGAAAAGCCGATCAAGTCCCAACTTTTCATTTGAGAATATATAGCATTAATTCCCATCAAAGCACCTTCTTCTTCCCCGAAGAAAATATCTTGCGTCAATTTCCCTTGCGGCTTTGTATCCAAAAAATCAGAACAAGAGGTAAAAACCAATGCTGAAGCTAATAAAAGTGAATATATCTTTTTCATAATCATTTCCTATTTTTATTTTCCATTAGAATGTAAGATTCAAGCCAAAACGGCAGGTAGCGGTAATCGGATAAATATCACGGTCAAGCCCCCCTAAGATTTCAGGAGTAAATCCGTTATAATTCGTAAAATAAAGCAGGTTATTACCTGAGAAGTACAATCTCAAATTCTGGATATGCACTTTTTGCATCAAGTTTTTTGGGAATGTATATCCAAATTCCACAGTCTGTAACTTCACATAGTTGCCACTCTCAACATAACGGTCGGAAACAAAATAATTGTTACCCTCAAATGTCATGCGCGGAATGGAAGTATTCCTATTGTTTTCAGTCCATCTATCCAAGAACGAACGATCCCAGTTATCAACACCAGCATTTCTTTCAGCTTGTTTGGCATTATAAATCTTATTACCAAAATTACCCTGCAAATCAATTGACAAATCAAAGCCTTTCCAAGCGGCAGTTATGCCCAAACCACCGATAAACTTCGGAGTAGGAGAGCCTAAATCCGTACGGTCTTCAGCAGTTATATATCCATTGCCATCCGTATCTGCATAAATCAGATCACCCGGAGCTACATTTGCCTGATACTTCTTCTTCGCATCACCGGAAGCAGCCGCAGCCATCGCATTATACTGCTCAATCTCCTCATTACTTTGGAAAATACCAATAGTCTTGTAACCATAAAAATACTTGATTGGCATTCCTTCTTCTGTCATATGAACACTTTTTCCGGAACCTATATCCCCACTGGTGATACGTTTACCTCCCAAATTAGTCACCTCATTCTTAATTGTAGTTCCAGTCAAGCGGATGCCATAACGAAAATCCTTAAACGAGTCTTCCCATTTCACCGTAAAATCAAGTCCAGAGTTACGTACTGATCCCACGTTTGTTTCTACAGAGGCAAGTCCTACAGAAGCAGGAACATCCACATTTACCAACATTTCTTTTGTATCTCTTCTGTAATAGTCAAACTCTAAAGAAAAGCGATTATTGAACAAGCCTAAATCAAAACCAAGATCCAACTGCTCTGAACGTTCCCAATGGATTTGTGTATTATAAAGAGAAGTTACAGTACCACCAGAATAATAATCACCACCAAATACAGCATCATAAGTAGGGTCTACATTAGCCAATGCATAATATTTGTCATTACCAATCTTATCATTACCAATTTGCCCCCAGCTACCTCTAATCTTCAAGTTACTCAACCATTCAACATTATCTTTAATAAAAGCTTCTTCAGAAATCCTCCATCCGGCAGCTACTGACGGAAAATATCCCCAACGGTTATCCGGTCCAAACTTCGAAGAGCCATCGGCACGTATAGAAGCCGTCAACAAATATCTGTCCATTAAAGCATAGTTGGCACGGAACAAGTAAGACATCATGGCTTCATGTTTTCCATTATTCTCAAGTCCACGTGTATCGCTTGAAGACTGATCCAAATACCAATAGTCTTCCACTTCTGAGAAGAAATTACGTCCTGACCCGCCTAACTTTTCATTAGTGTATTTTTGAGCAGTAATACCACCCAAAAGATTCAGACGATTTTTATCATTGATTTGCCAATCATAAGTCAAGATATTCTCCCACAGCCAAGTAAAATCTCTAGTCCATGTTTTAGACAAGCTGTTCTCATCTACCTTTTGATACTCCGAGATATAATACTTAGGAGTAAAATTACGACTTCTACCATTAATATAATCAATGCCCAAGCTGGTCTTAAAATTCAACCCTTTAATAACTTCCCAATTCAAGAATGCACTACCCACAATTCTATCTTTCCAATTATCACTATTCATATAATGGAGGGTAGCAAGCGGATTAGCAGTAGATGCCACCTGAGGATCGGAGAAATTACCATTCTCATCATAAGGAGTAATGATAGGGCTCAGTTTATAAGCGGATTTTACAACTCCCTTATTTTCATTTTTTGTATGACTGAAAGAAGCCGATAAGTTATGCCCGATAGTCAAATGTTTGTTTATTTTATATGAATTATTGGCACGCAAAGTAAAACGGTCATAAGAATTTTCCTTTATGATACCATCCTGTTGGAAATATCCGGCACTCAAATTATAACGTACCTTTTCTGTTCCGCCACTAACAGCAACTTGATAATCACGGACAGACGCTACTCGGAAAATCTCATCGAACCAATTGGTCCCTTTTCCGAAAGAAGCCGGGTCATCATAAACAAGACCGCCATCTGGATTAATATTCAAGTTAGCTTCATTTTGCAGCATAGCATATTCAGAAGCCGTACACATCTCAAATTTACCGCTATTTTGGAACTGAAATCCTTCACTGGCAGTAATGTTCACCTGTGCTTTACCTTCAGCACCTTGCTTGGTGGTAACAATGATTACACCGTTAGCACCGCGAGAACCATACATGGCAGTAGCAGAAGCATCCTTCAATACCTCCATGGACTCAATATCATGGTTACTCAGGAATGATATATCGTCCATAAACATTCCATCAACCACATAGAGCGGATTGCTATTATTAGTAGTACCGATACCACGAATGCGCACTTCAGGAGAGCTACCCGGAGCACCGCTTGCAGAGATAAATACACCGGACACACGACCTTGCAACGCGTTAGCCACATTAGGTGTAGAAATCTTTTTCAAATCATCGCTCTTGATAGAACCAACAGCACCGGTCAAGTCTGATTTACGCTGTACACCATAGCCTACAACTACAACTTCATCGATCAACATATTGTCTTCTTGCATTACTACATTAATAGTAGTACGACCATTCACTGCTATTTCTTGGTCTTTCATACCAATATAGCTATAAAGCAAGACAGCGTTACTGGGAACATTGGTAATCTTATAATCACCATCAAGTCCAGTAACGACTCCTTGCTGAGGAGCCCCCTTTACCGAAACTGTAGCACCAATAACAGTCATTCCCGTCTTGTCGGAAACGACACCCGAAACCGTAATTTTGTTCTGCGCCATCGAAACAACGGCAAACAGCAACATCACACATGTAATTAATAAATTTTTCTTCATTTTGTATTGATTTAAAATTCTTTTGCAAAAGTATAGGAGCAATTGATGTATGTCAAAAAACAAACTATCACAAGATTACCACAACCTGCTCAAGCACTACAACGTAACTACTACAGCATTGTATAAAATACTAATTTCCAATAATATACACTAGGAAGTTATTTAAAAAATTATTCAGACTGCAGGCCTATCCAAATAGAAATATGCTGTTGAAGTTACATGATCTTGGCGGTAGAAATTAACAAATCCTGGCGGAAAGTCTTTATCCGTGATATGTAGGTCTGAATTTTCATCTAATAAACGATAGAATTTCAGTTTACCGCTTCTATCTATAGTAACCGGTACAAGAGGAACCTTCGCCTTGTACAGTTCGAGTACCTTTTGATATGGAGCACCTCCAATCTGCTGCAATGTAACTCTTATATCATGATGAAAATAAATCGGGTCCTGCACGTGGAAACGATACATACTCCACCAACAACTGTCCGCATTTGCAATCGGACAACCTTGATAACGGTGGGAATACTCGCCCTGCCCCCAAGCCGTACCAATATAGTCTTCAACTCCCGTACCACTCAATGTGGGAAATTCCTTATCTCCGTCAATGTAGAACTTGATTTCACCTTCTCCCCACCAAGTAGTTTCATACGCCTTATTGGCAAAGATACCCAAGCTTACCCCCAAAAAGCGCCCCCTGCCCGATAGTTGGGGAAGAACAGTATAATCCACTCCCAACTTGGTGGATTTGTCTTCACGCCAGACAGCATGAAAATAGCTCATCTCCGAATCCCATTCCGGCAATTTAGTAAAGTTAATATCATAAAACAAGTGTGTCAGGTCCTCATCCGAGGTATTCACAAACACCACTTTGGCACCGGTGCGGTAAGGCATCGGAATAGAACAGTTAAAAGAACGCTTCTCCGGATTAGAAAAGAAACAGTTCTCAAAACGAGATGTACGTGACAGCGGATTCCCAAAAAAATCTCCCAATGGGACATCCACTGCCGGAACAACAGAATTATCCCAATAAAACTTGATACGCAACGCACGAAGCATCTTAGGGTTACGTTTGCTGACTGTCAGCCAAATACGGTTAATGATCCCGGGTCCTTGCTGAGACAACAAAACACAGCTGTCTCCCGCCATGATTCTGCCGAAAGCACTTCCTTTTGCACCTTTATTGACTTGAGCTGCCGTTCCCTTGGCACCGGTAGGATTTTCAAAACTTGTCCACCGCGTTTCATGACCTTCAGGCACTTTCCATATTTGGGCATGCCCCAAAAGAGTAAATGCTAATAAAACAGATATAACTAATAATGTCTTCATTTCATATCCTCCAGCAATTTATTCATTTCCCCAAAGGTCCGCTTTGTTCCCCTTGTTCTTTCTCCATTCATGACGCCATTTGTGCATCATCACATTGTTTACCATCGGCTTCAGCTTACGGCCCTCCTTGTCGGGAATGGCCGGGACAGCCGTCGCCTTGTCCTGATACCAGTATGCAACGGTAGCCAGGTCGAGCGTCAGGCAATTGTTGTGTCCATGCTCGATGGTGGCTTTCAGCCCTTTCTCGAAGAAGACGGGATCCTGAATAAAGAACCGATAGACATGTGTACGCCCCAAGAATCCGACATCATTATTCACACGTGGATAGCCGAAGTAGATATGCTGGTAGGGCTCTTTCGGGCACCAGGCGGTGTTGAACAAGTCTTCCGTACCGGTGCCTATCAAGGAAGCCTGTTTTTCACCGTCGATGAACCACATGTCATCGCCTTCACCATACCACATGGGGGTAGGGCACTGTACATAATAGTTCAATCCCACAAAATGGCCCTTTCCCTTGATATCGGCAAACACATAATTGTCGGCTCCGTCCTTATTCTCCGTCTGCTTACCCACGGAACCCCACTCGGTCTCCCCTTCGGGAAGCGCTTCGGTAATCTCACGGTTGAACCACGCATGGAAACGTCCCATGTCCTTGGGCAGTTCCTTCATCTCCACATAGTCTATGTAGTAGTAGAAGGCGCCGATGTTGACATCCGTCTGATTCTCTATCTCAATGCGCGCACCTTTGGCAAAAGGCATGGCGAAATAGCTGCACAAACCCGTACCACCGTTGGGACCGGAAGAAAGGGCAAAAGAAGCATAGTTATACTGTTCGTTCCATCCCTGGCCGAAAAAGGGACCGATGGGGGACACGACAGAAGGCTCGTCGCTGCCGTCCCAGTACATCCGAAGGATGATGTCGTTACGGGAAAGCTGGCGCGGTCCCGGAGACATCGTTATCCAGATATGGTTGATTACGCCTGCCCCCTTGATGTCGGCCAAGACAGCCGTTTCGCCCGGCTTGATGGCCTTCAGGTGGTCACGGTTGTTGCCCGTACGGTCATAACTGCTGACACGGCGGTTGCGCAAGCCTTCCTTCATCTTGGCAAGGTCATACATTTCACTAGACATATTGGTCTGCGCAAAAGCGCTGCCTACTCCCATCAAAAGGGAGAATAAACCTACAAAAAACTTTTTCATCATGGTATTCTTCATTTTTCAAATTATGTTTTTCATCAATCTATCGGTTGTCACTTTCTTGTGGCATCCGACTTCCTTATCTTCTCCTCCAGTATCCGCGCCAGCCTGCGTGCCACTTTGGGATGCTGTTCATACACATTTGTGGTCTGGTATGGGTCTTCCTCCAAATTATAAAGCTGCACAGAGGGTGCATCCGGCTTTATCCGGGCATTTTCTATATCGCTGTTCACCCGATGGGTGAGCTGGAAAGCGGATGCCCCGCCCAAGTCATGGTCACCGACATTCTTTCCGGTAAATCCGCCGCTGTTTTGCGCCGGAATATAGACCCACTTCCCTTTGCGAATGGAAAGATGGCTCTTTTGGGAAGGACAGATAATAATATGGTCCCGAATCATTTTCCCGGGATTTCCGATAAGGGCAGGAAGCATATTGAAACTGTCCGGCCCGTCCTGCTCCTGCAATTCATATCCTGTGAGGGCAGCCAAAGTGGCAAGCATGTCAACATTGGACATCAACTGGTTGGATACGCTGCCCGCAGGAATCCTACCCGGCCAGCGGGCAATCATAGGAATGCGATGCCCGCCTTCCCAAGCTCCGAACTTGAAACCAAGAAGCTTGCCGTTGATATGGTGTCCTGCCTTCCAAGCTCTCTGCCCTCCATGATTCAGCATTCCTCCGTTGTCACTGGTGAAGATGAGCAGAGTATTTCCCGCCAGCCCTTCCTCATCGAGGGTACGCATAATCTCGCCTACCACCCAGTCCAATTCATGGATTGAATCACCGTAAGGTCCTGCCTCACTGGTACCTACAAAGCGTTCGGCCGGTGTAAAAGGATGATGGATGTTGGTGGTAGCATAATACAAGAAGAAAGGTGAATCCTTATGTTCCTTTATCCACTGCACGGCCCGGTCTTTCAAAGTAGTGGCTACAGCCCTGTCTTTGTACAAACGGTGCGCAGCCGTGGCTCCACCAATAGAGTTGATACCGAATTTTTCATCGAACTCCTCCGTTTCTGCCCTCTTGCCTCTTACAAACGGGTCGTTGGGATCATAACCCACCACATGATGGTTCTCCACATAAACAAAAGGTGGATGACTGTTGAGAATAGGCACACCGAAGTAATAATCGAATCCCAATTCAAGTGGTCCGGGAGCCAGTTCCTTGTTCCAGTCCATCTTTTCGTCCGTACGAAATCCAAGATGCCACTTCCCCACGATGGCAGTGGAATAGCCGGAACGTTTCATCACATCCGCAATTGTGGTGCGTGCCGTATCAATTTGCAGAGTCTGATTCAGGAAGATTGCCCCCCAAATATCCTCACGGCAAGGATATTGACCAGTCATCAGTCCATAACGTGAAGGCGTGGAAACAGCCGAGGATGAATGAGCATCCGTAAAGCTACGGCCTTGCGATGCCAGACGGTCTATATTGGGAGTCTTGACCTTGGTGGCACCGTAACAACCAATGTCGCCATAGCCCAAATCATCAACGTTGATAATGATTACATTAGGCTTGACCTCAGTGGAAGCCGGAGATTGCTGCGCGACGGCAGGCAAAGCGCTGAATCCCATCCCTACTGTGAAGGAGAGAGACCCGGTAAGTAATTTGTGTTTCATATTTCACTCAATTTATCGGTTAATACAACATTATTAAGAATAGAACATCAATGAATCCTGAATATCTTTATCCCATTCAAGAACGTCATCCCTTTCACCGCCTCAAAGTTCACCGTAAGGTTTCCACCGGTTACGGCAACATGCAGTTTCTTGGATATGCAACGGTTCCCGCCTACTTCTATCGCCGGAGAGAAATGATTCAGCCAAGGTCGGTTGTTGACAGAAACATTGAAGACACTGCCGCGGAAATCGGCATTGTCTAGGGTAGCGACAGCTCCCAAATCGTAAGTCACCCGCTCGGAACGTGCGTTCAGGTCAGCAAAAAGAAGTTCCACTTCATAGTCGCCGTCGGGCAAGTCGAAGCGATAGGCCTTGATGTCCTTGCGTTTGGTCTGGAGCAAAGGAACATTACGGGTGTCTTTCACCTCGGCAGTGGTTCCGATACGTCCCGGAGAACGGCGGAAAATCTCTCCACCTATGTAGCCCCAACTTCCAGGAGTATAAGCTTGGTCGGGAAGCCAGCAAAGATCACTCTTGTCATCCGTAAAGAAACAGTTGCTGCCCACGTTCACTGCAAGTTCCAGCTGTCCGGAGCCGACTGCCGCGATATGGCGAGGCTGCATCTTCACAAAAATGTCCGAAACCTGCTCCACCTTCTTCCCATGGCAGATACCTGAAGCCACAAGCGTGTTTCGCCCCGCAACGAGAGGCACTTGCCACACTGCATGGCAATTCTCGATGCCTTGCACGGAGAGCTTCGTGCCGTTGACAGACAACTCCACCTTATCCAGATTGGAATACACTTTCACCGGATGTTCCACCGCTTCACCGTCCGAAACCACAGTCCGATGCTTCCAGTCATCCACAGCAATGTGCAGCACCGGAATATCCTTGCGCAGGAATGCCTGGAAATAATAGAACACATCTTTAGGACGGCGGTCATTGTACATCAGTCCTTTATTATTGATATGCGGCGTAGCCTCCTGGCGACTGGCAGAACTGAAATCAATGAAGTTCCACTCCGTGGCGCCCACTATGAACGGTCGCTTCATGATAGCGGGCAGATAGTATTCGAGGTACAACTGCTGCCATTGCATGGAGAAATCGAATATCTGCGGATCGAGCGACTGCAAGCGCGGGTCGGAACCGGCACCGAACTCACTGATTATTAACGGACGGTGCGGGTATTTACGATGCTCTTCGTCCACAAAGCGGTCGAAAGACTTGAAGTCGTTCTCATACCAGCCCTGATAAAGGTTCCAACCGGAAATGTCGGTGATATTGCT
Source organism: Bacteroides sp. AF39-16AC (assembly GCF_003602735.1). Lineage (NCBI taxonomy): Bacteria > Pseudomonadati > Bacteroidota > Bacteroidia > Bacteroidales > Bacteroidaceae > Bacteroides > Bacteroides sp. AF39-16AC. The sequence continues at coordinate 149,248 of NZ_QTLN01000006.1, read as the reverse complement.
GAGACCGATTTTATTGTAAATCTGATTGCCGTGGTAGGCCATCGTACTCAGACGGTAGGGGTCTTCCCTCTTCAGAGTTTCCTCCAGATGCCGGGCAAGCGCCAAGGTATTCTCGTAGAAACCGTTGAGCCGTTGTTTCTTCACCCGATACTGCAGCTGGATAACAGCCTCGTTCATATACCCCCACATAATGACGGACGGATGGTTGTAATGCTGGCGAATCATTTCGCGCAAGGCGCTTGTGGCATTCGCGCGGAACTCGTCACCCAAAGCTATCAAATCTACTACCGGAATCTCCTCCCATACCAGCATGCCGAGTTCGTCGCAAGCACGCAACACGGCATCGTCCTGTGGGTAATGTGCCAGACGGACAAAGTTCACACCCATGTCTTTCAGCAACTGCATATCCCTGCGGTGCATCTCATCCGAAAGCGCTATGCCTATCGGCATCTGGTCCTGATGACGGCAAGCTCCCATAAGTTTCAGGGGTTCCCCATTCAACTTGAAGCCTTCCTGCGCATCCACGCTGAACCAGCGGACCCCCAAAGGGACACGTGTCTCATCTTTCAACACCTTGCCACGCACATCTTTCAAAGAAACTTTCACGCTGTACAGATAAGGGGAATCGGGCGACCACAACTGTGGCTTTTCCAACTGTAACCGTTCCTCGAAGGCGAACGCCCCGTCGGCATCTATCCGGACGCTGCGCAAAGATTGGGCTACGGTCTTCCCATCTGTATCCAGCACCTCGACGTCCAACTTCAACACCGCACGCCGCACATCACGGTTCACCAAAGTCCCACGCACACTGATTTCTGCCCTATCCTCACTCACGGAAGGCAAATCGACATAAATGCCCGTAGAGGCATAGTCGGTAAGGCTGATGTGCTGCTTTGCAGCACTGATGAGCCACACATTGCGGTAGATGCCGCCAAAGATGGTGAAGTCGCCGGACAAAGGAGGTATCCGGTCGTTCTGATTATTGACGTGCACCATCAGCAGATTCGGGGCATCGGTCCTTACTTTATCCGTAATGTCTACGGTAAAGGCAGAGTAACCTCCTTTGTGGGTAGTGAGCAGCTCGCCGTTGAGGTACACATCTGCCAGAGAATTGACACCATCAAATTTCAGGTAAAGCTGTTTATCCCGCATCTGCGCGGCATCCGTACGGAACTCTTTCTTATACCAGGAAGAAGCCCTGCGGTAGTTACGGGTAGAATAGGCATCCGCATTCCAGGTATGCGGCAGATGTACCTGCTGCCAACCTTCTTCATGGCGTTGCACTTCCTGCAACCGATTGTCATCACATGCGGCATAATACCAGCCGTCATTAAAACTCTGAACCACCCGCCCAGCATTGACAACCGGGTACATGGTGGACAGACACAATATTAATAAAAATATTTTCTTCATGTTTTTCAATAGATCATATTATCTTACACAAGTCAAGCAAATACTGCAAGAATACTGCATATAGTTTGCAGTGAAAATGCAGACAATATGCAGCAACAATGCCATTTCAACGCAGTGGCTCGAATGCTGCATATTGCCGCCTTGGGAATCAGTTAGAGTAACTTGAACGCTGCTTTCTTTACATCCCGGCTACTTCTGCCAATCATCACCTCAAAGTCACCCGGCTCGCATACAAAATCAAGATTGTAGTTGTAGAACTTCAGCAATTCGGGAGTAATCTTGAAAGATACTTTTTTAGATTCGCCGGCTTTCAGGAAAATCTTTTCAAAGCCTTTCAACTCTTTCACCGGACGGGTTACACTTCCCACAAGGTCACGAATATAAAGCTGGACCACTTCGGCACCGTCTCTCTTGCCGGTATTGGTCACAGTCACGGTAGCAGTCAGTTCGCCCTTATCCGTCATGCTAGTCTTGTCCAAAGCCACGTCGCTATAAGAGAATGTTGTATAGCTCAAGCCGAAACCGAAGGGATAAAGCGGTTCATTGTCCATGTCTATATAGTTGCTGCGGAATTTCTGGAACCATGCACCGTCGGCAAGAGGGCGACCCGTGTTCTTGTGGTTGTAGAACAAAGGAATCTGTCCCACGCTCTTCGGGAAAGTCGTAGTCAGCTTTCCGCTCGGGTTCACATCACCAAACAGTACATCGCCGATGGCAAAACCTGCCTCACTGCCCGCAAACCATACATTCAGAATGGCCGGCACGTTTGCCTGCTCCCAGTTCAGTACCAGCGGACGACCGGTAAACAGCACCAGTACCACAGGTTTTCCCGTTTTCAATAATTCCTGTAACAGTATGCGTTGGGTGTCCGTCATTTCAAGATTCGTGCGGCAACTGCTCTCTCCACTCATTTCCGAAGACTCACCGAGCGCAGCCACAATAACATCCGATTTGGCAGCCACGGCAAGAGCCTCGTCCAGCAACTCCTTGTCCGAACGATTGTCACGGTGTAAAGAACGTCCGAACATAGTGGCACGTTTCTCATATTCGGCATCACTCATCAAATTACAGCCTTTCGCAGTCAGTATTTCGGCTTTACCGCCTGCTACCGCCTTCAAACCTTCAGCCAAAGAAGTAGCATTCTTCAATACGGCAGCCACACTCCAAGTACCCGGCATATTACTGCGGCTGTCTGCCAACGGACCTACCACAGCAATAGTGCCCTTCTTGGCCAGCGGAAGCACATTACCCTCGTTCTTCAGCAACACCAAGCTCTCCGAAGCAATCTTACGCGCAACGGCACGATGCTCTTTGGTAAAGATTTGCTTCTTGGCACGCTTCACATCACAGTATTTATAAGGATTATCGAACAAGCCTAACTTGTACTTAGCTTCCAAAATACGGCGACAAGCCGCATTAATAGCTTCTTCTGTCACTTTTCCTTCTGTCAATGACTTCTTGAGCGTACCTACAAATGCATCGCTCACCATATCCATATCGACACCAGCATTCAACGCCAACGCGGCAACAGTCTGCGTATCGCCCATGCCATGGTCGGTCATTTCTGTAATTCCGGTATAATCTGTCACTACAAAACCGTCAAACCCCCACTGCTTACGCAATACATCCGTCATCAACCACTTGTTTCCAGTAGCTGGAATACCATCGACCTCATTGAAAGAAGCCATCGCACTGCCCACACCGGCATCAACCGCCGCCTGATAGGGCAACATGTATTCATTGAACATGCGCTGATGACTCATATCTACTGTATTATAGTCACGTCCTGCCTCGCCGGCACCATACAAGGCAAAATGCTTTACACAAGCCATGATCTCATCATTACGGCTCATATCCTTTCCCTGATAACCACGTACCATGGCTTGCGCAATGGCTGCTCCCAGAAACGGGTCTTCACCGTTGCCCTCGGACACACGCCCCCAACGGGCATCACGGCAAATATCCACCATCGGACTGAATGTCCAGCAAATACCGTCGGCGCTGGACTCAATGGCTGCAATACGCGCCGATTCTTCAACCGCCTTCATATCCCATGTACACGATAATCCTAAAGGAATGGGAAACACCGTTTCATATCCATGAATAACATCCATACCAAATAAGAGAGGAATACCCAAACGACTTTCTTCAACCGCCTGCTTCTGTACATCGCGGATACGTTCCACGCCTTTCAGATTGAAAAGCCCGCCCACTTCACCGGCACGAATACGTTTGGCCACATTACTACTTTTAGCCTGACCGGTCGTAATCTCACCGGTAACCGGCAGATTCAACTGACCTATTTTCTCTTCCAGGGTCATCTTCTTCATTAAATCGTCGATGAAACGATCCATATCAACCGGAGATTTCTGTGCATACGTACTAACGGCAGTAAACACCAACAAGACTAAAAATAATTGTAACTTGAAAAGTAAATGCTTCATGTTTTTCATGCTTTTAATTGATAGAAATATTATTTTACTGCAAATAAAAGAAAAGCATGCGACAATCTCCACATCCCGTACTACAACAAAAGTACAACCATCACTAAAAAACAAAAGAGGAAGTACAATATTAGTACTTCCCCCATTAATATTTCACTGTAAAGCAGCTATTTAAAGTTTATAAGAAAATCAGTCAGACTTTCTTCCGGAAGCAGATTGAATTTCTTGCGCAACCGGTATCTTGCAGCATCAACCCCACGCGTGGAAATGTTGAGCAACTTCGCTATCTCCTTTGTCGGCATATTCAAGCGAAGCAATGCGCAAAAGCGCAAATCTCCTGAAGTTAAATCTGTATATTGAAGTTTCAGATTACGGAAGAAATTCTCGTGTATACGGTCAAAATTAGCCTGAAACATAGTCCAATTCTCTTCATCGGACACTATATTGCTATTAACTAAAGTGAGCAGCTTATCCAAGTTCTTACGGCTATACTGTCCTAACAACTTTTGCCGCTGTATCTCTTCTTTCAAGGAACTCAGAAATTCCTGATGGGCGATATTTGTCATTACCACACTGGACAACTCCTTGCTTTTAAAACGCAAATCGGCCTCAAGCTGTTCCTTTTCCAACTCAACAATCTTCTTCTCTTGCCGCTCGAGTTCTGCCTGATGGGCTACGCGCTGCCGTTCAATCACACGGTCTTTCTTTTTCTTCACGAAACGGTAGACCAGATATTGCAATAAAGCCAACAGACACAATCCTGCCAAGATATAACTTCCCACAGCCCAATAAGACAAATACCACGGACGCAAAATCTCAAAAGGAAGCTCTACCGATGCCAAAACTCTATCGGTATCATATATCTCTGCCTGAAAAACATAACTTCCATAGGAGAGCCGAGAATACTTCTTCTGCAAATAGCGTCCACCCGGCATCCATTGGTCAGAATATCCTTCCAACCGATACCTTACCTTATAAGTATAATTACTATAAACCGGATAACACAATGTAAAATTCACCGTATTAAACTCAGGCTCCACCTTGGCTCCCGGCTGCACGACCAATGTTTTCCGCTTACCACTGAATTCATCAATGACCCGCATTCCCGAAATCCATAAAGAGCGTCTGACCCGAGATTTATATAACGAGGAACTGTCCGTCTCAATACGGGCAATGGCATTGTTCAGGCAAAGATAGGAACAGCCATTCCTCACGTCATAAGCCACGCTTCCCCGTTCTTCCACCGTCAGACCGTCAAACAAAGAATATGGAATCCGGAGTTCGATATTGAAAGTATTTATCGCACACTTCACTAAATACACTATCCTATCACCCACAAACCAATAGTAATCTCCGTTCGCACGACTCACTGTCTTGATTCCCTTCAATTCCATCAATTGTTCATTCATTGTTTCATAGGGAACAATCGAATCAGTCATATCTTCGTAAGTATAGAAATATTCCCCATTAGAAAAAACTACCCGACCATTGATTTTGAACAAAGTAAAACTCCCACCTTTCACTTCTCCCAGGCCCTCATACTTCCGTACATCCTTTACCTGCTTCATATCCGGATCAATCCGAAAACGATACAAACCATTCCTTAAGTGTTTCGCCCAGATATTCCCTTGATGGTCCACCTCTATGTGACGGACCATATGACTGAATCCACGCAGAGACCGGATAAAACCATATGCTCCCGAAGTATCTTCCGTATATAGATTTAAAAGCGCATAAGTTCCTTCCAATAAAAAAGATTCTTCCTTCGATTCAATCTTTTCCATACACATCCCTCCCTTTACATCAGATACCAACTTTGACTTCAACCCCGATATAAGGAAAGTTCCTTTGTTATGCCCGCAAAAAATCTGTTTTCCCCATTCATCGACGAACCACGCTTGTTCTTCCAAACCCGGAACTAATTCAGTCTTTCCATCCTTAAGCCAATAAAGTCCCTGATTAGAAGCAATATAAGCTTCATTTTCCCTTACCAGAACATCATATACCATGCCTATTTTACGAAATGGAGGTTCATAATAATAGATTAAAGAATTGTTGTGTATATAGGCAATACCTTCATCCAAAGCTGTCCATATATTGTTGTCATCATCACAATATAATCTCAAAACAGTATTGTTCTGTAGTTTATTATCCGTATTGACCTTCCAAATCAGCTTTCCCTTTTTATCCAACGCATATATGCCATCGGATATTGTGCCAACAACGTAACAACTGTCCTTGGTTATCACCGCACGATTAATGGTATGCTTCCTGAATATATCATCACATTCGGTTTTCCATTTTTCTACCCTCCCATCTCGATAGAGGAGAAAACCTCCCTGATTACGAGTAAGCATTAAAACGGCATCATCATAAGGAAGCCCAGCCAAGACATCGCTATTCCCAAATACCTTTCTGGGAATAAGTTCTTCCATTTTCCTGCCGGAAAAGACACAAAGTCCACCATTTATTCTTTGAGAATAAAAAGTATTTCCAACCTGAAATAAGTTCAGCGGAAGGCTCTTCACCCGAATACCTTCCACAGAATTTCCATTATAAAAAAAGAGAGAACCAAACGATTGAAATACAATTTCCCCTTGAACGCAAACAATGTTCCAGATTTCGTCGTTATGAAAAGTAAAGTCCTTCACCTCATCTTTTAGCGAGTGATATTCAAGGGTATTATAAGGAGTATGAACAAAATAACCGAATTCTTCGTAAGAGCCTACATAAATTTTTCCATCTTCACTGATATATATAGCACGCACAATTCCTTTTGTCGGTAATTCATACAGCCGCCAAGCACTTCCATCAAATTCCAGCAGCCCACTGTTATTACCGAAATACATCACCCCTCTTTCGTCCTGAGCAATGGCCCAATTCTGAATACCGACATTATAATCCGACACCGAATAGCTCCTCACTATAGGAGAAAAAGGTATGGGTGAAGCTTGCAGCAAACTACTGAAAACCAAAGACAAGAAAAACGTTATTGCAATTCTCATGAGTACTGTTTATAGGTATTTACCAGCAAAGATAAAGCTTTTTGCGTTTTCGTAAAAACAAAATCGCAGATTATCCTCTTTTATAGAAAGATAATCCGCGATAATATCCAAATCCAATTTATTAATTTTCAGCAGTTTTCTGTTTTCCCAAAGGAATAGAAACACCCAAGTAAGCATTGACATTCTTCGTATTCTTACCAAAGAACATATAATCTGTTCCTGCAAAGAAGGAACCCAGTTTCAGTGCCAGACCGAAGGTTTTACCGGCTCCTTGAAGTACGGAATAGCTGGCAGCTACATTGAAAGCATTCGTCGGACGGATGCAGGCAGAGAAAGTCAGCTCATTCAAAGTTTTCGGTTTGGCAAAACGACCGGTATACAAGGCACCCACTACCAGCCAATCATTCAGTAAGGCATATTCAGCGCCAAGAACCATTGTAGAAGTCAATCCACGGGTACGGCTCTTCTCAGAAGCCTCCTCCGTCTTGAGCTGCAACATGTCATAGTTAAGAATCTCGCCGCTGTTCACAATATTCATGAACTCCTGCTGCGAGGCCGGGTCAAGAAGATCATAAGTCTGCTCTGCATTGGCTCGCGCTATACAGGTATTCGATTTAGACCATTTGATAAAACCCAAATCAAGAACTGAAGCAGAAAGTGTCAATTTATCCAGTAACTTGTAAGATACTCCCAAATCAATAGCCCCACCATATCCGGCAAAACCGAAACTGCCAAAATCGATTTCATCGATATAATCGCCACTCTCATTCTCGGGAAGCTCCAACAGCTTTGACGAGTTCTCCAAAGTTGCATCCACTTGAATGGAAGCTTTACTCGTCATTCCTGAAGAACCGACAGAAGGAGTTTCCACATGAATCTGGTTGATGTTCAGCTTTAAGTTACCAATACCCAACAGCATCTTCACCTTACCGCCTACAGCCAGCCGGTCTGTTATATTCCTTGCAAAGCCAAGGCCGACTTCCGCATAGGAATTTATCTCAAGCTTCTGTCCATTAATGGTTTCGTTAATACCCAAATAGTCAGAAATATTGTCACCAAACTCCCGGCTGCTCATGTTATTCATAAACTGGAACATGGTTTTCGGTATGGCGGCACCGATATCATTACGCAACCCTACATTGACTGACCAGAAGCTCTTCCCTTTATACCACCCGGCAGACAGAATGTCGGTACTCAAATTCACATTCAAGTTATTGGTAGCATCCAGTCGGTTCATAAAGTCATTGCTCATGAAATAGTCGCTGTCATCACTGTTTTCAATAATGTCCATAATATCCCTATACCCCAGGGAACTGGAGTTGACGGTAGCATTCAGCGAACCTATCACGGGAATATTCAGATAACCGCGTCCCGGCATCAAGGCCGGATTGAGTTGCATACGCTGGTTACTTCCTTCCATAAAGTAGGAAGTGCGTAGGAACTGGGCTTGTCCAGAAAGAGAGAAGCAAAGCAACAATACCACAGACAGCCATACTTTCAGAGAATTCAATTGTTTCATAACCTTGTCAATGTTTTCATTTTCACCTGCAAAAATATAAAACAAGTTAATACCTTACAAACAACTTAACCGGATAGTCGTTCATAAAAGGCTTATACAGAGACTATCCGGTATAAATTAAGGAGCAAATAAAAGAATCCTCTTAAGAATGTCCTTATACTATTTCATCATAAACATGTTCATTTGCTCTCGTAGCGGTACTCAGAAAAACCGGGGCTGTCTCCTTTCTTTGTTGCAGAGACATTGACGTCACTGCCGGAGCACTCAACATTTCCTTGTATTTTTCCGGAGCAGTCAGTATCTTTACAGCCTCTTTCAAATCATCATCATCTTTCAACTGCTGGATAATGCTTCCACGCTGGAAATAATAACGTTTGATGATTTCTACCGCAATCATGCTCTTGATGTCCTTGGAGAAATGGTCAAGGTCACGGTCCAGATTATGCGACAATTTTTTCTCCAGCGCTTCAAACTCTTTCGAAGCATCAGTCAGATAGCCCTCAAATTCGGCCATCTCCTTCAAGTTCTTCAGCATCTTCTCTGTCTGCTGGTCGTATTTGAAGTCCGCCTTTTTCACCATCGTCTTGAAGTCCGCATAATCGGCATCTGTAATTTCAAACTTCTCTGCTGAAGGGATGGTAGGATGTTTCAGGCAATAGTCCGTGGCATAATTGAAAATAAGATTGTCATTGACAAGATAGAACAGAATGTTGGGCAGCTTCTCCTGCTTCACCGCAATGTCCGGAGTCACGCCTCCACCATCCCGCACTTCACGTCCGGCAGCCGTATGGAACACGGTAGTAAGGCTGTCCGGAATACGTCCCACACTGCCGTCCTCATTCCGGTGCTTGTAGTCGATAGCCTGCACACAACGGCCGCTGGGAATATAATATTTGGAAGTCGTCAGCTTCATGGTACCACCGTATGGTAACGGACGGGTGGTCTGCACCAATCCCTTACCGAAAGTACGGTTACCGATAATGACCGCACGGTCAAGGTCCTGCAAAGAGCCCGCAAGGATTTCTGACGAAGAAGCCGTTCCGCCATTGACCAAAACAGCCAAAGGAATTTCCAGATCCAACGGTTCACGCAATGTCTTGTAGGTATTGCTGGCTTGCTTAATCTTACCCTTTGTCGTCACAAGTGTTTTTCCGCGAGGCAGAAAGAAGTTGGCTATCTCTATAGACTCATCCAGCAAGCCCCCCCCATTGTTCCGCAGGTCAATCACCAACGAAGTCATCCCCCGCTTCTTCAAGTCCAGAAAAGCCTGCTTGAACTCCTTGGAAGGATTCCCCGAGAAGGTGCTGAGATTGATATAACCTATATTATTATCCAGCACCGTATAATAAGGTATGAACGGCAATTGGATGGAACGGCGCACAATGTCGAAATCCAACGGTTTCTCTGTACCGGGACGCTGCACTTTCAGCTTGAAGCTGGTACCCACTTGTCCGCGAAGCATCTCGCTGACTTCCTGGTTGTTCTTTCCGGCAAGGTCTTTTCCGTCAATTTCCATCAAAATATCTCCGGCTTTCAGGCCTACATCGGCAGCAGGCATATTCTCGTATGGCTCAGATATCATGGAACGTTTCAGTTTCGGATTCCAAGTAATCACAGAACCTATACCACCATAGGAATTCTTCAGCATCTGCTCCAATTCGCTTTGGTCATCTTCCGGATAATACTCCGTGTAGGGATCCAGCGAGTAGAGCATGGCATCAATGCCTTCACGGATAGTCTTGTTCGGATCAATCGTATCCACGTAAAACATATCCAACTCTTTCACAATGGAATTGAATATATCCAGATTCTTTGCTATTTGGAAACTGCGGCTATCACCACTCTTAAACCCCCAAAAACAAACGGCTCCCGCTACAATCAGCAAGGTAACCATCCAGCGTATCTTTAAAATTCTTCTCATAATTATGATAATGTGCTAATATGCCAATGTGCCAATGTGCTAATAACCTGCAGCGTAATAGCGAAACAAATATTGCGCAGCCAATTAGCACATTGGCACATCAGCACATTAATTAATTAATAAAATTTCTTCCTTGATTTTTTCCCATTGTGCAGCCTGAAGCTCTGTACCCACCACTTGTATCACATCTTTGGAGAGAAGGGAGCCTATCTTGCCACATTTCTCCAGCGAGTAGCCACACGTCAGTCCATACAAGAAACCTGCCGCAAAATAGTCGCCAGCTCCTGTAGTGTCCACCACTTTCTCTACCGGAGCCGCTTGTACCTGCACCATCTCTGTACCTTTGCGAATCAGAGAACCACGGGCACCCACCTTTACAATGGCTATGCTACACATTTTGGCAATGATGTCCAATGCTTCCTCCGGTTCCTTACCCGTAAAGGCCTTTGCCTCTTCCTCATTGGCAAAAACAATATCCACATATTTGTTGACCAACAGAGAGAAAAATTCAAGGTCTCCTTCTACTATATTGTAGCTCGCCATGTCCAAACATACTTGTAAGCCGGCCTCTTTAGCCAGCTCAATGGCACGGAGAATCATATCATGGTCTTGCACCAGATACCCCTCTATAAATAGGTAAGCATATCCTTTGAACATATCCAGCGAAAGATCTTCCGCCTTCAATGTAGAAGCCGCCCCCAAATAAGTGCCGAAAGTACGCTCCCCATCAGGAGAAATGAAAGTAGAGGCTACACCGGACGGAAGGGTAGTGGAAAGCAATAAATTCGCCTCTGTCCCACGTTCCAGCAGGCTATCCCGGAAAAAGTTACCGTAAAAGTCATTGCTTACTTTTCCGATGAATCCCGTACCCGCACCAAGGCATGCCATTGCCCGAATTGCGTTTCCGGCAGAACCTCCGTTAGCCAGGTGCGTCTTCATCCGGCTGAAATACTCACTAATTTTCAAGAACTTATCTTCATCAATCAGCGTCATGCTTCCTTTCGGAAGCTGCATCTCCGTCAAAATATTATCATCTTCAATGATTGCCAGCGCATCGACCAAAGCATTGCCCAACCCAATTATTTTATCCATCTTCGATATTTTTTTTGCAAAGATATTGCATATTTCAAAATATCCTATTACTTTTGCAGCGCATTTGAGAAAAAACAACATTCTTCCTTAGCTCAGTCGGTTAGAGCATCTGACTGTTAATCAGAGGGTCCTTGGTTCAAGTCCAAGAGGAAGAGCGAAAAAACTTGAATGCATATTCTTCCTTAGCTCAGTCGGTTAGAGCATCTGACTGTTAATCAGAGGGTCCTTGGTTCAAGTCCAAGAGGAAGAGCGAAAAAACTTGAATGCATATTCTTCCTTAGCTCAGTCGGTTAGAGCATCTGACTGTTAATCAGAGGGTCCTTGGTTCAAGTCCAAGAGGAAGAGCGAAAAGGTTCGTCAATTAGGCGAACCTTTTTTGTTTTCTCCATCAGCCGCACTTAACGAACAAACGGAAATCTTTCATCTTTCATGAAATTAACATATATTTGTGGAATATTTATAGGGAATTTATCCCGACCTTCTGTCTTTATTTGCAGAGCCATGAAATTTAATTCAAAAATACGACTATAATGAGAACAGCCCTACTCTTTTTAATCATCGGATTGACTGTATGTACATTTTGCAAAGCACAAGACATACCCGTTCTGCCCCAAGAAAAGTTCCGGCACCATGAATTTTCCGTCAGCTATGGTTTCCTGCCCATTACCGATGCCAACAGCATGGCCGAGGAGTGCTTCGCTCCGGTACTGAGTTTCGGAGTTTATACACGCGAAAAGACAAACTACTACGGTGCCCTGAGCATCAGCTACATTTATAGATTCAACCGCAAAATCAGCCTGGGAGTAACCGGAGGAATAACCGGCAACAAAGGGACAGCCAGCAGCCTTTACGAAGCTTTGGATGAAAACACCAAAGACAACCGAAGGTATCTGTATATTCTTCCCACCTTCCGGTGGCACTGGTTTACCCGCCCCAAATTCTCTCTGTATACCTCAGCAGGGCTCGGTGCCTATTTCCTCCGGAACAGTTTTGGAGGAGAAGTCTTTCACAAGACAAAATTCGCTTATCAATTCAGTTTTCTAGGCATCGAATACGGAAGCCGGTTTGCCTTCTTCACAGAATTCGGAGTAGGATATACCGGAACAATCGTAGCAGGCGGCCGTTATCGTTTCTGACTTATGAGGCCGCTACCGCCAGTGTCAATACACTGATGCGCACACCCTCCACTTCCTTGAGCGCATCGGCACAAGCCGTAGTGGTGGCACCGGTAGTCAATACGTCATCTATAATCAGTACATGCTTCCTTGCAAAAGCGTCAGCACGACGCAGACAGAAGATACCGTCCACATTCTCCCACCGTTCATAAGAGGATTTACGGGTCTGCGTTTCCGTATGCCTCATACGGGCAACGGAAGCAGTATCTACGGGAATACCGGTGACAGCGGAAACACCGCGGGCTATACATTCGCTCTGATTGTACCCACGCATTTTCTGCTTACGCGGATGCAGAGGAACGGGGACTATGACATCCACATCACTGAAGAAACCGGTAGCCGACAACTCCGCCGCCATAAACCGCCCCATCACTTCGCCAAGGTCTTTCCTCCCTCCATATTTCAACTGATGGAGAATGCGGCGGAAATCACTCCCTTTATGGTAAAAGAAACAAGATGTGGCATGTTCCAGAGGTATCTTCCCCCAAAACATACGTTCCACCGGATTGTCCTTACGAAGATGATAGTTTGTCCGGGGCATATCCATATTGCACTTCATGCAGATGCCCTCTTCACCCTCTTGCAAGATAGCACCACACACGGCACACTGACGCGGAAAAAAGAGATGGACAAAAGAAAAGAACCAGGTTTTAACTATGTTTTTCATCGTATAGTATTAAAAAAACGGCAACAGAGCAATACACTCCATCGCCTTGTTTGCTATAATGGCAAGACCTCACCTGCCAGCTTCAAGAACAACGGATGCAGCAGTCCGTTAGTGGCAATGATATGATGTCCGTCCAAAAAGGCGTCACTACCGCAAAAGTCAGTGATTCTTCCACCAGCCTCCAGCACCATCAGCGCCGCCGCAGAAAAGTCCCATTTGCCGATAAACGCCTCAAGCCAGGCATCAAAACGTCCGGCAGCCACATAGCAGATGGCAAGCGCAGCGGAACCGGTCATGCGGATGCCTGCCACACGCCCGTAAAGTTCATGAATCAAATGCTCACCGGTACGTGCATACCGGTCGGAATTATAAGGGAGTTCCGTCACTACAAAGGCATCCTCCACCTGCTGGACAGACGAGACCTCCATCCGTTCTCCATTCACATAAGCGCCACCTCCCTGCCAGGCATAAAAACATTCATCCCGGCAAGGGTCATAAACAACTCCCAGCAACAAAGAATCCTTGTCGCGCAAAGCGATGCTGACACAATAGGGAGCATTATCATGAATATAATTCGTTGTCCCATCCAACGGGTCCACTACCCAACAGTAGGGTTCATCGTGATAGACAGCAGAACCTTCCTCGGCTATAAATCCAGCCTCGGGAAGAAGTTCCCGAAGCGCAGCCACCACCCGCTTCTCCGACTCCTTGTCTACATAAGAGACATAATCATGGGCTTGTTTCTTCTGTACCGCTTCCCGGCTGAAGTTTTTCCGCTCTTCTTTCAAGAAATATCCGGCTTCACGGGCTATGCAGCAGACAGACTCTGTCAATATCTTCAAATCCTCCATTTCTCTACATATTAGTTCCCCGCAGCCTCTTCTGCCTGCCGGTAAATAAGCCGACCGCGCTGGCTGACCGTCCATCTTCCATCTTCCAAACGCACATTCTTTGTATCATCATCTTCCACATTCCAAACATATCCCCCCGCAGGAAGGCCACGGCGCTCCAGAATCTCATTCGGCATTTCTTCTTCCGAAAAGAACAGTTCCACTTGGGTAGAATCGGGACTGAGCACCAGAAACAACATCTTCTCCGCATCATCCACAGCGTTCATACGGACTCCTTTTTCCCACAGACGGATACAGTCTTTCTGAACCTCACTCCAGGTATATCCGGCAGATGCAATGCAACCATGCTTATCCTTATCACCACCAACGACATGTACCGTATCGGCTTGTCCAGCAACTTCCGCAGTCTTTCCACTCTTGCTACCACAAGCCACAAACAGTGCTCCGGCACATAGCAAGCACATAGATGTTCCTCTTACATTCATCTTTTCTCTTTTTAATTGCTTTTTGTTTGACAAAGTTAAGAACAAATCGGCAATTTAAAAAGTTTCTTTTTCATTATCATCAGTGCTCCGGCAGTATATACTAAGATTAATCAAGGCTTGAGATATACCACTGTCTTTCCACTACCATATTTACGGATGATCCCTTCTTCAAGAAATAGATTCAAATCCGCCACAGCCTGATGCTTCGCCCTTCCTGTCTGTTGTTCATAATCCGCACGGGTGATACAACCATACTTATCCAAATGTTGCAGTAGTTTTTGCTTTCGTTCCTCCTGAGTCAATTTAGAGTGGGAGACGTAAGGAGACGCTTTCCGTTCCAACCCCATCGTCTGAAAGCGTTTGCGGAATTTACTACCGATACGCAAATTCACATTCCGGAAATGCACGGACGGAGAGCGGATATCCTTTTTATCTGTCACAGTCTTGTCACACTTCAAGGACAAGGAGAAGAATCCCAGTTCGCCCACCTCCACAATCCATCCATCTGCCAGCCAGCTGTACAGTTCGTCCGTTATAGCCTGTAAAGTGCCGTCAAGGATGGCTGGACTGAAACCTGTAGCTTTGTGAACCAGTTCACGGAATTTGTCGGCAGGGATGGTCCCTTTGGGAAGGATACGTGCATGAAGCAAAGAGGCTTCACCATTTTCGTCCGGAGGACTCTGGTATAAATCATAATAAGCGCTCATAAGACATTAATGTATTGATTAGACAATTATAATCTTTGAATCAACTTTAATAAGTTATCCTTTCAGTAATTTTTCTTCGTTGCACCAGAGTCGTCTCTTCGTTAGACTATTGTTTAACGAAACGGCAACCATGATACAACGTAAAGACAAGCCTGCTTTAACGAATTAAAATCAGCCTTCAAAGGTAATGATAAAAGTAAAGTGAAAAATAAAAAAGGCATATTTCTATATTAAAGAAGAATATTTGTCACACTTAATCCCATTTTAAAACCGCATAACCACAGATACATCGCCAATAGTACATTTACATTCTAAACACTTTTGCAAAGTCCGTCACATTCCTATAAATTTGTAAAATACATGACAGTGATAGTGCATACGCAAATAATAATAACATAACTCTTTAATAGATGAAAAAGCCATCATTTCTTTTAATATTCTTGCTAAGTTCCATAACAGCATTGGCACAATCAGTAAAGTATGAAACATTCATTTACAGCAGTGACGACTTAGCAGATGAAATTCAAAGTTTATGTGAAGAAAGAAACTCTACCCGCAGTTATGTGGGAGATTTATTCAATGCCAGCAAAGAATCGGCTAAAGGTATTGCATCTGGTTACGTGACGTCCTTCATTGATTTGGGAGTAAATGCCATAGGCTCCTTGTTGACACGAAACTCGCGCCTAAAAGAGGAATGGGAGGAAACCGTCCGCAGTGAAAATGTATATACCACCCAAATCAGCACTGTATCGGAAATGAACGACTTCTATAAAGAAACTTCGTTCGATGGAGCGTTAGACCCCAAAGGCATGAGATTCGACGGAATAGGATGTTTGCGGAAAGAGGGTAATGATACTGTTTTTTATATCTCATGCCACATTGACCGAAGTAAAATCAGCCGTATCATAAACCACTCCAAATTTGAGCTGGCACTCGACACACTGATTATCTGTCCAACCCGTTCCAATTTGCCTAACTCCGTCTTAGACATTCCTTTTTCATTTGAAGAAAGGAAAAACTTCTGTCTCTCTATGACCATGAAGCTTACCTCATCTTGGATGAACGAGATTGTACAATTACAAAAGGACCAGGAATTAGGGGAGTTTTCATTGGAAATACCTGTCGATTCGAGCCAACTTGACAAGAATGGATTCTTTCGTTATGTACGGGAAGAGAACGAAACTCCCAAATACAAAATCAGAGGCGAAAGCTTCATTGTCCCTCGTTCTTATATGGGCTTCCGCGATGAAAACGATGAATACCGCATCAGCTTCGGTACCGGAGAATACAAGCTATCCATAGAATTGAAAGAGACTTGTGACATAACAGAACAATATCGCAAGAACTGGAAAAGAGACCGGAAACAAAGAAAAGCAATGGAACCTTCGGAAGACATATTGACGCGCAGCTGGCAGGTAGTATCCAGCCAACAATGGAATGAGCTGACCAAGCAATGGGTTATTACAACACTGAAAGCACCGGCAGACATCATTACCCAGGATGTAATAGATAAGTTGGGGTTTGAAGCAGAAACGAGATACTAAAACTTTCGTTATCTCGTCATGCGAAAATGCCATCAAGACAAAATACAATAATCAATCGGCGTATGAGACGAATTTTCTTTACCCTAAGTTTATTTATATGCATATATAGTCATTCACAAAATAAACAGGCACTGCTCAAATCAGATTCTCTCTTTGCCAAAGGGGTGGAGCTTTATAACCAAAAGGATTATAAAGCTGCCATTCCCCTATTTACTGAAAGCGATAAAATAGACAAAGCAGAACTTGATTCGACGAGTAACCGCAGGGAGTATTCGGCAATGTGGCTGGGGAGTTGTTACTATAAGCTGGGAGAAATACAAACAGCCCAAAAACATTACCAATATTACACTATTATTCCTGTAGACAGACGCTTGACCGTTCTATCGGATTCCCTTTCAGCCATCGGAGAGAAGTTCTTGTCAGAAGGCAATTTAGAAGCAGGAATTTCTGCAATAAAAGAGTGTGGAAAAAGTGAAAAAGAATGCATAGGAGAAAACCATCCATTCTATGGCAATACCTTAACTAATTTATTACCGTTATTTTGCATAACGGAAAATATTAAAGAAGCCACTACCTGCATTAAAGAAATCGTCCCCATCTATTTAAAAAATCCTGAATGGGGGAAGAAAATTGCCAACAACATCATACCCTTCGTCTTAGCTGTAAGAAACAAAATAAATTTCGATGATATCAAAGACATCATTGAAATTAACGATGCCGCAGCATTATTTGCCGAACCCTCAATGAATGCTCCTTTTAGTAGCGCAAATGACAGTATTTACGGGCTCATTATTCAGGCAGGCATAAATTTGCTTACCAATACCAACGACATTAACGGTGCTATAGAATTCGGTGAAGAAGCGTTGAAGAAAATTTCGGGACTTAACCGTAAGGGAAATGCAAACGAATATATCATAGCAACTTCTTTGGCAACATTATATGCGGGTAATATACTTATTCCGCAACCTTATGAAGTCAGAAAAAAAGGGTTAGCGCTATATCAAAGAGCATTAGACATCGCTTTAGAGAACTATGGGGAATACTCTGTGGAAACAGCGACGATTTATTTAAAACTCGGAAACTATTATATGAGAATGGAAGAAGAGCGTAGTTTTGACAAAGCCAAACACTGGTTACATAAAGCCTTCAACTCCAGACTCATTGATTCACTCTCCACAAATAAATATCAAACCAAGCAACTGATAGAGATATTTGCCAGCTCTTATCCTTTATTCAGTATCTTAAATGACGAAGAATACTTCCTGCAAACTGCAAAAAAAATCACTCAAACAAACAGCTTCAGCTTTTGTGAGAATCATCTGTTAATGGAGAGTATGGCAGAGGCTTATAAAGCATACAACATTGGAAAATACGACAAAGCTATTTCTATTTATCAGCAGCTTATAAATTGTTGTCCAGAGAAACAGAGCAAACAATGTTTATCATACATAAAGAGCAAAGCCTTTACTGAATATTTAAATCAAGAATATGATAAAGCAATAGCCGATTATCTTAGCATAAAAGATATTATGGCAGATAAAACAGTTGAGCCATCTATCTCTGCATATGCCCAAATGTTAGATTTACTATCTAACTGCTATCAAAGAATCAATGATTCTATACAATCCCGGAAATATGAGGACTTATCTTTAAAATTGAGAGAAGAAGCTATCCAAACCAATGACGGTGGAAATCCATACTACTTTTTTCAAGACAAACTAAGTGATATAGACAATATCATAAACATCTATGACACTAGGCGAGATTTTCGAAAATCAATAGATTTCCTGAAAATTAAGATAGATTCTATAATGAACCATACAGAAATACCCGATAAGAACATGGTATCGGACAACTATAGGCGAATAGGTGACAGATACGTATACTTATATGATTCGGAAAATGCACATCGGTACTTAAATAAAGCGATGACAATGATAACCGATACATTAGATGGGTATACATATGGAGGATTATTACATTCTTTTAGTCAGCTGTATAAAAAAGTATCCATAGAACCAGAGCTATCTCTACAACATAGTTTACATTCTGTTCAAGTTATGTCCGATTTTCTAATACGTAGTAAAGACAAACTCATGGCAAATCAAATTCAAGTGGAATTTGATATGATATGCAATACATGGGATAAATGCTATGAGTTATTTGACTATTTAGGGAATAGTTCAGACGCTCTTGCATGTTTGGATAAAAAAATGGACTTCATTGTTTCCATCAAAGGGAAAAAGCATCCTATGTATATACGGACAAAGTCGTATAAAATCAATAAAATGTTTCTACAATATGCATTCTCTGAAGAACGTGACATACAGAAATGCAGAGCACTCAATGATTCGTTATTGGCTATATTGGAACATAATAAAAACGATGTATACTATGATTATTCTGATATTGCAATGCATTATAGCATTATGAAAGACACCACAAATGCTATTCTATATCACAAGAAACACCTTGAAGAACTAAAAAGAGAACTATCCCCAAATCATACCAATAATGAGCGCTATATTGAAACCCTAACTGATATTGCCGAGCTGGAAGGTGAAGAGAACTACATAAAACAATTAAAAAATAATGTAGCCAAGAGTTCACAAATAGGGGAGTTAAGAAATTTACACTTCTGGTCATTATGCCGTCTGGCAGAACTATATCGCGACAAAGGAGAGTTGGCCACGGAGCAACAATATTGGGAAAAAGCTATCTCAGCAGATATCCATAACGAATATATCGGAAACGTATTTAAGTCCCTATTCGACAATTATATGAAACAGAATAAAGAAGACAGGCTACTTGCTTATTTCCGTCAAGGAACAAACGCTATAACAAACCGACTCAAAGAAAATTTTCGTAATGCCACAGAAGCAGATAGAGAACGTATTTGGGAGGATTATAAGCAAATTCCATATACATTAGGAGAATACCTATTATACAGATACCATCAAGGTATTTCGCCCGGAGAAGTCTACAATAACCTCCTCTTCCGAAAAAACATTCTATTGAATTCTTCAATCAGTGCCATTAACCTTATAAAACATGAAGGAGACAGCCTCTTGATAAAAAAATACGAAAGAATGTTATCTATTGAACAGGAGTTGGACAGAGGAGATTCATATATTCAAGAAGGGAACCGAAAAATTTCAAAAGAACAAGCTAAAAAAATTGCTGACAGATTCAACACTGAAATTATGCAAAGAGCTGCTATATTAGGAGATTTCACAAAAAGCCTGGAGTGCTCATGGCAAGATATTCAGAAAGAATTAAAGCCGCAAGATTTAGCCGTTGAGTTTACTTGTTTTCCTATAGGAAAAGACAGTATCATGTATGCTGCTATCACTCTAAAAAGCAAAGGGATGCCACAATTTATTCCACTGTGTGAACAAAAAAGCATAGAAGAAATAACTGATATTTATTCAACCTCCACTCTCTACAACTTATTATGGAAACCCATACTGACTTATTCAGGAAATCTCCCTAATATATATTTCACGCCTGACGGCATACTACATAACATTGGCATAGAGTACACCATGGCAGACAGCATCCCTCTACAAGAAAAATATAATTTGTACCGCCTCTCGTCTACCAGATTATTGGCACAAAATAAAAATAGAAATAACACAAAAAAAGCGATATTATACGGTGGTCTCCAATATGATGCAGATTCTGTGTCACTTATAAAAGAACATTTGAAATATGCAACAAGAAGTTATTCTCCAAATTTGGACACAATTGTAATTGATTCCCTTACTTTAAGAGGAGGTGTCTCCTACTTACCAGCTACTCTGACAGAGATAAAAAACATTCATGCTTCAATGCAACAAATCAATATCCAATCGGAACTTTATTCTGAACTGCAAGGTACTGAAGAATCATTCAAGTCATTATCAGGAAAACAAATAGACATATTACATATAGCAACGCATGGATTCTACGTGAACCAAAAGAGGTCTTCAGAATCCCCTCATACCTCAATAAACAAAGGAATGTCTAAAGAGAGTTCCTCTTTAAAACGAAGTGGATTATTGATGTCCGGAGCCAATATTGCTCTTAAAAAAGGTGCAAATTTAAAAGACGTTGAAGATGGAATACTTACAGCCCAAGAGATCTCCACTTTAGATTTACGAGGATTAGAACTAGCCGTTCTTTCAGCTTGCCAAACCGGCATAGGAGATATAGCAGGTGACGGTGTATTTGGCTTGCAGCGGGGTTTCAAGAAAGCCGGAGCCAACACTTTATTAATGAGTCTTTGGAAAGTAGACGATAACGCCACGCACTTACTGATGACTGAATTCTACAAAAATCTGTTAGCAGGAGAAAGTAAGTTCGAATCCTTACGCAAAGCACAGAAATATGTACGTGACTACGAAGAGGAAATTGAAATTACTCCAAACAAACGCTGGGAATCGCAAATCAGACAAAAAATGAATAAAAGCAAAGAGCCTGCTCCTCAAAAAATAAAGAAAATAAAGAGATATGCCTCCCCCTATTACTGGGCTGCATTCATTTTATTGGACGCAATTGATTAACTCTTAATTTATGAAAAACATGAAAAATTATTTAATGTGCATATTCCTTGCCGTATTTACTATCAGTATTTACGGGCAAAACCACAAGAATGCTGCGGACTATAGGACAGATGCAATAAATGGAAACGCGATTGCACAATTCTATCTCGGACAGAGCTACTTTAGGGGATGGGGTATAAAACCTGATACCATACAAGCCGTTTATTGGTGGCGAAAGTCGGCTGAGCAAGGAAATCCTGCTGCACAAAACAATATGGGTGCAGCCTATAGTAATGGCTGGGGGAATTTAACCCAAAATAAAGAAACGGCCATCTATTGGTATAAAAAAGCAGCTGAAAAAAATGGGGCTTTTCCACAAAAGAACCTTGGACGCATATATGAAGACAAAGAAAACTATGAAGAGGCTTTTATCTGGTATAAAAAAGCCGCCGAACACAATAATAGCCCGGAATCTTATTATGCACAAAGCCGCTTAGCCTATTTACTGAAAAACGGGTTAGGAGTCACAAAGAATTACCCCGCCGGAATGGCATGGACAAAACGAGCAGCTAAAAACGGGAATGCAAGCGGACAGATTTCGCTTGCAATCTCTTATGAATACGGCATAGACAACATCTTGAGAAAAGATGGGAATTCAGCGTTATATTGGTACAAAAAGGCTGCTCTCAACAAAGACATTGGAGAACTCCAGAAGTCTATAGCAGAAGCTGCCATAGAAAGATTGGAAGAAGCGGGATTCAACGGACAGAATACTCTCCTCAAAATGATACCGGACTATAAACCATTCTACACTGCACCTTCGGAAAGTGAACAGAAAAGCATGCATGAATCTGTTCGCAATAGCACGGTAGAGTGGGGAAAAACAATAGGAGGGGAGGCTTTTCTAGGACAAACCCAAAATGATGAAATAAATGGATTCAGGGTAGAAGTCAAAGAAGATAATATTAAAATTGGCTTTACTAAAAACTCAGAATTCACTTTATTCATCTATATTCAAGAAGATGACATAATAGTTAAAAATGGCTCTGAAAATGGTGTAAAATACAACCGAAACACCGGAAAACCGTATATGCTGCTCCGCCCCTACAGTTATGAAATAGAAGCCAAGGAATACCCCGGACAAATATTCGAACGGACAAACTACACAAACGGGAATAAATATTGGGGAGAAACCTATAATGGACAACGCCACGGATACGGCATTCATATCTGGGAAAATGGGGATATGTGGTTCGGCCCTTGGAAGGATGGTGAAAGAAATGGATACGGCGCTTACTTTGATATTACGGCACACACCATTCAGTCAGGAAAATGGATTGGAAATGAATTGATAGCCGGTACTTCTTATATCTGTAAAGAAAAAGCGGAACCGGTTCTTCCAGCCAGAACCAGAACCGTTTCAAAACCATTTTCCTATAGCGGTACTGTTCGCTATATAAATTTACCGACCAGCTCATACATGTCATACATCACAGAAGCCATCAACAAATGGGGGAAATGCCGTACCGGAGCAATCACTATGTATGGAGCAGGAGTAGGAGTGTATGGGAATAGTGGATATGCCTACACCGGCAGTACTCCCAGCAGGCTTAAGAAACGTATAGAAGAAGCTAACAGTAGCAATTCTGAAATAACAGACATCAACATCACTGAAAATGGCAACTATGTAATTATCTTAGGCGGTTCAGGGTATTGGGCGCTTGGACACCCAGAGAAATTTCTCAAAAAACTGGAGCAGTATCGTACAGGAGATTTAAGAGACGACAATATTCTTTCGGCCTGCTTCAATGATAGAGGAGAATGGGTAGTTATCACGGACAAGCATTACAGCTATTCAAATGAAACCATCAAAAATTTCATACTGAAAGCCGAAGAACTATACGAAGAGGTTTACTATGCCTATATTACCAATTACGGGATGATAGCTTGCTGCAAAAACGGAGTATATTACAAAAACATTCCATCCAATTTGGCAGAGGCATTGAAGAAACTCACATTCAAACCCAAAGTCATCAAGTTTACAGACAATGGATTGTACTTGATTACAGATGGAGAATCACAAAATTATTATTTTATGTAATCACCCATTTTTTTTAAATATAGGCAATAGGTTATAGCATAGGACTTTCCATGTCGTCAAATGGCTAAATACAACGTTAAAAAAAGTCGTTCAGTCCCGTTAAAGCACCATGCCGTTTTTAAGTGTTGTAACTTCGCACCGTGGTCACAAAGAAACAGGTCTCGCTAACTGACGAGTGAACGAAACCGCAAGTAACAACCATTAAAAACAAAAAACATTATGGCATTTCGTTATGTAGTAAAAAAGAGAATGGTAGGCATTGGTACCAAAACCGAGAAGTATGTAGCTGCTTCTTATTCCGTAGCAAATATTGACTTTGATAGATTATGCGACCAGGTGACCAGTCAAGGGATGGTGCCAAGAGGTATCGTAAAAGCCGTATTGGACGGTATGATTGACGCACTCTGCACCTATGCCAGCATCGGTGCAACCGTACGGCTGGGAGACTTCGGAAGCCTCCGACCGGGATTGAACGGCAAAAGCCAGGAGGATGCAAAGTCTGTAACGGCTGATGTCGTTTACCGCCAGAAACTGATTTTCGTGCCGGGACAACGTTTGAAGAACATGATGAAACAATCGGGCATCACACGATTGGTAACCGGCTCTGAAATCGTGCCGGACAATGAAGAAAATCCCGGAGGAAACGAAAGCGGAGGCGGCGGCAATGATGGTGACCAAGGTGAAAATCCATTAGGATAAACTGATAGAGTTTTATCAAGGAAACAAACAATTCCACAGAGGAGGCTTCATGACAAGTCTCCTCTGTTTATTTATATGACCTGTTTCGCTATCCATGCACAAGCCTCAGCATCAGCCAACGCATGATGATGATGTTCCAACTGATAGCCACAGCAAACAGCCACTGTATGCAACTGATAGTTAGGCAATCCCTTTATAGCACGACGTGATGCCTGCAAAGTACAATAAAACTCATAATCCGGATAATCCATGCAGTAAGTACGGAAAACAGCTTTCAGGCAGCTTTCATCAAAGGCCTTGTTGTGCGCTACCAATGGCAAGCCTTCAATGCGTGGAGCTATTTCCTGCCACACAACGGGAAAGATAGGAGCATCCTGGGTATCTGCCAACGTCAGACCATGCACGCGGGTATTCCAATAAGTGTAATACTCCGGTTCGGGACGGATGAGGCTATAATAATGGTCCACAATCTCTCCATCACGTACGATAACCACTCCTACACTACAAACGCTGGTACGCTGTTCGTTGGCCGTTTCAAAATCAATGGCAGCAAAATCTTTCATCCGATATGGTTTTATAGTCGCCAAAGATACGAAAAATTCATTCTGTTCCTTTCATTCTACACCTGGTTTCCATTATCTTTGTCCCCCGGACAAAGGCTAAAATATCATGGAACATCCACTTTCGCAATTCAAATATTGTCCGAAATGCGGTTCAGCCCATTTCGAAGTTCATAACGAGAAGTCGAAGCAGTGCGCCGACTGCGGTTTCGTCTACTACTTCAACCCCTCTTCCGCCACCGTCGCCTTGATACTGAACGAGCGCGACGAGCTACTGGTGTGCCGCCGCGCCAAAGAGCCTGCCAAAGGGACGCTGGACCTCCCCGGAGGCTTCATTGACATGACCGAGACCGGAGAGGAAGGCGTTGCCCGCGAAGTAAGAGAAGAAACCGGCATGAAGGTGGCAAAGGCCGAATATCTCTTCTCCCTGCCCAATATTTACATCTATTCCGGCTTCCCCGTACACACGCTGGATATGTTTTTCCGTTGTACGGTGGAGGACACCTTGCACTTCAAGGCGATGGACGACGCGGCAGACCTCTTCTTCCTCCCCTTGAAAGATATCCGTACGGAAGAGTTCGGGCTCGGCTCCATCCGCAAAGGAGTGGGTATCTTCCTGGAAGACATGCGGAAGAACAAAAGCGAATGATTATTCGTTCCTATTATGGTATATATCCTAAAAAAGCCAAACAAGTGTAACATTTCCGGGTTAAAACCCGTATTTTTGTAAAATACCTATTCTAACAAAAGAAGATGAAACATAAAATCTCCCGAATATTGTGCACAGCACTCTGTTGCGCACCTTTACTCGCCTCAGCACAAACAAGCGAGAAGAGTACTTCTCCCAAGCGACTCTACCAGGAAGGACAAACGCTGTTCCAGCAAAAGGCCTATGCTGCCGCCATCTCTCCGTTGCAAGCCTATGTACGCCAGATGAATGCAGACGGCAAGCCTCTGCCCGATACCGGCGAGCGGCAAGAAGCGGAATACATGCTGGTATGCGCCGCATACGAGCTCAGAGACCCCAAAAGCATAGACTTGCTCCGCGCCTTCCTGGACGAATATCCTGATACTCCCCATGCCAACCGCATCTATGCATTAATCGCCTCCTCCTATTTCTTCGAAGGCAATTATGACGATGCCCTCGCCATGTTCAACTCCGCCCGCCTCGACCTTCTGGGTACCGAGGAGCGTGACGACATGACCTACCGCCTTGCCACCTGCTATCTGAAGACGGGCAATGTAAAGGAAGCAGCCATCTGGTTCGAGACCCTGCGTAGCACCAGCCGCAAGTATGCAGCGGACTGTGCTTACTACATCTCTTATATCCGATATACCCAAGGACGGTATGACGAAGCGCTCAGCGGTTTCCTGCCTTTGCAGGACAATGCCAAATACAAGGACTTGGTTCCCTATTACATCGCCGAAATCTATCTGTTGAAGAAGCAGTACGACAAGGCGGAAATCGTGGCGCAGAATGCACTGTCAGCCCATCCCGACGGTCTGAGCTACACCCACACGGCAGAGCTGAACCGTATCCTCGGTACAGCCGAATACCATTTCGGGAAGTATCACGAAGCCGTAAAGTCCTTCGGACAATATATAGAACACAATGCCGAATCTGCCGCTCATAGAAGGGATGCCCTTTACATGCTGGGAATGTCCTATTATCAATGCGGCGTGTATTCGCAAGTCCCCTCCGTCCTCGGCAGAGTGACTGCCGAAAACGACGCCCTTTCGCAGAACGCATACCTGCACATGGGACTGTCTTATCTGCAACTGGCAGACAAGACCAAAGCGCGTATGGCCTTCGAGCAGGCTGCCGCCTCCAACGCCGATATGAAAGTCAAGGAACAAGCCGCCTATAACTACGCCTTATGCATCCACGAGACCTCCTATTCCGCTTTCGGCGAATCGGTGACCGTCTTTGAGAAATTCCTGAACGAGTTCCCGAACTCTCCTTATGCCGAGAAAGTCAGCAACTACCTGGTGGAAGTGTACATGAATACACGCAGCTACGATGCCGCACTCAAATCCATCGACCGCATCTCCCATCCCAGCAAAGCCATTCTGGAAGCCAAGCAGAAGATTCTGTTCCAACTCGGGACCCAGTCTTTTGCCAACACGCAGTTCGAGCAAGCCATCGGTTACTTCAACCAAAGCGTCACGCTGGGACAATACAACCTCCAGACCAAGGCAGACGCCCTCTACTGGCTCGGCGAGTCTTATTACCGCCTGAACCGGATGAGAGAAGCCGCCCGCAATTTCAACGAATATCTGTCACTCACCCGGCAGAGGGATACGGAAATGTTCGCCCTTGCCTACTATAACCTGGGCTACATCGCTTTCCACCAGAAAGACTATTCGACGGCAGAGAACCGTTTCCGCAACTTTGTCCAACTGGAGAAAGGCGAAAACCCGACCGCATTGGCAGATGCCTACAACCGCATCGGTGACTGTAACCTGCACGTCCGCCGTTTCGAGGAAGCCAAGCAATACTACGCCAAAGCCGAGAACCTGAACACTCCCGCCGGAGACTATGCCGTCTATCAATTAGCACTGGTATATGGCATGCAGAAAAACTATACGGAAAAGGTGAGCATGCTGGACCGACTTGCAGCCAAATATCCCAACTCGCCCTACGCCATCAATGCCCTCTACGAGAAGGGACGCTCCTACGTACAGAGCAACAACAGCCGCCAGGCTATCGCCACCTTCCGCGAGCTGCTTGCCAAATACCCCGAAAGCCCCGTCAGCCGTAAAGCCGCCGCCGAAATCGGTCTGCTTTACTACCAGAACGATGACTATGACCGTGCCATAGAAGCCTACAAGCATGTGGTCACCCAATATCCCGGAAGCGAGGAAGCCCGCCTTGCCATGCGCGACTTGAAGTCCATTTACGTAGATGCCAACCGCGTGGATGAGTTTGCCGCCCTCGCCGCCCAGATGCCGGGAGAAATCCGCTTCGAACCCAGTGAGCAAGACTCGCTGACTTACATCGCTGCCGAAAAAGTATATATGAAAGGCGAAGCCGCACCTGCCAAAGAGAGCTTCACCCGTTATCTGCAAAGTTATCCGGGAGGCGCTTTCAGCCTGAATGCACACTACTACCTCTGCGTCATAGGCAAAGAGCAGAAAGATGACGAGGCGGTATTGGAACATGCCGGAAAACTGCTGGAATACCCCGATAACCCATATTCTGAAGAGGCTTTGCTGATGCATGGAGAAATTCTGTTCAACCGCCAGCAATATGACCTGGCATTGGCCGACTACAAGAAATTGCAGGCCAAAGCCACCACGGCAGAGCGCCGCCAGCTTGGCGCTATCGGTGTACTGCGCTGTGGAGCACTGATGCATGATGATGCGGAAGTCATCAACGCCGCCACAGCCTTGCTTGCCGAAGCCAAGCTGTCTCCGGAGCTCCGGAACGAGGCATTGTACTACCGTGCCAAGGCATACCTCAACCAGAAAGCCGACAAGAAGGCAATGGATGACCTTCAACTGCTGGCCAAAGACACCCGTACCCTTTATGGAGCCGAAGCCAAATATCTGGTGGCATTACAATGGTACAACGCCGGTAATTATGCCTCTGCAGAAAAGGAAATCCTTAATTTCATCGACCAGAGTACACCGCATGCCTACTGGCTGGCACGCAGTTTCATACTTCTGTCTGATGTATATGTAGCCATGGACAAGAAGCTCGATGCACGCCAATACCTATTGAGCCTGCAGCAGAACTACCAGGCCGACGACGATATAGCAAGCATGATTAACGAAAGACTGGAGAAATTGAAGTAAGAAATATAGCACATTATGAAAAAGAAACAATATATCCTCGCAGGAACTATGCTTGTCTCCCTCTCTTTGGGAGCACAAGCCCAGACACAACCCCAAGACACCACCATGAACCGTACGGTAGTCGTGGAACAAGAATATAATCCGGACATCATGGACGCCTCCAAAGTGAACGTGCTTCCCAGGGTGGAACCTCCTACCGTCAGCAAAAAGGCGGTGGAATATGACGCCACCCTGATGCCGGCAACCCATATCCCGGCAGGTATCATGCAAGCCTATACCGGAAAAGAGACGCAGGCGAAAGCGCTGCCCGGATATGTACGCTTGGGATACGGTAACTACGGTAACCTCGATGTACGTGCCAACTACCTCTTCTCCTTATCCCCCAAAGACCGCCTCAACCTGACATTCACAATGGATGGCATGGATGGCAAACTGGACTTGCCGGATAATGGCGGGAAGTGGAATTCATTCTACTACCGTACCCATGCTGCCATGGATTATGTACATGCTTTCAGCAAAGTCGATTTGAATATTGCCGGAAAGTTCAACCAAAGCAATTTCAACTTCCTGCCCGACTTCGTCAGCAACAAGCAGAAATTCGTTTCGGGTGATGTACATTTCGGGGTAAGTTCCACGAGCGACGATATGCCTCTCCAATTCCGTGCCGAAACCAATTTGTTGGTCTACCAGCGCCAACACGACCTCATGGTGAGCAATATCAAAGAAAATATCGTGCGTACCAAAGCCGATGTCACCGGTTCCATCTCCGATGAGCAGACCATCGGCATGGCTTTTGCCATGGACAATACATTCTACAGCGACGGACGTTTCGAGAATCACACCGACGTAGACTTCAATCCATACTATCTCTTTCAGAATGACGACTGGAAAATACGTCTCGGCGCACACGTCGACCTGGCTTTCGGCTTCGGCAAGAAGTTCCGCGCCGCTCCCGACGTAGAAATACAATACATCTTCTCGGACAGCTACATCCTCTACGCACAAGGTAAGGGAGGACGGCTACAGAACGATTTCCGCCGTCTGGAAACCATTACGCCTTATGGCATTACAAACCAGCAGCTTGACAATACCTACGAACAGCTCAACGCAGCCATCGGCTTCAAGGCAAGTCCGGTCAGCGGATTGTGGTTCAACCTATACGGCGGGTATCAAGATTTGAAAAACGACCTGATTGACACTCCGACTGTCAAGTCCGACGGGATAAGCAATGTTTACCTCACAGAAGATACCAAGAACCTCTACGCAGGAGCTGACCTGAGCTACAACTACAAGGATGTTTTCTATCTCGCCGCCAATGCCGTCTATCGCCATTGGACAACGGACTCAGACGGTCCTGATGTCGTAGTAAGCTTCAAACCGGCCGTAGAAGGCAATCTCAATCTCAAGGTACGCCCCATCTCCCCACTGCTTGTCGGCATCGGCTATCAGCACATCTCACGCCAGGGGGTGGAGGGCAACAAGGCAGACCCTGTCAGCAATCTCTATCTAAACGGCAGTTACGAACTCTTCAAAGGTATCTCCGTGTATGCGCGCGTGAACAACTTGCTGAACAAAGATTACCAGTACTACTGGGGATACCCTTCAGAAGGTCTCAGTTTCTTAGGCGGAGTAAGCTTCCTCTTTTAATAGGGGCAGCACAAGCCGGAGCTCTAATTTGAACAAAAAAGGTCATTTTTGCTAAATTCTCCTTATATTATAAGGTGGGAAGAATCTTTTTTTCCTACTTTTGCGGGCGAATTCAGTGGCGGGAGTCACTAAAAAACAGAAATTTATGCAGAAAAACCTTGTCATAGTCGAGTCTCCGGCGAAAGCAAAAACCATCGAGAAATTCCTTGGAAAAGATTTCAAAGTCCTTTCCAGCTACGGCCATATACGTGATTTGAAGAAAAAAGAATTCAGTATTGACGTAGACAAAGACTTCAAACCGCATTACGAGATACCGGCGGATAAAAAGAAACTCGTAACCCAGCTGAAAGAAGAAGCCGAGCAGGCAGAAACCGTATGGCTGGCTTCCGATGAGGACCGCGAAGGGGAAGCCATCGCATGGCACTTGTACGAAGTGCTGAAACTGAAACCGGAACACACCAGACGTATCGTCTTCCATGAAATCACCAAAGGTGCCATCCTGAAAGCGATAGAAAATCCCCGTGACATTGACATCAACCTGGTCGATGCCCAGCAAGCCCGACGTATCCTGGACCGTATCGTAGGTTTTGAACTTTCACCGGTATTGTGGAAGAAAGTGAAACCTGCCCTTTCTGCAGGCCGTGTACAGTCCGTAGCCGTCCGTCTCATTGTAGAGCGCGAACGCGAGATACATGCATTCCAAACCGAAGCATCCTACCGTGTTACCGCCGTATTCCTCGTTCCGGACACTGACGGCAAAACAGTGGAAATGAAAGCCGAACTGGCGCACCGGCTTAAGACAAAGGCAGAAGCCCGGAAATTGCTGGAGAGCTGTAAAGCAGCCACGTTTACCATCAGCGACATCACTACCCGTCCGCTGAAGAAAACTCCCGCAGCCCCGTTCACCACCTCTACCTTGCAGCAGGAGGCTGCCCGCAAACTGGGCTTCACCGTGGCACAGACCATGATGGTGGCGCAACGTCTGTACGAATCCGGATTGATAACCTACATGCGTACCGACTCCGTCAACCTTTCCGAACTTGCCGTCAACGCCAGCCGTGAAACCATCTCCAACCTGATGGGCGAACGTTACGTACACAACCGCCACTTCGCCACCAAGACCAAAGGAGCGCAAGAAGCCCACGAAGCTATCCGCCCCACCTATATGGAGAATGCCAAGATAGAAGGTACCCCGCAGGAAAGAAAGCTGTACGACCTCATCTGGAAACGTACCATCGCCTCGCAGATGGCAGATGCCGAAGTGGAAAAGACAACCGTAACCATTGCTATCAGCAACGAGACGGAGACTTTCACTGCAACCGGCGAAGTGGTGAAATTCGACGGTTTCCTCCGTGTCTACCGCGAATCATACGATGATGACGTAGAAACCCAGGAAGATGAGGCACGCCTACTGCCCCCTCTGAAAAAAGGACAGAAGCTCGAACATGAAGGTATCACCGCTACCGAACGTTTCACCCAACACCCTCCCCGCTACACGGAAGCAAGCCTTGTGCGCAAATTGGAGGAACTGGGTATCGGACGTCCGTCTACCTATGCTCCGACCATTTCCACCATCCAGCAACGCGAATACGTGATAAAAGGAGAAAAAGCAGGTGAAGAACGCACCTACAATGTGCTTAACCTGCAGGGTAATGAAATAACGGACAACAACCATACAGAAATCACCGGAGCTGAAAAGTCAAAACTGATGCCGACAGACACCGGTATTGTGGTCAATGACTTCCTGATAGAGTACTTCCCGGACATCCTTGACTACAACTTCACTGCGAGCGTCGAAAAGCAATTCGACGAAATAGCCGAAGGTGACAAGCAATGGACCGCCATTCTGAAAACATTCTATAAGAAATTCCATCCTTCGGTGGAGAACACGCTTGCCGCGAAAACCGCCCACAAGGCAGGCGAACGGATTCTAGGAACAGACCCCGTCAGCGGAAAACAAGTGTCTGTAAAAATAGGACGTTTCGGCCCAGTAGCACAGATAGGTACTGCCGAAGATGAGGAAAAGCCCCGTTTCGCCCAGGTAAAAAAAGAAATGTCCATCGAGACCATTACGCTGGAAGAAGCGCTGGAGCTGTTCAAACTTCCCCGTACTCTCGGAGAGTACGAAGGCAAGAATGTAGTCGTAGGTGCGGGACGTTTCGGACCTTATATCCAGAACAACGGCTTGTATGCCTCATTACCCAAGACAATGGACCCGATGACTGTTACGCTGGAAGAAGCTATTGAACTTTTGCAAAAGAAACAAGAAGCAGAAGCCCAGAAACATATCAAGAAGTTTGAGGAAGAACCGGAACTGGAAATCCTGAATGGACGCTATGGCCCTTACATCGCTTATAAAGGCAGCAACTACAAGATTCCTAAAGACATCATCCCTCAAGACCTAAGCCTTCAGGCTTGTCTGGAGATTGTGAAACTGCAAAGCGACAAGGAGACGGGCAAGTCGAAACGGACTGCAAAGGTAACCAAGCCCACAGCCAAGTCAACAACGAAAACCAGTAAGGCGACGAAGGCAGCGACAACCAAGGCCACTTCAACAGCCAAGAAAAAGTAAAATGAAAGTACATGATACAAAATCCTCCTTTGCCGGACAAAATATCCGGCAAAGGAGGATTTTCTTTTTTCTTTCATCTTTCCCTTCCAATTTAAGGTTGCTTTTACCGTTATTCTCATAAAAGAGCTCCAAGACGGTCGAAACAAGTGAAAGTTTTCTTTCTATATCAAATAAATATATATATTTGTGCTAAAGGCAATTACAGCAAGCAAACAAACAAAAAATGAAAGGTATGAATAAAATTTTCTTTACCAAAAGAACTTCCATTCTGTTACTGGCAATATCTCTGTTCAGCAGTTGTATGGAAAAAGACGTGTATCAAGGAGATAAGAATACACCGTTGAATCCCACAGAGGTATTCGATTTCAGTCTGACGAAAGAAGTAAAACTGAACGTCGACTATGGTTTCACCAACGACTATTACATTATTTTCGAGCTCTACAATCAGAATCCCATGAAGGAAGAGAACAACTCTTGGATAAAAGATGAGAAGCTCTCCCCCATCTATGCAGCCTCCACAGACAAAAAAGGGCAGTACTCAGGGAAAATCACCATCCCCTCCGACATTACGGAAATATGGATTTACAGTGACTATCCCGGTGCCGTTTCTCCGGTCAAGTTAGCAGTGTCCAATGAAGAAATCAATTTTGACCAGGCGGAATATATAGCATCCTTGCAAACCAACACAAGGGCAACGACAGCAGGCGGCTACAGCTATCCTGACGATTGGAAACTCATTCCGGGTACGGATTGGGATGTTTATGGTCTTCCAGTCAATATAGAAAGTATCTTGAGTATGCCACCGGCTGAAATTCTGTACAGCATCAAAAAAACATATACCAAGGTGGCCAAAGAAGGAATAAAAGTCATGCATCCGGAATGGCTCAACAATAACACAACATCCGAAATCAAAATCACTAAAGCGACGGAAGTGAGTCTTGTATTCATTAGCAGTGGTGCCGGATGGAACAATACCATCGGATATTTCACCTATCCGACCAACGAAGTCCCTACTGAAAGCACGGTCCAGAAAATCCTTGCATTCCCTAATGCGTCCCCCATCAGCAAGTCAAGCGGAACGGGCAGACTACTCTGCGGCCATGAAATGAAACTGAAATATTGGAATAAAAGTACACAGCAGTTCGAAGATAAATTCCCTGCCGGCGTTACTCTAGGCTGGTGTCTGGAAGGAATGGGCTTTAACAACGGAAACATCAAGAAGACCGGTCACACCCGCTTTTCTTACAGTTCTATGAACAGTGACAATGCACAACGCGTGGTAGCCCTGCGCGATGGAGGAACAAACCAGATTGTAGCCATCGGATTCGAAGACAATACAGACTACGACTACTGTGACGCCACATTCTATGTCAAGATAGCAGAAGCCAATGCCATTGACCCTGAAGGACCAGAACTGCCTCCGGTAGATCCGCCCAGCAGCCTGGAATATACTGTTTATGGTACACTGACCTATGAGGACCAATGGCCCTCTGAAGGAGATTATGACATGAACGATGTAGTGGTCGAATACCAATCCACCATCTACAAAAGTGCTCTGGACGATAAGATATATAAGATTATGGATGAGTTTACCCCTATCCACAATGGAGGGAGCTACGTTTGCGGATTCGGTTACCAACTTTCCAATATCGACCCGTCCAAAGTAAGGAGCATCAATGTCACCGGTTCAGACAGCTGGGAAATGGAAACGGGACAGTCACACCCCACCATCACTCTTTTTAACGATATCAAGAAAGTGCTGGGACAAAAAATCACTGTCACCACTGAAGTGATAGACATCTCTTCCAAAGACAACTCTGTGAATCCTCCCTACAACCCGTTCATTTTTGTCAACGACAGAAACAGAGAGGTACACTTAGTGAATTATCCGCCCACCAACAAAGCCGATATGGAGCTCTTCAATACCCAGGACGATGTGTCGAACACCTCAGCAGGAATCTATTATATTGCACGCTATAAAGAGGAAATACAACTGATGCCCTTCGGAATCAACCTCCCCAACATCGTAGATTTCAATATACCTGCAGAGGGCGTAAAGATATACAACACATATCCCGACTTCATCGAATGGGTCAAATCGGACGGAAGCACCCACAAAAATTGGTATAAGAAATAAAGGACATGTTGCAAAGCCAACAATAGAACATAAAACAGAAAAACGGAGCATAGCCGAGAATCAATCCGGCTACGCTCCGCTTTCATTTATAAGAAACTTGCGTAAAGTTACATTCTGTCAGGTACCTCAATTCCCAGTAAGCCCATACCTAAGCGTACCACCTTGGCTACATTTTCGGACAATGCAAGGCGGAATATCTTCACTGCTTCGTTCTCCTCACGCAAAATGCTGAAGTCATGGTAGAACTGGTTATATTCCTTCACAAGGTCATACGTATAGTTTGCAATGATGGACGGACTGTAATCCTCACCTGCCTGCTTCACAATAGCGGCAAAGTCGGCAACCATCTGTATCAGTCCCTCTTCCTTCTCACTCAGTTCAATGCCGGCAGGTAACTGGGCAGGGATTTCGATACCGGCCTCTTTTGCCTTGCGGAGAACAGACTGGATACGTGCATAAGTATATTGGATGAACGGTCCCGTATTACCATTAAAGTCGATGGACTCTTTTGGATTGAATGTCATGTTCTTGCGGGCATCCACTTTCAGGATGAAGTACTTTAAGGCACCCAGACCAACGATACGGGCGATATTGTCTGCCTCTTCCTTTGTCAGACCATCCAGCTTACCCAGTTCATTGCTGGTTTCCTTGGCTGTATCAATCATCTCCGCCATCAAGTCGTCAGCATCAACTACTGTACCTTCGCGGCTCTTCATCTTGCCCTCGGGAAGTTCCACCATACCGTAAGAGAAGTGCACCAACCCTTTACCCCATTCGAAGCCCAGTTTGTCGAGCAGGATGGACAATACCTGGAAATGGTAATTCTGTTCGTTGCCTACCACATAAATCATCTTGTCGATGGGATAATCTGCAAAGCGGAGTTTGGCAGTACCTATATCCTGCGTCATGTAGACGGATGTACCGTCCGCACGCAACAGCAGCTTGTGGTCCAACCCCTCACCCGTGAGGTCTGCCCATACAGAGCCATCTTCTTTCCGGTAGAAGAAGCCTTTCTCCAGGCCCTCCATTACCTTCTCCTTACCTTCGAGGTACGTGTTTGATTCGTAATATATCTTATCAAAAGTTACACCCATCATACGGTAAGTCTCGTCAAAACCTGCATACACCCAGTCGTTCATCTTCTTCCAGAGCGCACGTACTTCCGGGTCATTGGCCTCCCACTTTACCAGCATTTCACGAGCCTCCTTCATCAAAGGAGATTCAGCTTCCGCCTTGGCTTTGGCTTCTTCCTCATTCATGCCTTCGCTTTGGAACTTGGCCATCAGTTCTTTCACTTCCGCTTTATAATGCTTGTCGAAGGAAACATAGTAATCGCCAATCAAGTGGTCTCCCTTCTTGCCGGATGATTCGGGAGTTTCACCATTCCCGTACTTCTGCCATGCCAACATGGACTTGCAGATATGAATTCCACGGTCATTGACAATATTTGTCTTTACTACCTTATTACCGTTGGCAGCCACTATATTAGCCAGCGCATTTCCCAAAAGATTATTGCGTACATGGCCCAAATGAAGCGGTTTGTTGGTGTTGGGAGAAGAATACTCAATCATCACCAATGGAGAGTTGTCAGTAGCAGCCACGATACCGTACTGCTTGTCCGCATGAATGCCATTCAACAATTCTATCCACGCAGAGGAGGCAATGGTCAGGTTCAGGAAGCCCTTGATGACATTAAATGCTGCAACCGAAGGCTCGTTTGCCTGCAAGTATTCACCAATTTCCTGGGCCGTCTGCTCCGGTCCTTTCTTGGACATACGGAGGAAAGGGAATACAACCAGCGTGAGGTGTCCCTCAAATTCTTTCTTGGTTTTCTGCAACTGCACTTGTGCGGCAGGAACATCCTGTCCGTAAAGCGCTTTCAGTCCGCCGATGACGGACGATACCAGTTTCTGTTCTATATTCATGATTCAAATGTATTTTCCTGCGTGCAAAGATAGCGTAAACCGAAATCAGTACAAAACAAGCAGGCTTGTTTTTATGGCCTCACAAGATATTCAACATACAAAGAGGGGACGCTCTTTGTAAAACGTCCCCTCTTTGTATGTTGAGTATACTGTTCTTATTCAGCTGTCAATTCCGTACCTGGTTTGAATTTAACAACTTTCTTTGCAGCAATCTCGATAGGCTTTTTAGTAGAGGGGTTGATACCCATACGCGCTCCTCTTTCCACCACACTGAAAGTTCCAAAACCAACCAATGATACTTTATCACCGGCCTTCATTGCCTTAGTGACTGACGCGATAAATGCATCCAATGCTTTCTTTGAATCAGTCTTTGACAAACCAGACTCCGCTGCCATAGCGCTAATAAGTTCCGCCTTATTCATAATGCTTAAAATTAATTAATATGTTACACAAAAGATATTTTTACTTTTCATCACAAACCTCCACAAAAATAGAGCAATATTTCTGAATATCAAATAAAAACATTAAAAAAATATTGGAAAACAACGAAAAAGAAGGAATAGAATCTGCTTTTTCTGTTATAGAACAGAATTTATTCGTATTTTTGCCGGAGAAAGCAAAAACAGACAACTGTTTTTGAACTGTAAAATGAATTGAAACAACAGATTATGAATACTATACCTACTGTAACCAAAAACCTTTTAATCATTAATGTGCTGATGTTTTTGGGCACCATTGTCGCCCAAAGCTACGGCATCGACCTCGCCCAATATCTGGGATTGCATTTTTTCCTTGCCGAAGATTTCAATGCAGCACAATTGATAACATATATGTTCATGCACGCCGGATTCGCGCACATATTTTTCAACATGTTTGCTGTATGGATGTTCGGACGTATTTTAGAGCAGGTATGGGGGCCAAAACGATTTCTGTTCTACTATCTGGTGTGCGGTATAGGAGCCGGAATTATCCAGGAGGTGGTACAGTATATTCATTATGAGACAGTACTTTCCGCCTATGACAGCGTAAATACTGGCATGGCCATCATCCCGATGGAGGAATATCTCAATATGATGACTACCGTGGGAGCTTCGGGAGCAGTATACGCCATTCTGCTGGCATTCGGCATGTTGTTCCCCAACCAGCAAATGTTCATCTTCCCGTTACCGGTTCCCATCAAGGCCAAATATTTTGTTATCGGATATGCCTTGATTGAACTTTATGCCGGATTTGCAAACAGTGCAGGAGACAATGTGGCTCACTTCGCACATCTGGGTGGTATGGTATTCGGCTTTATCCTAATTATGTACTGGAGAAAAAAGAACAGAGGAAATGGCTACTATTATAACTGATTTGAAAGAAACCTTCCGTAGGGGGAACATTTATATCCAACTGATTTACATCAATGTAGCGGTATTCATACTTACTACGCTAACCGAAGTCATGTTCCAGTTGTTCAACCGGAGCATAGCAGGCGTATTCGAATGGCTGGAACTGCCGGCATCAGTCCTACGCTTCATCCTGCAACCATGGTCACTACTGACATATATGTTCATGCATGCAGGATTCATGCACATTCTTTTCAATATGCTGTGGCTTTACTGGTTCGGTGCACTGTTCCTGAGTTTCTTCTCTGCAAAGCATCTCCGGGGTGTATACATTCTGGGAGGAATTTGCGGCGGTCTGCTCTATATGGCCGCCTATAACATTTTCCCGTATTTCCGTCCCATGACAGACTATTCTTTCATGCTGGGCGCTTCTGCCTCTGTACTTGCCATTGTAGCCGCCACCGCCTATCGCGAGCCCAACTATCCGATACGGCTACTGCTGTTCGGAACCATCCGGCTGAAATACCTGGCACTCATCGTTATAGGCACCGATTTACTGTTCATCACCTCCAGCAATGCCGGTGGACACATCGCACATTTAGGAGGTGCGCTGGCAGGGGTATGGTTTGCCGCCAGCCTCAGCAAAGGTAGTGACCTGACCTCATGGATAAACAAATGTCTGGATACCTTAGTTTCCATCGTCAGCTTCAAACCCAGAAAGCCGAAAATGAAAGTACACTACGGTACTGGCAAACAAAAAGATTATGATTACAACGCACGGAAAAAAGCCCAATCCGACGAGATAGACCGCATTCTCGACAAATTAAAGAAATCGGGATACGAAAGCCTTACTACAGAGGAAAAGAAAAGCTTGTTCGACGCGAGTAAACGTTAAACCAATGGAAAATGGAAAACGGAAAATGAAAAATGAGAATATAACCGCCACTCTTATTTTCAGTTTTCACCTTTCAATTTTCAACTATTATAATGAAGCATCTCGGTAATTTTGTCGCTCTCCTGATTTTAGCGGTCAATGCCTTATTTACGGGCCTATTACTGTTCACCGCCTATAGTCCGCACATCCAGCCGGTCACACATCCGGTGCAATCGTGCCTGGGGCTGACATTTCCCGTGTTCCTGATGATAAATGCCGGCTTCCTCATTTTTTGGCTGGTCATCCAGCGCTATAGGTCGGCTTTGCTGCCCCTAATAGGGATGTTGCTCTGCTATTCGCAGATACGCACCTATCTGCCCATCAACTTCCATACAGACCACTTACCGGAAACAAGTATCAAACTGCTCTCCTACAACATTATGGGATTTGACGGTGCCGCCAAACAAGATGGCAAAAACCCGATATTGACCTATTTGAAGGAAAGTGGCGCCGATATCCTCTGTCTGCAGGAATATTCCACAGTACAATCCTCAAAGCATCTTTCGCAAAAAGACGTAGAGCGGGAACTCAAGGCATATCCATACCACCGCATCAACACAGTGGGTAGCGGAAAGGGACATACCAACAAGATAGCATGTTACTCTAAATTTCCGATTCTCTCGTCACGCATATTGGATTATCCCAGCGAATACAACGGTTCGGTACTCTATGAAATCAAGATTGGGGAAGACACGGTTACCCTCATCAACAATCATCTGGAGTCCAACAAGCTGACCAAAGCCGATAAAGTCGTGTACGAAGACATGCTGAAATCTCCCGAAAAGGAAAAAGTGAAAAGCGGCGCACGCCTGCTCATACGCAAGCTGGCAGAAGCATCGGCCATCCGTGCCCCGCAAGCTGACACTATTGCACATGAAATAGCCGCTTCACCGCATCCTTACATTATTGTATGCGGCGATTTCAACGATACCCCCATCTCCTATACCCACCGCACCATCGCCCAGGATTTGGACGACGCATTCACCCAATCAGGACGGGGGCTGGGCATCT
Source organism: Bacteroides sp. AF39-16AC (assembly GCF_003602735.1). Taxonomy (NCBI): domain Bacteria; kingdom Pseudomonadati; phylum Bacteroidota; class Bacteroidia; order Bacteroidales; family Bacteroidaceae; genus Bacteroides; species Bacteroides sp. AF39-16AC. The sequence goes on along the minus strand of NZ_QTLN01000006.1, from coordinate 109,190 downwards.
CCTACAACCAAAACAGATTCTATTTCCGGATAGACAACATACTGACAAGCAAGAACCTGAGAGCCTACAATTGTACAGTAGACCGCTCCATCAAAGAGTCAGACCACTATCCGATATGGTGCTATATCACTAAGAGATATTGAAAATTAATACTTAACCATTTAATACTTAGAAAACAATGTTCAAGAAATGTATTCTAATTTTAGCAGTAAGTTGTATGATGTACTCCTGTGCCACCCAGACGGAAAGCAATCCGTTCCTTACCGAGTTTCAAACACCCAATGGCGTGCCTCCATTCGATAAAATCAAGTTGGAGCACTATGAACCCGCATTCCAGAAAGGCATGGAAGAGCAAAATGCCAACATCCAAGCCATCATTGACAATACGGAAGCCCCTACTTTCGAAAATGTCATTGTTGCCCTTGACAACAGCTCTCCCACCCTGGACCGTGTAGGTGGTGTATTTTTCAACCTGACGGAGGCCGAAACTACCGATGAACTGACAGCCCTTTCCATGAAACTGGCTCCAACATTGGCCGAACATGAAGACAACATTTCCCTCAACCAAGAGCTTTTCAAGAAAGTGGATGCTGTCTACAGCCAGAAAGATGCTCTCGGCCTGACCCGCGAACAACAAAGGCTGCTGGAAAAGACCCATAAGAAATTTATCCGTTCCGGTGCCAATCTTCCGGCCGACAAACAAGCCCGTCTGCGTGAGATCAACAAGCAGCTTTCCACACTCGGAATCACGTTCAGCAACAACATCCTGAACGAAAACAACGACTTCAAGCTTTATGTAGGAAAAGAGGAAGACCTCGCCGGACTTCCCCAATGGTTCCGCGAAAGCGCCATGGCTGAAGCCCGTGCCACCGGACAGGAAGGCAAATGGCTGTTTACCCTCCATAATGCAAGCCGCCTGCCTTTCCTTCAATACTCTGCTAACCGGCCGCTACGCGAACAGATGTACAAGGCCTACATCAACCGCGGCAATAACAATGACAAGAACGACAACAAGAAAATCATTACCGACATCGTACGCCTGAGACTTGAAAAGGCGCAACTGCTGGGTTTCGACTGTTACTCCAACTTTGTATTGGACAATACAATGGCAAAGAATTCCACCGCCGTGATGGACTTCCTCAACAACTTGTGGAGTTATGCACTCCCCAAAGCAAAAGCCGAAGCAGCCGAACTGCAAAAGCTGATGGACAAGGAAGGCAAAGGAGAGAAACTGGAAGCATGGGATTGGTGGTACTACACCGAAAAACTCCGTAAAGAGAAATATAACCTCGAAGAAGAAGAGATTAAGCCCTACTTCAAACTGGAAAACGTACGTGAAGGCGCCTTTGCCGTTGCCAATAAGCTCTATGGCATCACGCTGACAAAGCTCGAAGGTATCCCCGTCTATCATCCCGATGTAGAAGTGTTTGAAGTGAAAGCCGCAGACGGCTCACAAGTAGGAATCTTCTATGTAGATTACTTTCCCCGTCCCGGCAAAAGCGGTGGTGCCTGGATGAGCAATTACCGCGAACAACAAGGCAGCATACGTCCATTGGTATGCAACGTATGCAGCTTCACCAAGCCCGTAGGCGACACTCCTTCCCTGCTGACCATCGACGAAGTGGAAACTTTGTTCCATGAATTCGGCCATGCCCTGCACGGATTATTGACCCAATGCCAGTATAAAGGTACTTCAGGCACCAATGTCGTACGCGACTTCGTGGAACTCCCCTCTCAAATCAACGAGCATTGGGCTACCGAACCCGAAGTGTTGAAAATGTATGCCAAGCATTACAAGACCGGCGAAGTCATTCCCGACAGCCTGATTGAAAAGATACTGAACCAGAAAACATTCAACCAGGGTTTCATGACTACCGAATTGCTGGCCGCCGCCATCCTCGACATGAACCTGCATAACCTGACTGATACCGAAGGTCTTGATGTCGTTGCATACGAAAAAGAAGCGATGGACCAACTGGGGCTGATTCCGGAAATAGCTCCCCGCTACCGTACCACATACTTCAACCACATCATCGGCGGTTATGCTGCAGGCTACTACAGCTATCTCTGGGCCAATGTTCTGGACAACGATGCCTTCGAAGCTTTCAAGGAACACGGTATCTTCGACAAGCAGACAGCCGACCTCTTCCGCCAGAATGTTCTGGAAAAAGGAGACAGCGAAGACCCGATGACTCTCTATAAAAACTTCAGAGGAACTGAGCCTCAATTAGACCCGATGTTAAAAAATCGCGGTATGAAGTAAGATTTGTGAAAAAAAAGCTATATTTGCAGCCTTGTATGCAACAGAATTTAATTAAAAAGTAATCATAATAAACTAAAAGTAACATGCAAAACAAAGGATTTGTAAGGGTTTTTGCGATATTGCTCACACTGGTGTGTGTGTTCTATCTCTCCTTCTCTTTTGTAACTCGCCATTACACAAGTAAGGCCAAAGAGTTTGCAAAAGGCGATGTGAAAGTAGAGCAGGACTACCTCGATTCTCTGGCTAATGAGAAAGTGTATTTCGGCAATTGGACGCTGAAACAATGTCGTGAGATGGAAATCAGTTTAGGTTTGGACTTGAAGGGTGGTATGAACGTCATCCTTGAAGTTTCCGTACCCGATGTCATCAAAGTATTGGCTGACAACAAGACTGACGAAGCATTCAACCAAGCATTGGCCACTGCCGCCAAGCAAGCTACCACAAGCCAGGATGACGTGATCACCCTATTCGTCAGAGAGTATCACAAGCTTGCTCCGGGTGCTCCGCTGTCACAGCTGTTCGCAACCCAACAATTAAAAGACAAGGTAACTCAGAAATCTACCGACGCGGAAGTTGAGAAAGTATTGCGCGAAGAAGTAAAGGCAGCTGTTGACAACTCCTACAATGTACTTCGTACCCGTATCGACCGTTTCGGTGTAGTTCAGCCCAATATCCAGAGTCTGGAAGACAAAATGGGCCGTATCATGGTAGAACTTCCGGGTATCAAAGAGCCTGAACGTGTAAGAAAATTATTACAAGGTTCTGCCAATCTGGAATTCTGGGAAACATACACAGCAAAAGACGTTACTCCCTATCTGCAAGCTGCCGACACCAAGTTGCGTGCCATCGTTGCAAGCGAAACTCCGGCAGAAGAGGCAGACAGCGCAGCTACCGAAGCTCCTGCCGTAGCCCAAGCTACCAGCACAGCCGACAGTCTTGCCGCTGCTTTAAAGGGTGAAAACAAGACACAAACCGCTGACCTTGCACAAATAAAGAAAGAACACCCGCTGTTCGCAATCTTGCAAGTCAACCCCAGCGGACAAGGTCCTGTTGTAGCCTATGCCAACTACAAGGATACAGCTGAAATCAACAGATACCTTTCCATGCCGGAAGTTCAAGCCGAAATGCCGAAAGACTTGCGTCTGAAATGGGGAGTATCTCCTTATGAATATGATCCGAAAGCTCAGACTTTCGAACTTTATGCCATCCGTTCCACAGAACGTAACGGCAAGGCGCCTCTGGAAGGTGATGTAGTGGTTAGCGCCAAAGACGAATACGACCATTACGGTAAACCTGCCGTAAGTATGTCTATGAACACTGACGGTGCACGCCGTTGGGCTCAGCTCACCAAGCAGAATATCGGCAAGAGCATCGCTATCGTGCTGGACGGTTACGTTTACTCCGCACCGAACGTAAACAATGAAATCACTGGTGGTAACTCACAGATTACCGGTCACTTTACTCCGGAACAAGCAAAAGACTTGGCAAACGTATTGAGATCAGGTAAGATGCCGGCTCCCGCACATATCGTACAAGAAGACATCGTTGGTCCTTCACTGGGACAAGCTTCCATCAATGCCGGTATCATGTCATTCATCGTAGCATTGATTCTGCTGATGGTTTACATGTGCTCCATGTACGGATTCATTCCGGGTATGGTGGCCAACGGCGCTCTGGTGCTGAACTTGTTCTTCACGTTGGGTATCCTTTCTTCTTTCCAGGCAGCATTGACGATGTCCGGTATTGCCGGTATGGTGTTGGCGCTGGGTATGGCTGTGGATGCCAACGTATTGATTTACGAGCGTACCAAAGAAGAACTCCGTGCAGGCAAGGGTGTGAAGAAAGCATTGGCTGACGGTTACTCCAACGCCTTCTCTGCTATCTTCGACTCCAACTTGACGTCTATCATCACCGGTATCATCCTGTTCAACTTCGGTACAGGTCCTATCCGCGGTTTTGCCACTACACTGATTATCGGTATCTTGATTTCGTTCTTTACTGCCGTGTTCATGACACGTCTGTTCTATGATTATTTCATGGGCAAAGACAAATTGCTGAACCTGACATTCTCTTCCAAGATTTCCAAGAACCTGATGGCGAACGTACACTTCGACTTCATGGGCAGAAACAAGCTGTGGTTGACCATCACCGGAGCTGCCGTAGTTGTATGTATCGCTTTCCTCGCTACCCGTGGACTGAGCCAGAGCATCGACTTCACCGGTGGACGTAACTTCAAGGTACAGTTTGAGAACAAAGTGGAACCGGAACAGATTCGTGAACTTATCTCCAGCAAGTTCGGCGATGCCAATGTCAGCGTTATCGCTATCGGTACAGACGGCAAGACTGTACGTATCAGCACGAACTACCGCATTGAAGAAGAAGGTAACAACATCGACTCTGAAATCGAAGCATATCTGTATGAGACTCTGAAGCCGGTATTGACTCAGAACATCACTTTGGAAACCTTCATCGACCGCGAAAACCATACGGGCGGAAGTATCATCAGTTCCCAGAAGGTAGGTCCGAGTATCGCAGACGACATCAAGGTTTCAGCCATCTGGTCTGTTGTACTTGCATTGATTGCCATCGGTATCTATATCCTGATCCGTTTCCGCAATATTGCATACAGTATCGGTTCAGTAGCCGCATTGGCTTGTGATACCATCATCATCCTGGGTGCCTACTCCATCTGTTGGGGCTGGATGCCGTTCTCTCTAGAAATCGACCAGACCTTTATCGGTGCCATCCTGACAGCTATCGGTTACTCTATCAATGACAAGGTGGTAATCTTCGACCGTGTACGTGAATTCTTCGGTCTCTATCCGAAGCGTGACAAGTTCCAGTTGTTCAATGACTCATTGAATACAACTTTGGCACGCACCATCAATACTTCACTGAGTACCTTGATTGTATTGCTGTGTATCTTCATCCTCGGTGGTGACTCTATCCGCAGCTTCGCATTCGCCATGATTCTGGGTGTTGTATTCGGTACAATGTCTTCTCTGTTCGTTGCATCTCCTATCGCTTACATACTGATAAAAGGCAAAAAGAGCAGTGAACTTAATGAAGTTTCAGAATAAAAGGATTTTACTATAATAATATCCCTAATTAAGGGGCTATTCGAAAATAGATAGCCCCTTAATTAGGGATATTCAGTAAATGTCATAAAAAAGTAAGATGGCATATGCAGATGATTTGCTCCTACCATCTCATATGCCATTTTATTGTATTTTCTCTCTCTGAGCTAAAATCTTATCCGTTTGGAAGAAGCCTAACAACTTCCTCTATAGGATTTCTGTTTTCCTGTTCCGTACTTTAATTTTCGATAGTGAGTAATACTGTTTTTGTGTACCGAAACGGCCTTCGAGCCTGGTGGCTTTGAAAATCCTATAAACAGAAGTTACTTAACACCTATTCAATACAAGCGATGATATTCAATTCTAAAACTTGAAGCATAATTGTAAACTTCAGCATGGCCAAGCGAAGGGTTACATTTGCCAAGTTGAGATTGATAGGGCCCGGTACCTTTCACTGAAAAGATCTCTTAATCAAGCTTCATATCAGAATGAGAAACACGAGACCTAAACAATGCCAGCTAGGCATAAAACTGATTGGTCATTTCGACTCCTCCTTGTGATTAAGCCATCAGACAAACGTTACTTATGAACATTTTTAAGTGTTTTCCCAGGGACATCATGCAGTTTCGGGCGACTTGGACGTACGTTATAGATGCTCATCCATTTCTCAAGAATATCGCGTAATTCTTGCAGTTTCTGGCCATATGAGTTTTCCATTATCAGGTTTCTCATTTCCCCTCTGTCATTTTGCATATCAAACAGCTGTTCGCGATATCTTCCTTTATCGTAAAGCACATATTTATAACGTTCGCTACGTACTACCCAGCCCCTCGTCTTGCTACCGTCAAACCGTGTTTCGGTGATGATATATTCTTGATGTAAAGCTTGCGGATTTCCTTCCTCTGCAATTTTCCGGAAAGACTTTCCTGCTGCTCCCTTCGGCATTTTGGCACCTGCCCAGTCACACACGGAGGCAAAGAAATCTACACCGTTACTAATAAGCTGGGGTAACACTTTGCCTGCATTCTTCTTGCCTGGCAGCGTTACAATAAGAGGGATATTGATAATCTCCTCATATAAAGCAGACTTCTGGTTCCAACGATGGGCACCTATACCATCGCCGTGATCGCTGGAAAAGATTACCACTGTATTTTCCCAAAGATTATTCCGATCGATGGCATCAATAATCTTTCCTATTTCTCTATCTACTTTTTCTACCAAGCGATAATAAGTATATCGGTACATACGCCAGTCTTCGGGGGTAAAACCAGCGGTTGGATATACATTGTAGTTATTGATTCTTTCACTTTCAATGACGTCAGCATCATACGGGTTTTTGGCAAAATTGGCAGGCAATCCCGGACAATCCCGTATATCAGGTATATCAATATTTCCATAAGGGAAGTTCTGACGACGTGCATATTCGCAGATATTATGTGGGTTGTCATAGGAAGCCACCAAAAAAAACGGCTTTTTATGTTTGCGCGAGAGATATTCGGCACAAGCTTCTGCCAGCCCATCATCACTATGTTTATATATATTGTCGAAGCCATATTCTTTGTCTGGAACTTCGAGTAAAGGAAGATGCCATTTACCGCCATAGGCACAATCATAACCGGCATTCTTTATTAAAGTGCCCAGTGTTTGTGCCTTAAGAGAGTCGGGCATCGGTGATCCGTTGACAGACAGCCCTACTGCATCCGGATAGTACCCTGTAAACATAGCTCCACGTGAGGGGCCACTGAGTGGAGCTGTACAATAAGCGTTATTAAATAGTATACCGGCCGCTGCCAAACGGTCAAGGTTGGGAGTGTGCAGATCCGGATTTCCGGCACAGCTCATGGCGCTGGCCGTTTGCTGATCGGTGAAGATGTAGATGATGTTAGGACGTTCGATGGCAGAAGCCATAGAAGAGCATAACAACGAAAAACAAGCCAAATACTTCATTGAATTTTCTTTTACCATATTATTTCAATAATTCAATTTTGTTTTAAAGTGATATCATATTTCAAGTTCCGGTAAGGCATCAACCAGCCTTTTTTCTACTTTCTTTCCGTCTACCCGATCTATGATGGTCGTAGCACCTTTGTTTGAGTCATAATTGAAGTCCAGCGAAACACCGTTCTGTTTATTCTCTATATACAAGAACGCATTACCTTCACCTTCCAGATTACATTCGATAACCCATTCTTCTACTGTTATGCGGTTCCTTTCACGATTAATTACAGCATCGGCACGGTTGTTTCCATGTACATCAATCACATTGAGAAAACAGATTTTGCTGCAAGAAGCTGTCGTTGCTGTAAAATGATAATGATTGGAGAGAGTTTTGCCAAGTCGTTTTTTCCAATCAACAGCAGCCACAAAAAAGGTGTCTGTTTGCGCATAAGTCATTTTCTGTGAGGAGAACAGATGAGCTATAGATACTCCGTCTGCCTTGTTCTTTCCTAAGATGCGCAATCCGTCTTTCTCTTCAGCGACTTCCATGGGCAGTTCTACCGTATGCAGCAGATAATTCCATTCTACCGGTTCTTTACCAACCAGTTCGTCATAAACAACGAACAAACCCGAACGTCCCAGCTGAACAATATGTCTTCGAAAAAAATCCAGTTTATTCTCATCCCAACCTTTCTCCGGTGTATACTGAGTACCAGACAAGCGCCCACGTTCCAGCCACAACGGAGAAACCACTTTTCCATAAGCGTTAGAAGCATCACCTACAACGTAGGAGATTTCTTCTCCTTCATAATAGCGAGGAATCCATCCATAACCTTCCGTTCCAATCTTTTGTCCCATACCATTCACCAATATGGAATTATGGGCGCGAGTATTCCGATAAGCATACATGCAATGGTCATCTGTAAAGCCGGTACGATGTCCACTGCTATAGAAAATTGCCTTTCCACCAAAGAAAGTATTGAAGGCGTTTTGATTAGCTAAAGCATGGGAAGTGGCACCATAGGGGCTGCTACGGAAAGAGAGCATGGCATTGTTGGTGTGATGTCCTATGTCTGTGTTCATCAGTGCAGTGCCTGTCTGGCTGAAAACTTTGGACTGAGGCAGCTCCAACAGCTTGCTACTATAAGCAGGCCTCTCCTTTTTTGTCGTACAACGATACCAGGTCAAGTCCGCCGGTTTGGCTTCAAAAGCTTTCGACAGAATATCAGGGTCTTCCTGCATAATTTCGTGTACATAAGCTGCCGCCCACGGATTGTTACATTCGCGTGCCAGCGCATCTGCATATCCTACGCGACCTCCATTCGGAGTGCGCTGTCCCTCATGCGAATTGCCATGTCCTCCGGATTTGGAAAAGGGAGGTTGCTGGTAAATGACATATAAAGCATTGTTGTTATACCACGGATCGGCAAAGAAATTGAAACCGGATATACGGGAGAAAAAGGCCGGTACCTCTATCAGTGTGCGTATATTTACATGAAAATATGAATCTCCATTATGCCAAGCACCATCCTTATTCAGTCCCGGAAGACGGGAGATCCATTCATTATAGCAATAATCTGCCCACACGGATGCTTCCGGAATCTCACCAACTGTGGCAAAGGCCGCCATTGTAAGAATGCGGAAAGTCATTTGCCATACATGATTGTCTGCAATACGGTTCTCCAGATGATTAACGTATTCATTATAGAATTTATTCCCGATATTCCGGATATTATCTAATAATAACTGTTTTTCTGACGGAGACAACAGGTTGTAGAACCCGTCGTACGCCGATGTGCTCATAGAGAGCAAAGTGGATAGATTGAAGTCACCTGCAAAGTATTTGCTTGTTTGCCAGGAAAGGATTTCACTCAACCGGTTGATGCCTTCACGATAATACTTCTTGTCTTTCGTCAGCAGATAGGCGCGTACCAATGCTTCCACATTGGCTTCTTCTCTATCCACAATCTTACGGCTCTCGCGGATAAGGGCTGACTCACGCTGTACTACATTGGTTAATGTAACTACATTTGTTGTATCTATCTCTTCCTGAAGATGCTTCAACGGATGAGAAATGCACCGGGAAGCTTTGTCCATATAGGCCTGAGCTTCCGGATTATTTTTATTCTTCGTTATAATTTCCTCCCAATCATCCGCATCCAATAATACGCGTGGGTGGTGAGACGTATATTTTGCCAAGACTTTCTCCAATGTGGGCGGATTAAATTCCGGTGTATCTTTACCTATATGGAATTGATAAACCGGTGACCATTCTTCTTTACCTCCAGGAGTGACGTAAGCATATTGCCAGTACCATTTTCCCTGAGCCAGGCACTGGAAAGGATTGAAAAAAGCCCAGGCGCGTTCCCCAATCAACACTTCCTTTTGAAAGTTCTTGTCCTGAGAAATACGAATCCGATAGACTACTTTCGGTTTTTCATCCACTTGTCCCGGAACTCCATCCAATACCGGACCTAAATGCGGGAATTTATCCGGCCACATAAAGCGCGGCGGATTCATCTTAACGCAAGCACCATTCGCAGGAGAGGGAGTTGCACGAACTTCGTGCATCAATGTCTCGTCGGAAACTGTTATGACAGCAGATTGCTCGGAACTGCCACATGCCATCAATAGGCAAAAGGCGGGTAAGCCTAATAATATCTTTCTCATTTCAGTATTTTATTTTTGTTTTTGAAACCAACCAGTTCTTTCAGGCTGACTGTCTTATTGTTGACCAGTGGATGTGCCCAAAAACCGATAAACGTAATATATCCCATGAAAACCAAGATAAGGAGCATTCCTATGCGTAATGAAGTGGTATCGGATAGCAGACTGACAAACAGCGGACCTCCTGCGCCTCCCACAATTCCGGAGCAAAGAATACCGGCAAAAGAACCGTGATTCTGGGCTACTGTGTTCAGAGCCAGTGAGAATACGATGGAGTACATCATTGAAATGCAGAAACCGATTGCCGGAAATGCACATACCGCAACTTTTGCAGAACCGAACAATGCGATCAAGAGTAAACTCATGGAAAGCAGTCCTGATATTTGTAGGAGACGTTTACTGTCTATCAGCTTCAGCAAGAACATACCAAATAGGCAACCGACGGTCATCGAACCCCAGAAATAACTGATACTTTGTGCACCGACAGTTCTTGGATCAATGCCATGATACTGTTCCAAGAAGGTACTCATAAAAATAGAGACACCCTGTTCTGTACTGACATAACAGAAGATTCCCAAAAAGAAAAGCCATACGTATTTTTGACGGAACAATTTTTTATAGGAAGAGGAGGAACCACTGCGTTCATCATCTTTCAATTCAATGCGCGGAAAATGAACGAATGACACAACGAGCAGCATAGCCAACAACAGTGCTGTAAATACCCAATACAGAGAAACCCAGGGAAGAGTAACCGGAGTAACTTTTGCCAGAATATCCAGCAAAAAGTTCTGTCCCTGCTGATAAACTTCCGGTTCCAGTGCATGTATCAGCCAAGTGTAAACCAAGGGACTGATAAAAGAGGCTACTCCGAATACAAACTGTGCCAACTCTGCTATAAACGCATAATTCTCCTCTCCGCCGACAACACGTTGCAAAGGGTTGATTACAGTTTGCAACATGGCCATTCCCAAACCAATGATGAAAGAAGACAGAAGCAGTATCAGGTAAAAAGGGAAACATGCAAACAAGGTAGTACCTATAAATGGCATTAGGAAGCCGGTAAATAGCACCGGCTTTTCTCCATATTTATCTATTAATATACCTGCCGGTATCGACATGATGGCATAGGCCAAGAAAAAAGAGGTCGGAATAAACCCTGCCATTGCCAGATCCTTCAGTTCAAAGTTATGGATAATGTCGGGGATTAACGGCCCGAGAATATTCGTAATGAATGAAATAGTAAACCAAAACATCATGATTAATGTCAGCATACTCCATTTCTTGTTACTTTTCATGATATATCGTTCATTTTAAGATTAATGATGCCGCTCCGATAAATCCGGCTTTATTACCCAATGATGCGGCTACAATTTCTGTATTTAAGGCACAATCGGCTATAACATGCTCTCGAACCACTTCCCTTATTTTCTCTAAATAGAAAATACCGGATTCTGTAACCCCTCCTCCCAATACAATCCGTTGAGGGCTGAATATATTGACAAATCCGGCAATTCCTCTTCCCAAATAGTAAAAGTGTTCACTCATGCATTCAACAGCCATCGGAAAATTTTCATGATACAGGCGGACTATTAGTTCTCCGTTTATTTCCATATCAAAACTCAGATTCCGCTCTTTAGCCAACGTGCTGAAATGCCTTACCAAAGCAGAAGTCGAGGCATAATGCTCCAGGCAGCCGATCGCTCCGCAGGCACAACGTTCACCGTTAGCAATCAATGGCACGTGTCCCAGCTCCGTACCCCGATTGGCATAGCCGTTGAATAATTTGCCATCAATGATGACGGCTCCACCGATGCCGGTTCCCACTGTCAGAAACACCACGTGGGTACACCCCCTCCCTGCACCATATTTCGCTTCCCCCAACCCCATCAGGTTGGCGTCATTTCCAACGACTACCGGTAGTTTCATCTGTTCTTCCAAAAGAGAAGCCACATCTATGTTTTCCCAACCGATAATATTTTCTGCACCTCCCAATACGATACGGTTCGTCTCATCTACAATTCCGGGTGTACCAAGCCCAATGCCCAATACTGTCCAGTTTTGTTTGGCAGCTTCATCTTTTAACAACATGACAGCTTTTATCAACTGTTCTATTACTTTTGCAGCTGAAACAGAAGCAAAAGAGGGTAATTTTCCCTCAAAGAAAGAATTACCCGCTTTATCCACCAAAGCATATTTTATAGATGTACCACCTAAATCAATGCCAATTGCATATTCCATAGTTTATTATATCAAATAAGGAAACATTATGTTCTTTCTACCCATATAGGAGAACTCCATGCCCATTGCTGGTCACGCTGGCGAACCCTGACATAGTAATAGTCCGTATCTCTTTCGGGTTGGGTATCCTCCATATAATGCTCAACCGTAAAGCAACTTTCCGGCATTGCACGGTTGAAGAGAATAGCCTCACTGAGCCACCCTATCATGAAATGTGAACGGGAACCTTCCAAAAGTTCACCCAACGAATGCTCAAATTTCTTGCCATTGAATTCGGCTGTAATCACGCCATCTTTAGGCATAGTCACATCCAGAATGACAGCTTGCGTGGCAGGAGTCGTGGTATTGGGGTTTTTGGAACTGTACATATCCAACTCTGCATCCTTACTTGTAACAGACACAATACGGTTAACTTTTGTCTCAAACTCAGATTCTCCCGGTTGCGGAGAAGTGAAAGCGGCGCCACGGAAGCAAGGTTCCACAGCATTGATAGTTCCTTTATTTATGGACAGCTTTCCTTGCCAATGCACATACTGTTCTTCGCGGTTCCAACCGAAATCAACTTTTACCTTGCAACGTACCATATCTCCTTCTGGCATCTCGGGCAACAATGGGCCACTTAAACGAGCAATGCACTTTCTGTTCTTAACGATGTCAATATAATCAATACAGCTACCTCCCTCCACATTCAGATAAATACGACGGCTATTTCCCCGTACGACATCACCCGGGAACGCATCATTCAAACGAAAATCTATATTTATTTTATCACCGGTGGCACAGCAGACATGACGGTTCTTCATGGCATCCCAGATTTTATCACGGCTCAACGATTCTGCAAGGATACCTATGCGACCGTCACCGTAACTGCCCGGATAACCTGCATGTTGGTCGGTCGAACCCATAATACCGAATTTCTTACCTTGCTCCAATCCGCATTGAATAGTACCTTCCCATTGGCGGGGACCCATGTCATGCAGATAACTGTAATCTCCCTGATCGCTTTCTGCCAATCCATGGCGGGAATACATCTCTACAAACGGGGTCTGGTCTCCTTCCGTAAAGAAGTTCCAATTGTATCCGCGATAGCCTGTCTGATATCCCATATGATGCGGAGTAATAAATACCTTATGCCCGCGGGCTTTCCGTTTCCAGTCTTCAATGGAGGTACATTCCACCAGCGGTGCGTCCAAGTCATAATTCAGAGCCACATGGTCGCCATGTTCCATGCTGTGCGCCTCATAACCAACAAAAGCCAGGAATTCTCCTTCCTTATTGTATTCATTGGTCATGGCGACATATTTCTCATAACCTCCCTCTCGCAAACGCTTGAAGGCACCGGTATGATAATCGATCACCCACTTCAGACGGGGATCATCGGCTCCGGGAATATCCGGCCACATGGCATGAGGAGTGACAGATACAAAATCCAGTTGTTCTTTGGCAGCCTCAAATGCAGAACGCATGTCGCCATGACCGTAGGTTATGTTACAATGATTATGCAAATCTCCCCAGAAATACTTCAGATTACTGGCAGAGGGCATGACTTTCTTTCCTGCGGCAGTTCCTTGCTGACATGCAGATAATAGGCTACCGGAAGCGGCCAGCCCGACAAGAGACCAGCCGGTATGCTTTAAAAAATTTCTTCTGTCCATAATTTAAATTTAGATTATCTGTTTTTCATCAATCGTCTGTCACCTTTGAATAACTCTTTGACCTTTTCATCGGGGTCATCATCCTTATACTGTTTTTGAATCTTTTTCAGCAATGAAATGAGTTCCGCTTGTTTGTCGGCATACTCCGGTTTACCAAACACACTGTTCAGTTCACTCGGGTCATTCTTCAAGTCATACATTTCCCATTCGTCCACATCGTTATAGAAGTGAATCAGCTTGAAGTCAGCGGTACGAATGCCGTAATGCCTTTTAACCGAGTGCTCTGCCGGATACTCATAATAGTGATAATAGGCGGCTTTTCTCCAGTCAGCCGGTGTTTTCCCCCCATTCTCCAGAATGGTCCTGAGAGACTGTCCCTGAATATCTGCTGGTATATCTACTCCGGCAAAATCCAGCAGGGTAGGAGCAAAATCCACATTCATGGCAATAGCGCTCGATACACTCCCCGCCTTGATGGCCTTCGGATAACGGATAACCAATGGCATGCGCTGGCATTCTTCATACATAAAGCGCTTGTCGAACCAGCCATGTTCGCCCAGAAAGAAACCCTGGTCCGAAGTATAGATTATGATTGTATTGTCCAATTCACCGTTTTTCTCCAGATAGCCGAGCAACCTTCCTATATTTTCGTCCACAGCTACAATAGTTGCCAAGTAATCGCGCATATATTGCTGGTACTTCCAACTGATCAGTTCTTTCCCTCTTAAGTTGCCGCTACGGTATTCTGAAATACGCTGGGCGTATACCGAATCCCACTTATCTTGTACATCAGCCGGCATACGCTTGTAGACTTGATAGAGGCGATTGGTCGTATCTTTCAGCATTTCTTCACGGGTCAGCAGTTTCAGATCCCAGTCATTGGTCAATGTATGCTCGATGGACATATCCTGTTCTATAGCAGCAGAGCCTCTGCCTTCGTATGTATCGAAAAGCGTGGCAGGTTCGGGAAACACGGTATTGTTGAACATTCCCAAATGACGAGGAGCGGGCATCCAGTTACGGTGAGGGGCTTTCTGGTGATACATCATGCAGAAAGGCTTGCTTTTGTCTCTGTGTTCCAGATATTCGATAGCCTTGTCTGTAATAACGTCAGTTGTATAGCCCTGCTCTACAATCTGCTTTCCGTTCTCGTTGAAATCGGGATTGTAATAATCCCCCTGTTCATGTTGTCCGGTCAGGATACACCAATAGTCAAATCCCTGAGGCTCGGTAATCAGATGCCATTTGCCGACAATTGAAGTCTGGTAACCGGCGGCCTGCAACAATTTAGGGAAGGTCTGTTGGTTACCATCGAAAGTGCTGGCATTGTCTGTGAATCCATTGATGTGGCTGAATTTGCCCGTCAGGATACAAGCTCTTGACGGGCCGGATAAAGCATTGACCGCATAACAATTGTCCATACGAACACCTTCATTGGCAATCCTATCCATGTTGGGAGTCTGAAGGAAACGTCCACCGTAACATGACATAGCTTGCGTAGTATGGTCGTCCGTCATCATAAAGATGATATTCGGACGTTTCACTTCCTCTTTGCCGGAACTGCAAGCGGACATTCCGATGGCAGTCAAAGGCAGAAATATGTATGATAAACGATTCATTATAAAAATCTTTTATAACCCGTTGGCGGAATTTAAGAAAATCCGGACGATTGTGAACTGCAATAAGGCACGGAACAGCAATCTGCATTCCTTACAAATAATACAGATGCAAGAAATAGCAGTATACTGAACCTAATTCAGTCGTATATTGAATGCCATTCAGTCGTATACTGAATAGGGTTCAATCGTATACTGAATGCAATGCATCCAATAGGTACTGATAATCAAAATATTACAAAGCAGATTCATACCTTCAATATATTACAACAAACCATTAAAGTATCATTGCAGTCATTCCGCAGCGGTAATGAATTAATTCCGCCAACGGGTTATTATAGTTTATATTCCAATTGACGTTTCTTTCCGCCAACAGATATTTCTATTTTCACCCCATTTTCGTCAAATGCCTTGTTCAGGAACTTAGCTTTGAATATAGGGAAGGAAGCTGTATTTTTCGACGGATAAAGAATAGTTATGTAACGTACAGCGTCCGAATCCTTTTTATCTATATCAAAAGATACAGTTGTACGGGGTACTCGTAAACGATAGGCAGTTGAACGCCAGCCTTCTTTTTCTTTCATTGAAATTTTCTTCTCGGCAAAGCATTGCAGTTTCACGTTGCTTGGGCCGTCATAAACTGTAGTCAGCATATTATTCTTTCTGTCTATATTTACAGTACCTTCACACAAATGGTAGTTCAGATTCACTACTCCTTGGGCGTTTCCCACGGCTTCATCTACAATTACAAAATAAGATTGGTCTACAAAGAAAACAGAACGTCTGTGTTTCAAACCATCATAATGCGGATTCTCAGTCACCAGAATCTGCTCATTGCCTTCGGGCTTCCATAGTTTGGTGACAGACTGGGTTGTTTGCAGGTTTTTCCCATCCAATGTCAACGTATTGTGAGAACTTGTCCGGCGAAACCAATTACGAAGTTTCATTACTTCATCATCACCGGCATAGACGTAGGAACCGCTATCCGGGAAGAGATTCCGGCCATTGAACCAAAACTCAAAAGTTCCGTTGTCCGGCTGGCAGTGCCATTCCCCTTTGGGACCGGCCTTTACAACCATTACGGTAGCATCCTGCTTCCAGCCGTTTCTGAAAGTAAAGAAGCCGGAAGTCTGCGCACCGTGAGAAAGGTTGGGCAAGGGAGCGCCTTCACGACCTTCTGTGGCATAATAACGAATCCACTCACAATCAGGAAATAGCTTGAGCCAATCCTGATAATTACGGATTTCTGCCGGACGGTCTCCCAACTTGGCATCACTGAAACAAGGATTGCTGTAATCCGGAAAACAAATGTTGGCATAAAACTCAATCATGCTCTTGACTGTATTCACGTATTCGGCTGGAAATTCCTGACGGAAGCCATTAACATCCGCCATACGCAAAGCCTTGCAGAAAATATTGATTGCCGCCAGATGATAATGCGGGTCCAATTCATATTGACCACCATCCGGATAGACTTGTTTTTTAATTTCGCGGTTCAAAATGCTTATCCCACTTTTTCTCCATTCGCTTGCTTCCTTAAATTCGGGGAAAAACGCACCCGCATATACCATGCGCTGAGCTTCAAACAACAAGTGGTTACCCTGATCCGAGTAATTGCCAAGAATATGCAGTGCATGCCGGTGATAATTAATCAGAAATTCAGTCAAGAACTCCGGAGTGAAAGCCTTTGAAGAAACGAACAACAGGAATTGCAGCGTTTGATCCTGCAAACGGTTGCTCACCTCCAGAGGACGCCATGCAAAGCGTACATTTTCCGCATTTCCCTTTACCTCGCCTGCGCTGACCAGTTCGTATTCTTCTTTCTCTACCGCTGTCAAAGGATTCTTTTTAATCCAATCCATATATTGGTATGCCCATTCTTTGGCATATTTCTCGTCTCCAGAGATTCGATATGCCTTACCCATTGGGGTGAACCATTTGTGGCGGTGCAATTGCCAGCGCAACTCATTGTCTTGTACCGGCCAATATTGCCAGTTGATATCTTTGCCGTAATTATAAGAAGGCTGATATCCTTTGTGCACAAAAAACGTATGTTCCAAGGCATCATCCGCCCATTTCTGTTCTTCCTTGGAGATCTTGATATTCTGCATATCGATATCGGGATGTCCTATGCCGGTACGTTGGCGGTAATAGTCCAATAAGGCTTTGGCAGCCTCATCCCATTGTTGTCGGTCACATGCAGCTTTCACTCTCTCCAATCCCGGATAATCCAGATTCAGTAAGTCGAAAGCTTCCTTCCGCAACTGCTGTGCTTCCGCACATAACACAACCAGCAGAAAAGTAAAGCTAAGAATATACTTTGTTATCTTCATGGTATATTAATTTTGTTTATAGCGATTTATAATCAATTCCTTTTACTTGCATATATCGGGTTAAAGCCTCCAGATAGTAATAATCGGCATAATTGATAGGTGTATCAATTTCAGAACCATTAGGCAATGAACCTGTAGAGTGCATCAGAATAAATCCCTGGTTGGTGCCGACTTTTGCCAAGTAAGCATCGGAAGAGAGAGACTTGAGCAGTTTCTCGGCGTAATCAAAATAGACTTGTCCGTCCTCTACAAGAGTACTGAGCTCTATCAGGGCAGAAGCTGTGATAGAGGCGGCAGATGCATCACGAGGCGTCTCCGGTGTGTTCGGGGCATCGTAGTCCCACAAAGGAATCGCATCGTCAGTCTTTACACGTTCCATGATTAATGCCGCGATATTTTGAGCCTGCTGTAAGAAAGCTGCATCTTTCGACTCGCGATAACAAGATGTATATCCATATACTCCCCAAGCTTGTCCGCGCGCCCATGAGGAATCATCATTTTTCCCCTGATGCGTACATTTCATTTCTACGCTGCCATCGCTATTGTAGCTTACTACATGGTAGGACGAATGATCATTCCTAAAGTGGTTTTTCATTGTTGTCTCAGCATGTTTCAATGCGACTTCTTTATACTTGGGATCATTCGTAAGATGATTGACGTAAAACAATAAATCCAGATTCATCATATTATCAATAATCACAGGGAAATTCCACTTCCCAAAATCCCAGGAACGGATACAGCCTATGTTCGAGTCGAAACGACCGCACAAATTATCAGCAGTCTGTACCAATATCTGACGGATAGTGTCGGCAGGAGACAGACGGTGCGCATTACCATAACTGCAATTCACCATGAATCCGATATCGTGTGTACCTTTATAATCTTTCAACGGATATAGGTAATTCGTAAATTTCACCGCATCTTTTTTCAAGTCTTCTATACCAGTCAACTGATATGCGTACCACAAGTTTCCGGGGAAAAAACCGCTTGTCCAATCATAGATGGAACTGCAATATCTACGGCTTCCCAAGGCATCTTTCACAGGTTTCATCCGCAAGGAGTCTTTAAAAGTTACAGGCTCTCTTTGTAACTGGCTACAGAGAAAATCCATATCGTATCCCGTCCAGATGGAACGGGGCAACAAGACTGAATCCCCTACATCCGCCACTGTTTCTTCCAGTTGTTGCACAGAAGTGTCTATCGCGTTTTTCAACCAGCCGTAATCTTCCTTTGGTTGACTGGGTGAACAGCCAGAGAATCCCTGCAATGTAGCAACTGCGTAACAAAATAATAAAAATTTCTTCATAAATATATGCATATTCTATAGGTTATATCTGCTCAAATTATCATCCTTACATACAAGGATGGAGAAACAGTAAGATGTTTATACTTTCTCCATCCATTGTCAGTTCATACCCAGAAAATGAAATTACTCAAATCCCGGATTGTTTTCTCCATTCAAAGCCGCGTTCGATTGGATTTCGGCCAATGGAATGGGGTAAAGTTCATGCTTGCCTGTGGTAAAGTTGTGGCCTGCTACGTAATTGGACTTAGCCCATTTCACCGGATTCCAATCTTTACGTGCAGCATCCGTTATATATTCATCTGGTCCCGGAATCCATGATTCCATGTAGTTCTGAGCAGCTTTTAAAGATGCTTCCAGAATACCCCATCGCAGTAAATCATATTTACGTTGACCTTCGTAGCAAAGTTCAAAAGCACGTTCCCAATACAATGCTGTACGGAATCTGCCGGCATCATCACCATCCGGAATAAATGGCAAATCATACAATTTCGGAGCCTTCAACAAGCTTGAATAATTGGCTGTACTTATAGGAGTAGCACCGGCACGTACACGGACGTCATTCAATAGTTTCCATGCTTCGGTTGTGTTGCCGATTTCGTTATAAGCTTCAGCTGCCATCAGAACAGCATCGGCATAACGCAACGGAGCATAATTGACGCCTGTATTGTTGGGATCCACAAAACCCGGAGCCATCCATTCTCTGCGCCATTTGCCCGGATATCTGTTCAGATTTTTGTTGATATCGGCAGAAGTATGCGATTTTTCCTGAGTTTCTTTATTTTTATTCCACTTGATAGCATAGTCCACGAAATTCACGTCACGACGTATATCCTTTATGCTTCCATCCTCATTTGACTCATAGAAAGACTTCCAATATGGTAATACCACAAAGAAAGCATTGGCACGTCCCATATAACTGCTTGTGCCGGGATAACTTCCCGGAGCATCTACAAGTGGCCCGTTGTAAGTTGCCCACACACCGGCATTGTCCTTCAAACCTTGGTTGGGTTCGAAAGCAATTTCCCAAAGAGATTCCTGATTGTCCAATATCAGCTGAGAATAGTTCTTAAACAGTTGCTCATAACCACCTGCATAAAAATCATGATAGCCTTCAGCCTTTAGAGCTTCCCATTCTTTAATCACCGCTTCAAAATATCCCTTTCGGGCAGTATCATCCGGACGGGTCAATTGACGCGATGAACGGTTCAGGCTATAACCAGCGCGTTGCAAATAGACACGCATCAGTAAAGTACGGGCAGCACCGCTACAAGGTATTTCAGAAGAAGCCACTTCACGACCAGATTTCAAATATGTTTTTGCATAATTCAAATCTTCGATGATTTGGTCATAAATCAGCTCACGGTCGGTACGAGGTTTGGATGTATTAGCAAAACCATTCGTATATTCCGTGCTGAACGGTACATCACCAAAGAATTTCACCAGGTCGAAAGCTATGTAGGCACGGAGGAATCGAGCTTGCCCGTCAATTTCCTGCAGGTTTTTGTTTTCTGCGAAACCCGACATGGCCTCAATGCTGGCAATAGCCACATTGGCACGGTCGAGAGCTTGGTAAGCACATCTCCATACACTGGCAATCCAAGTATTAGAAGCATTGTACAGATAGTGGGATATGTCACGGCGAGTTCCGTCCGAACCGGTTCCACGCACCATGAACATATCGTCCGACCCAAAGAACGGCATGATATTTTGTCCATAATAGTCTGTAGTTTCAAGACAGTCATAGATTCCGACTACAGCCATCTGGGCTTTTCCTTCTGTCACGAAATAAGTATCTTTCTCGTAGAATGAGCTGGGCTTTTCAGTCAGGTCACAAGAAGTAACCCCTACAAGCATCATTGCGCCAAGCGCATATATCATTTTGTTTTTCATCTTATTATTCCCTTTTTAATTCTAATTAAAATGCTACGTTCACACCAAATACGAAAGAGCGGCTTCTGGGGTAAGCACCGAAATCGACACCGGGAGTTAACGCGCTACTCATGGTAGATACTTCCGGATCGAAACCGGTATAAGGAGTCCATGTAAACAAATTATTGCCCGTTGCATACAGACGCAATTTGGTCAGACCAATTTTATTTATCACTTTCTTGGGGAAGGTATACCCTAAAGTGATATTACTCAATTTCAAATAAGAAGCATCTTCAATGGCCCAAGAATGAATGTAGGTGTTGTTGGATCCGTTATCACCGAAATGAGCTACTGTTTTTCCCTGGTTCACTGCTGCCAGTTCTTCCGGATTCGTAATCAGTTCACCATTGGCATTAATAGTCACCCAACGATGAGCATCATCAGCTACCGACAGAACGTTTTTATTAGTAAGGGCAGTCTTGGTATTGGTCAACTTAGTAGCATTCAGTACTTCCGCACCATAGCTGTAAGTAAAGAAGATGCTCAAGTCAAAATCCTTCCAACTGAAAGTATTGTTGATACCGCCATAGAAATCAGGCAAGGCATTACCAATAATGGTCTTATCACTTTCAGTAATTTGGTTGTCTTCACTACCGTCCACGTTCTTAAATTTCCAGTAACCTGGCTGGATATTCTTCTTGTCGCCATGATAAGGTACACCGTCCTTCAATGTATAAGTTTTGGTTGTAGCATCGTAATTGAAGTCTTCCACCTGATACAATCCGTCAGTCACATAACCGTAGAATTGTCCCAATGGTTGATTTACTCCAATCTGATGGGATGCCCCCGCACCACTATAACCAAAGTTGGCCAGATACAACTGTACATCTTCACCTGTCAGTTTCTTAACCTTGTTCTTGTTGTGGGAGAAAGTAACCGAAGTGTTCCAAGTAAAATCTTTGGATACGATGTTTGCCGTATTGATAGTCAAATCCACACCCGAATTTTGAGTTTCGCCTGCGTTGATAACCATACTAGTATAACCGGAAGAGTTAGGCAGTTTGGCATTCAGCAGCAAGTTGCTACTGCGATTGATGTAGAATTCCGGCGAGAATGTGATACGCTGGTTCAAGAAACCAAAATCTATTCCTACGTTGAATGTCTTATTTGCCTCCCATTTCAAATCGGGATTAGGCACCTGACGAGAAGCATAGCCTGCTTGTGCACCGTTGCCATTGGCAGCAGTAACAGAATTCATAAGAGCAAGACTTTGATAACTACCAATACGATTGTTACCCGCAAGTCCATAACCGATGCGGAATTTTAAGTCGGAGAAGATTCCCAGATCCTTGATAAATTCTTCTTCGCCTAAACGCCATGCAGCCGAGAAAGCCGGGAAATATCCCCACTTGTTGTTCTTACCGAACTTGGAAGAACCGTCAGCACGGACTGAAGCAGTAAAAAGATATTTATCCATCAGGTTGTAGTTTATACGTCCAAAGAAGGAAAGCAATTTATCATCGTAGTTTTCACTGGAAGTGGGAACACCCGGAACACCCAGTGAGAGGTCTCCCAAACCTATTTCATCATTCGGGAACTGACTGGCACTTGCAGAAAAGCTGCGTGACCATCTTTCCACATATTCATGTCCGGCAATGACTGTAAAGTCATGAATTTTGTTTTTCCAAGAATAGGTCAAAACATTGGAAGTCTGAAAACTGCTATTTTCCAAATTAGTAATTGAACCTTGAATACTGGAACGCTTACCTGTAATAGACTCATCACCATAGAATACATCATTACGGCGAGTCTGATAGCGCATACCTACCGTACTACGGAAAGATAGTCCTTTCAGCAGCTTAATGGTAGCGCCACCATTGGCCTGGAAAGTACGCCATTCCCTATCGTTGAGCTCTTCTGCTGCCGAAATCAGCGGATTCTGCATAACGTTGCCATTATCATCTGCCAACAGAGGATCTTCGCCGTATAATAAATCTTCATCTACCCCCATAATACCTACTGTAGGACGATACTGCAAGATGTGCTGCATCTTGTTGAAGCGGTCACCACCTTCTGATGTACCCATGCCTTCCACACGCATCTGGTCGTAACTGATACGTGAATTTACCGTTAACCATTTGTTTATCTCATGATTCATGTTGAATGAGATGTTATGCTTTTTACTACCGCTGTATACCATAGCACCTTCTTCGTTGTAGTATGAGTAAGCCAGACTGTAATTCATCTTCTCCGTCTTTCCGGATACACCTACACGATAGTTTTGAGTAATAGCATTACGACCCAAGGTTTCATCTTGCCAGTCGATACCCTTGCGACCATTATATATGGAAGCGAGATCGCTGAACTTACCGTATCTCTCTTCCCATTTGGTCATACCATCCGCACCGGAATCTCCTGTACCCATTCTCCACAATGTACGTTCGTAATCCAATCTGGCAAATTCACCGGCATTAAGTACATCCAATTTGTTTGCAATCTTTTTGACACCGACATAACTGTCAAAAGTCACTGTAGCCTTGCCACCTGATTTACTACCATTCTTCGTAGTGATTACAACTACACCATTGGCACCACGAGCACCATAGATGGCAGTGGCCGAAGCATCCTTCAACACGTCAATGGTTTCAATTTCAGCGGGGTCGAGGGTAGACATACCGTCTTCACTGGGAAAGCCGTCGATAATGTAAAGAGGTTCGTTACTTTGTGTGATAGAGATACCTCCACGCACACGTACGGAAATGGAAGCACCCGGAGTACCTTCACTCTGCTGCACCATCACACCTGCCATGCGTCCGGTCAAGGCTTGTGTAACATCACTTACTGGCACTTTAGAAAGTTCTTTGCTGCTAACGGAGGTTACCGACCCGGTCAAATCTCTACGAGGAACGGCAGCATAACCAATTACCACAACGTCTTCCAGTAATACGGCATCAGCCTGTAGAGTCACATTGATTACACTTCGGTTATTGACTTTCACTTCTTGCGGAGTCATACCTACATACGAGAAAACCAATACATCTTTGGATGCATCATTCACTTTCAGAGTATAGTTACCATTTACGTCGGTAACTGTTCCAACACCGGCAACACCTTTAATGGTTACACTACCTCCAATCACTTCATATCCTTCACTATCAATCACCTTACCGGTTACTGTCAAACTTTGTGCGTATGCAGCCAAACTGACAAAAGCGAGGATAAACATTAAAAACAATTCTTTCAATTTGTACATAATAAATAATCTAAGGTTTAACTTTAGAATTTTTCTGATGACAAACATACGACAAGCACTAAAAAAAGTGCAAAAGTATTGTTTTTGTTACTTTTACTTTTACACTTTTTCCATACCAATATTGTTCACTACACACTATTTTTGTGCAAAAACAACTTCACAGATTACCACAAAAGGAAAATCAACCGATTAAACAGTAGCTTTATCAACTTGTATTACACGAAAAACAAATTGTACAAAGCATCTTTTCAAGGCTTATTTCAAAAAATCAGCTCGCATCGGAGCAAAACAGTCAATCAAAACCCCGGGTTCCAGACAAACGCAGCCGTGCAAAATATCCGGTTCAATATAAATACCGTCTCCCACTTCTACAATCTTCTTTTCATCACCCACTGTAAACTCAAATTTACCACTTGCCACATAAGTCGTTTGCGTGTGGTAATGCGTGTGAGGAGTTCCTATAGCCCCTTTCTCAAATTTGACTTTAACCAACATTACTTGCCCATCATAGCCCATAATCTGTCTGGCCACACCTTCACCTGCCGGCTCCCACGCTTTTTCTTTCTCTATAATAAAAGTATTGCTTCTTGTTTTCTTAATAGGACTATCAGGCACTCTATTATTGGCATTCAAACCCGTTACCGCAAAAAGAACTACTCCAATCATACATACACATCTTTTCCATGTTTTCTTTTTCATAATTAGTAAACTTTAGTTGATTAAATATATTATTCTGATATTGTTTCAAATTTATAAATAGTGACCTGCCGATATATTTCTCCCGGCAACAAACTTGTAGCAGGAAATTGAGGATTATTGGGAGCATCGGGGAAATGCTGCATTTCAAGACAAAATCCATAATATCTGCCATATTTCTTTTCACCATGACCAATAAGATAATCCATATTTGAATTTGGAATATAAAATTGCATTCCCGGTTCAGTAGTGTATGCTTTCAACACTCTACCGGATATAGGTTCCACTACGATAGCTGCCAACTCTAACGAACCTGGGTATTTATCCAGTCTATAATTCACATCATATCCTTTTCCCATTTTCTGTACTCTTTTTTCCACCGATTGTGGAGAAGTATAATCATATACAGTACCCACCACAGGCATTAACTCTCCGGTAGGGATACCCATGGAATCTGTAGGAGTTATGGAATCCGCATAAATCCTATAAATATGATTCAACACGTTTCTGGTGCAACCTGTTAGATTAAAATAACTATGATTTGTAAAATTAACTACCGTAGGCTTATCCGTAGTAGCTGTATATTCCAGAACAATCTCATTATGATTAGTCAGTTTATAAGCTATTGAAAGTTCCAGATTACCGGGAAATCCTTCTTCCAGATGAATACTGCTATATTTAAAAACCACAATAGCTGTATCTTTTACAACATAAAATGTATCCGTTTTAAAGATCCGATGACTAAAGCCGTTTGTTCCACCATGGATAGAATGCCCATTATTATTCTTTTCCAGGTGATAAGTCTGCCCATTCAAACAGAATTCCGCATTTTTAATTCTATTGGCAAATCTTCCTACCGTAGCTCCCAATTTTGGATGTCTTCCCAGATAACATTCCAGACTGTCAAATCCCAAAACCACGTGTTCAAAACGCCCTTGTCTGTCAGGAACAAAGACGTCCGTCAGCGAAGCGGCATAATTCGTCACTTGAACAGACATTCCGTTCGCATTTACCAATGTAAACATTTCTACAGTATCCCTTCCGCTAAGGATGCTACTGTTCTTAAATACAGATAGCTGGCATAAAGAGGTTTGCCCACACGAAACTGATAAACATGAGATAATTATTAACGCCCCAATTACACATGCCTTCATAACCAAGTAACTAATATCATTTCTTTCCATATTCTGTAGGCAAACAACCGATATACTTCTTGAAACGTGCCGCAAAATAAGAAGGAGTGTTATAGCCCACCATAAAACTGATTTCTGAAACGGTATACTTTCCTTCTTTCAATAACTGACATGCTCGGTTAAACCGTATCTTATGTATAAAATCAATAGCAGATTTTCCCGTTATCGCCTTTAATTTCAAATGAAGATTCGAACGGCTCATATTCATCTCACGCGCGAACTGTTCTGTAGAAAATTCCACATTATCCATATTTTTCTCAACAACAGCAATAGCCTTCCGCAACAGTTCCTCATCCATCGTATTGTTCGTAAGCTTTTCCGGTTTTATTTCCGTCATATTGGAATATCGCTCGAATATACGATAACGTGTACGCAGCATATTCAGAATCTTGGTTCTCAACACTTCCATAGAGAACGGTTTGGCAATGTAATCATCGGCTCCTACCTGTAAACCTTCCAACTGATACTTGATATCTACTTTGGCAGACAACATATAAACCGGAATATGGCAAGTACGTAGATTCTGTTTCACTAACTTGCATAACCTAACGCCATCCATTATAGGCATCATGACATCTGTTATAATCAAATCTACATCCTTGTCTTTCAGAATATCCAGCGCTTTTTGCCCATTCTCCGTTTCCAACATATCAAACAGCGCAGACAGACCGTTCACCAAGTACCGTCTCAGTTCCCTATTGTCCTCTACGACCAAGATAGTACCACGTTTACCGTTTACTTCATCCGTACTATCCTCTTCCCCGAACTTTTCGTCATCACCGATATAAATGTCATTTGCATTGGTGGAATATACACGTTGTTCTCCTTCATTCCCACTTCCTCCAAGCAACTCTTCTTGCGTATATACGGATTCATCCTGCGGCAGATAAATCGTAAAAGTAGAACCTTTACCAACTTCACTCTGTAGAATAATCCGCCCATGATGTAATTCCACCAGACGTTGAACCAATGAGAGCCCGATACCACTCCCTTCACGTCCATTTTCCACCTGATAAAAACGTTCAAAAATCTTTTCCTGCTTCTCCAATGGGATGCCAATGCCTGTATCTATCACTTGCAAGACAAGATTGTCACCTTCTATGTAAAGTTTCACAGTGATACTTTCGCCGACTTCGGTATATTTAAAGGCATTCGAAAGCAGATTATTTGCAATTAAATCCAGATAGTTCTCATCGAAAAGAACATTTTTATCTTGCAACTCTGTATAGAAGTTATAGTCTATATCCTTCCTTTTAGACAAACTTTCATAATTCATAAAACAGTTCAATATCCGCTTATAAGCATTGGAATACACAGCCCTGAGTTCAAATATCCCTAACTCAGCACGCCGGAAATCCATTAACTGATTAACCAAATGCAAGAGACGGTTGGTATTCCGCTGCACATAAAGCAACCGTTCATGCTCCCAATGCCCACTGATACGATCAAGTAATTCCTGCAAGGGCGCAACAATCAAAGTCAACGGAGTCCGTAACTCGTGCGAGATATTAACATAAAAACGGATTTTCATCTGGCTTATCTCTTCCCGCTTTTCTTTATCAAGCCGTTCCATTCGTATTTCAGCCTGCATACTCTTGCGTAGCCAGAAGAAGCGTACGATACCGAACACCAACAAAGCAAACGACAAAGCAAACAAGGAAAGCGCCCACCAAGTAGAATACCAAACCGGCAATATATGTATATGAAGTATGGCGGGTTCCTCATTCCATTTACCATCATTGTTTGCTGCTTTTATACAAAAAGTGTAATCCCCTGCCGGTAAATTGGAGTAAGAAACAAGGCTGATATCATTCTGCTTATACCATACATTATCATATCCCTCCAGTTTGTAGGTAAATGTATTATGTTTACCCGCTATATAATTGGAAACGACAAAAGAAATGGCGAATGAATTCTGAGATGAAGATAAAGTTATACGATTCACGTATGTAATACTTTCCTTTAAGATTCCGGTTTCATCATCCGGTAATACCTCCTTATTATGAACAAATAATTTATTGATTACAGGTTTGGGAGCATAAGGATTATCAATCAACGTTTCAGGACGGAATGAAGTAATGCCGTTGACTCCACCAAACAACATGTAGCCATTGTCTTTTCGACAATAAGCCCCAGCATTAAACTGGTTGCCTTGTAATCCGTCCATAATCGTGAAATTACGAAACTTCCCACTCTCCGGATTCAGGCAACTCAACCCTTGATTCGTACTTATCCATAAACGCCCGTAAGCATCTTCCAGAATTCCATAAATAACATTACTCGGCAGACCGTTTTCTGTGGTATATTGCAGGAACTGCTTATCACTCTCTTTCAAAGCAAACAATCCGTTACGTGTTCCAATCCACAGATATCCGGAAGATGTTTCATAAAAACAATTCACAAACGCTTGCTTCAACACAGAAGCTATCTGAAAATCCGTATTAGGGAGCAAAGAGGTACCTACCTGGTTAAAAACAGAAATTCCCATTTCTCCCCCAGCCCATATACGTTTCTTTGAGTCACAAAACAACAAGCGATTGTATTGCTGCAATTTGTGCCCGTCCTCATCTACATCAACAATCGTAAAGTTGCGTTTATCTATATCAAAATGCAATAAATATTCCAGCGATGCCACCCAAAGCCCCCCATACCCGTCTGAAATGATAGAATAGATATTATTGCTCGGCAAATTGCTATTGTGACGATTATAATATTCTATGTAACCGGATTTACGATGCAAAACCATCATTCCTCCGGCATGTGCCCCCACATATATTCTATCTTGTACCTCATCTACATACACCGTCTTGATATCCTTGAAAGGTACATCCAGATTGCCCGAATTGAATAGATAATTCTTATATAGCTGAGAGGCATTATCATAGTAATTCAAACCGCCATCGCTCGTGCCAATCCACAAATTATGCTTGTTATCCTCAACAATGCAACTGACCACATTATTACTGAGTGAGTTCAAGAACGGGACATGTTTGATACGCTGGAAACGGTTACACAAAGGATGATAATAATTCAGCCCTCCCCAGTAAGTACCCAGCCACATGCCACCCTGCGAATCTCTGAAAATACTCCGGACCGAATTCTGCGATAAACTTCCTTCCTGAATCTCAGAGCTTTTAATGGACGAGAAACAGTCTGATCCCTCCTTGTAGATATTCAATCCACCATAGGTTCCCACCCATAGGCGATTCTCTGTATCCAGTGCTAAAGAACGCACATAGTTTGAGTTCAATCCTGATTTCCCATCTTCATAACGATAATTCTTCAGCTCCTTTGTCTTCATGTCGTACAGATAAAGTCCATCTCCCTCCGTAGCCAGCCATATTCTATTAAACATCTGGCACAGAATGGCATGAACCCGGATGCCGGCAGGCATATCCACCAGTTTCTCCAAAATACCGTTTGACAAAGTATAAATATATACACCTTCCTCAGTACCTATATAGATACAATCATCCTGACGTACCAAAGCTGCCGGCTGCAATCCATGCAAAGAAGAGGATAATGTATCCGAAAGGAAACACTCTTTCTTTACATCAAAAAGCAGAATGCCTTCGGCAGTACCCAACATCAACCAATCTTTTTTTATCGGGATAATACTGGTCACAGCTACGTTCAAGCCATTTCTCTTATAATAATAATTGGAAAATTCATCTTTATAATGATTGTAAAGAGACAACCCCTCACGAGTTCCTATCCAAATCCGGTCTGAATCATCCATTGTGATGCAACGGGATATATCGCTGGCAATACTATTGGGATGGGTATATTGATGGCGATATACAGTAAAGTTGTAACCATCATATTTATTCACACCATCATACGTCGCAAACCATAAATTCCCTCCCTTATCCTGATTAATCGCAAAAATCGTACTATGCGACAATCCTTCCTCCAAACCAATATGGGAAAAGTGAATATCTTCAGTGATATCGGCATTCAACATGTAGGGGAATAATACTTCTAAAAGCACTAACAAATATTGCTGTATTTTCATGTTTGTAATCTATTATGAGGCAAATAAATAAAATACATTAGCAAAAGTAAATATTAATCTGTATTTTCTTGCCAATACTTTCCGGTATTATTCGCAAAGGTACAAAAGAGAATCCTGGAACCGGATTAAAGATTCGTCCATCACTATCTGTCGGTGCTACATCTATATATCCTGCTTCGCAAGTGATGTACAATATCCCCTTATTTTTTTTTATGGAAGCTTCTCGCGTACTTATCCTCACCTCTTCTTTGGGCGACGCGATAACTGGCAACACAAGGTAAGCCGAGTCATTGCAACGTTCCACGCTTATGCTCACTCCTTGTTCTGAAAATGCATAGTTCACCTCTACCAGTACTTCTCCCTGCTTTGGAGACTGTTGATTGATATCAACCAAATGAGAATTTACATTGAATCGGCAGAACCCGTTTTCTATAAAACAAGTAATGTCCGTATTCAAATCGTCCAGATTACTATATGCAACTCCATCCTGAGTCAATTCAACCCGGGGGGTACCTCCCATCAGATATTTACGGACATTGTCCTGCATATTGGGAGCTTCAATCAGTTTATACTGGTTCATAGTCGCAGCAAATATAGGTCCTGCCTGAGCATGCCACAACAACGAAAGGGCACCTCCCATTGGATGAGTCCCTTTCACTTTATATTCGGCATCATATCCGGTAAATGTGGCACGCCAATCTCCTTGGGATAAAAGCCACGTACGAATATCCTTAAAATGCTTCACTCCGTAAACGGAGTCACGGGGAAGCTTTTCCAAAGAAGTCATTTTCACAGGAGGCAGTTCCAAAAAAGAAGCCAACGCCTTGGCATGCCCAAATGTATGATGAATACAAGGAGAAACACCGGATGCAAAATAATGCATTCCTCCATAAAGAAGTCCACCATGAGTAGCCTTACTCAATAAACGGATATTGCGGCGAATGGCTTCCAGACATTCCGGATGACGGGCAGCAGCCATCAGATAATAACCTCCCATAAAGCCATCACTGGTACGCCCGCCCCAATAAGTCCATTTAAAGCTTCGTGTTCCCCAACTGTTGTCCCAAGCGCCATCGGGTAACATAAACTCAAGATGAGTTTCCATAGAACGTTCCACAAGCGAAAATAGTTCCATGTCGTTTGCCATCACTGCATAATATGCCATATTAGGCAGTGATTCTTCTACATTATAAAGCAAATCTACCGGACGGCAACCGTTTGGAGTTTCTGAGGCGATATTAGGTCCCTCGCCATACAAGAAACAGTCATTCGCGGTAAAATATTCTTTTAATCCGCGAGCTATCTCTCCGGCTTCCTTCTTAAATTCAGGCCGATTGCACATCTCACCGATAGCGTATAGTGCATAGGTTGCCGAAGCAGAATAGTTTACATTCATATTTCTCATGCCTTCTCGCCTTCGGCTATAAATGAAAGGATTGTTCATCATAAACTCACCAGCCTCTACCAATCGCTGTTTCCAATGATGATGGGTTGAATCATCCAATAGATGTCCGTGATAATGCAAAGCTTCATAAAGAGCAATCGCTGCAAATACCGTCGTACCGTTCCAATCCGATACATGTACATCGTTCATCCATGACCCGTCCGGACGGTGTACATTCTCCATCCACGCCATCAAGCGCTTGGCTCCGAGCAAATATTTTTGGTTCCCGGTCTTTTCTGCCAAATACATCAAAGGAAGTACGGCATCACCTATACGTCCATGCATACGGGCACATGCAGGGCACAAGACTCCTCCATCAAGTGCGGAATCGGAACAAGTGTACTGATAAGCCAGAAAAGCATCCATCCATTCCGTCAACAGCTTATCCGCTTCACTACGCAATGAATCATCAAAAGAGTTCGCATTTACATTCCGTGCTTGTCCTGCCAAAGATGATACACAAAACAGCACCATCATAAACAACATGTTTTTCATATCTCTTTCATGGTTAGATTTTAATGCTCAAAGTTAGTCCTTTGTTATCAGTATTTCACTCTCTTTTTATTCAATATCATGCCAAT
This sequence comes from Bacteroides sp. AF39-16AC, assembly GCF_003602735.1. Classification (NCBI taxonomy): domain Bacteria; kingdom Pseudomonadati; phylum Bacteroidota; class Bacteroidia; order Bacteroidales; family Bacteroidaceae; genus Bacteroides; species Bacteroides sp. AF39-16AC. The sequence continues at coordinate 77,046 of NZ_QTLN01000006.1, read as the reverse complement.
GGGCGTTTAAACCTCTTGTAATATTGTTGAATCAATGCTAATATTGTTGAAAACTCACTTGCCAAAACAATATTGGTACACTTTTAAACATAAGGAAGTCTCGGTTAAACACAAACGGACTACTTTAGCTGCGGGAAACAAATGTTCTTAATTCTTAATGCCTTATGAGACACCTACCTTTATTAATGTGTACTGCCTTCTGCGGATTGTATTCCACACAGACAAAGGCGGCAGACACAAAAAACGAAAAGCCCAATATTCTTTGGCTCACCTTTGAAGATACTAGTGCATACGAATTCGGTTGCTACGGCAACAGAGGAGTACATACTCCCAATGCGGACAACCTTGCCGCCCGCGGCATACAGTTTATGAACGCATGGTCCGTAGCTCCCCAGAGCTCGGCTGCCCGTTCTTCACTGATTACCGGATGCTATTCAAGCACTTACGGCATGGACATCCATCCTGTGCCCTACGATACACCTGCTGACATCTTCTTTCCACAGAAATTACGCGAAGCCGGATATTACTGTACAAACAACAGCAAGACACACTACAACTCTACCACTGACAATAAAATATGTTGGGACGAATGTAGCAACAAAGCCTCATACAATAGTCCCAAACGAAAAAAGAACCAACCCTTTTTCGCTGTATTCAACACGGTAACCTCACACATGGGACGCATCCGAACTTTCCATACAGACGGACGCAGAGATTACACACGGGAAGGCATATACCCGGCACTGCTTTCATTGCCTGCTTATGTTCCCGACTTGCCGGAAGTACGTTCCGACTATGCCGGTCATTTAGAAGCAGTACAAGACGTGGATACCTGGCTGGGATTCTTCCTGAAAGACCTGAAAGAGAAAGGCTTGGATGAAAATACAATTATATTTTTCTTCAGTGACCACGGCGGTTGTATACCCCGTGGTAAAGGATATTTGTACGAAAGCGGTCTAAAAGTACCTCTGATTGTCTATTTCCCGCCCAAATGGCAACACCTGGCCAAGCAGGCTTCAGGCAAAGAGTACAGCCTGGTCAACTTCACGGATTTAGGGCCTACCGTACTTAGTCTTGCAGGGGTAAAACCACCCAAACAGATGCAGGGCAAAGCACTTTACGGCAAGTTTGCAAACAAAGAAAAACGCCAGATGCAATTTGCATTAGCAGCCAATCAATTGCATCATTTCATGCCGGTACGCGCCGTTACCGATGGGCGTTTCAAATATATCCGTAGTTATATCCCCTATCGTCAGTTTGCCCTGCGCAATTATTATCAATGGGGAATGCCTTCCAACAAAGCATGGGATAAACTAGTATTGGAAGGGCATAATACCAACCCTAACTGGAAACTGACTTTCGAAGCCCATCCGGCAGAAATGCTGTTTGACCTTGAAAAAGATCCGGATGAACTGCACGACTTATCCGGTACTCCCGAATATGCAGAAATCTTGTCCAAAATGCGCCAAGCACTATCTGACCATATTCGTGTCACCGGTGATTTGGGGTTCTTCCTTCCCACTTCACGCACCGGTCATATTCTTTACGACAAAGTGCGCAAGGAGAAATATCCTCTGAACGAACTTTATACTCTTGTTGAAACAGCTGGAACAGCAACCACCGCCTCTCTGCCCATGTTAGAAGAAGCAATTACCAATCCGCTATCCGAAATGAGATTCTGGGGAGTAGTAGGATATGCCAAACTTGCCAGAGAAAAGCAAATATCTTCTTGTCCGCAAGCCTTGTTGGCACTCCTCCAAGACAGTAATCCCTACATCGCTTCCGAAGCCGCCTATGCCGCAGCCTATCTGGGTAAAAGTCAAGAAAGCGTTGCCCGCCTAATTATTCCCACAGAAGAAAAATACAGAAAAATAGGGTACTCTTCACTAGAATGCTTATCTTTAGATCCTGATATGCGTGACTGTATCCGTCCTTTCCTGCCGGAACTGAGAGAAGCCGCAGAAACCCTGCCACGCCTTGAAAACGAAGATGCCGGACTCATGGCACGGGGGATTCTCGTGAACTTGGGCGAAATGGATATCCAAGACTTGCATGGTCCTGAAGCTTATAAAAAAGGTTTGAAACTTAACTACGGCCGTAGGGCAATGATACCCCTACCCAACTAAAAGAAGAAATTTATGCGTACTACAATCAAAATCGTAATTTTATTGTTTTTCATATGTACTTCCATGTCCGGAACTTCGTCTCCGGACATGGAAAAGTATATGCGCCAACATGCCTTGATATGGGAACAATTACCCATGCAATGGAATGAAGGTGCTTTTTTAGGTAATGGATTGGTCGGCATGATGGTATATGCCGATTCCACACTCAATGCATTAGTTTTCCATCTGGGACGTCCCGATGTCACAGATCATAGGAAAGCTCCCTACCGAAAAACCTCCATCGGCACGGAAGAGGCAGATAAAATGGTGGATTTTTGCAGGCTTGATATCGGTAAAATGTTATTATTCCCTGAAGGGAAGATACTTTCAGGCACTTTTTATCTCGACATTTACAATGCCGAACTGACCGGACACCTAAAAACTGACAAAGGTGACTTGACTTTCCACGCCTATACTCCCCAACCCGAAGAAGTGAATATCGTGGAAGTTTCCTCCGGAATCCCTTACCGTTGGAAGGGGATTCCCGGGAATCCATGCTCTCCCCGCATAAGAGTATTTCCCCATTTGAAGGAAAAATTGAAATACAAGGACAACCCCGTACCTGTCGTCAACCAAAAAGACAAAGAAGGTAGTTGGGTACAATCCTTGTTGGCAGGAGGAGACTATGCAACCTACTGGAAAGAAGTGCCGGACGGAAAATCACGCTCCGTATTGTACATATCTACAGCCAATGAAGTACCGGCTTCATCCCTTTCTCTTGCCAAAGCCATCAAAACCGTAGAAGCAGCACAGATTACAGGTACTAAATTATTGAAACAAAAGACACGCCAATGGTGGAACGCCTACCACGAACGTTCTTTCCTTTCCATTCCGGACAAAAAACTGGAGAACTTTTATTTCATACAGATGTACAAACTTGCCACTTGTTCTCATCCGGATGGCCCGGCAATGGACGTAATGGGCACTTTCTTCAAACTGAGCCCATGGCCCAGTTTCTGGTGGAACCTAAATATACAACTGACTTATATGCCCATAGGACCAGCCAATAGGATGGAACAAGGCAAAAACTTCCAGCGACTGATGGATGAAGTGTTTCCTTCACTTGTCCGTTCTATTGAACCATGCAAGATAGGTGACTACACCTGGGCATTGCAAAACTATTATATGTACCTGCGATATGCCGGTGCTGACTGGCAAGATATCAAACAACAAGTAGTTCCAAAAGCACTGGACGCATTTGCCGTATTCGATAAAATACTGTGTTATAAAGAAAACACATGGCATCTCACCCATATTGAGTCTCCCGAATATGAAGGGTTCCAAAAATACAATGACAGCAATTACGGATTAGCTTCACTGAGCTGGTTGCTCCAAACATTGATAGCATGTCATGACAGAACTTCAAGCACTCATCCCGACTATGCACGCTGGAAAGAAATCCTGACACGACTGGCTCCATATCCCACCAATGAAAACGGTCTGATGATTGCCGCCAACAAACCGCTGGAGAAGTCCCACCGCCATTATTCGCACCTATTGGCCTTCTACCCTTTCCGACTTTTACATCCCGATGTACCAGAGAACCGTAAACTCCTGGAGAAATCCATCGAACACTGGTTGTCTTTAGAAGATGGGAAAGGATTAGCAGGATATTCCTATACCGGAGCAGCTTCTCTATATGCCTATTTGGGTAACGGTAACAAGGCTTACGAACGCTTGGCACATTTCATCAACAAACCAATCGGAATCAGCATTCTGCTACCCAATACATTCTATGTGGAAAGTCAAGGCAAGAATCCGGTAATAGAAACCCCATTAAGTGCTGCGGCCTCCCTTACCGAGCTGCTTATACAAAGCTGGGATGAGACTATACGTATCTTCCCGGCTGTGCCAGACCATTGGAAAGATTGTGCTTTCCATGCCCTCAGGGCGGAAGGAGGATTTACCGTCTCGGCTCAACGCCAAGACGGAAGAACCGAATGGGTCAGCCTGACCAGTGAAAAAGGACAACCTTGCCGTATACAGTTATCCGGATGGGATGCCGTCCATCAGCTATCTGCAGGACGTACCGTCTCCATCAAACCGCTGGGTAATGAGACCTATGAACTGGACCTGAAAACCGGAGAAAGCGTAACGCTGGCCCCTGACAAATCAACAAAATGCAAACTACGCCTTATCCGGGCAAAAAACAAATCCCAATCCAACTTCTATGGAGTGAAATCAAGAAAAGGTTTGCCCGAAATAATGGAATGGCCGGAATTAACTCCCATCAAGGAACGTGTGAATGTACAGGCCGACTCTGCTCGTATCCGACAGATTGTCGACGGCTGTTGGGTGGCCGTAGGTACCAATAAGTCCCATGCCATACAACTGGACTACTCCCGTCCCTTTCAAGGACAGCCTTCTTACCGTTTTGAGCTGAAACAAGATGACAACACTCTGGAAGGCTACTCTAAAGGAGAAACCAAAGGTCGCGCCGAACTATGCTATTGCTATGCCGTATCCGACGATTTCAAAAACTATCCGGCAGATGAATATCCCAATGCTCAAAAGATGAAGACCGTCTATCATTATGGCAAGGGAAGTTGCCCGCAAGGTTCATCCATGAGCTACACATTCTCTGTTTACATTCCACATACCCTTGACAAAAACGTATCTACCATCTTTGCCCAATGGCACGGCATGCCAAGCCGTACACTTGTGTCCGATCCTGATGGCAAAGTAATGAGACTCAGTACCAAGGAGTTTCTGGAACTGGAGAGGCGAATGATTTTCAAGAAAAATACGGCATATGATAAAATTATCAAAATCAACGCCCAAGGAGATACCCTCTACAGAGCAGGGAAACCGAACGGTTGGCTGATAGAACAAGGCGGTTATCCCCCGCTTGCCTTCGGCTTTTCACAAGGTTATTTCTACATCAAAGCCAATTCGGACCGCAAATGGCTGACGGACAAGACCGACCGCTGTAATGCCAATCCTGACAAGGCAGAAATCATGCATCCAGTCACCTCTACCTTCAAAACCTCGACAATAGCATATAAAATGCCATTCGAGAATTTCCCCAAAGATTGCTGGATAACTTTTCAGGTAAATATAGACTGGACCGAATATGGAAAAGAAAAAGAAACCATTCTTAAACCCGGACTTCTTGACGTAACCATGTCCTACCGTCAATCAGAAAAGGAAGTGAAAGAACATATCGTAAACAATGAGGAGATACTGATTGGCCGCAATGACGAAGAAGGATATTACTTCAAATTCGGCATATACCGTGTCGGCAACAGTACCATTCCGGTTTGCTATAACCTAGCCGGTTATAAAGAGCAGTTCCGAAAAGTAACGACAAGAATCACGCAATTTTAAATCCCATATTTTTCAACTCAACACAGAACGATTGATTTCTTGTTTTTTCGTAGAAAAACAAAAAAGGAAGAAATAATAGCCGAATTCAACAAGCAACAAAAAGCCCGCCACCTTAATGGAGACGGGCTTGAAAAGTAGCTCCGAGGGGAATCGAACCCCTATCTAAAATTTAGGAAATTCTTGTTCTATCCGTTGAACTACAGAGCCTCAACTGATAATCAGCGGAATATGTAGAATATTTATAGAACTTCTACACTATTTTTACACGACGCAAGCTGATTACGGATGCAAAGATAATGTATTCTGCCGATTTTCCGAAAAAAGTTTTGTTAATCCGATTAACTTTCCGAAATTTGCTGCCTATGTAAACGGAATAGTAATCCTCAAATAATCTATAGTAATTCGTAAGTTATGGCAAACGACATGATGGTCAAAGAACTGGAGCAAGTGGTAGTCCGCTTCTCCGGAGATTCCGGCGATGGTATGCAGCTCGCCGGCAACATCTTTTCAACAGTTTCGGCTACCGTGGGCAATGATATCAGTACATTCCCCGACTATCCGGCAGATATCCGCGCCCCGCAAGGCTCACTCACCGGTGTTTCCGGTTTTCAGGTACATATCGGTGCAGAGAAAGTCTATACCCCAGGTGACAAATGCGACGTATTGGTAGCGATGAACGCCGCCGCACTGAAAACCCAATATAAGTTTGCTAAATCCACTGCTTGTATCATCATCGATACAGATGCTTTCCAGAAGTCAGACTTGGAAAAGGCCGCTTTCAAGACCGATAATCCGATAGAGGAAATGGGTATTAAGCAGGATGTCATCGCCGCCCCCATCTCGAAGATGGTGAAAGACTGCCTTGCCGACACCGGAATGGACAACAAGTCCATGCTGAAATGCCGCAATATGTTTGCAGTAGGCCTGGTATGCTGGCTGTTCAACCGCGATCTGAAAATAGCCGAAGATTTCATCCGCGAGAAATTCGCCAAAAAGCCCGAAATTGCCGGGGCAAATATCAAGGTCATCCATGCAGGATATGACTACGGACACAACACCCATGCTTCCGTAGCCCATACATATAAGATTGAAAGTAAGACTACCGTTCCCGGCAGATACATGGATATCACGGGGAACAAAGCAACTGCTTACGGTTTCATCGCCGCAGCTGAAAAGGCTGGCTTGAAGCTGTTCCTCGGCTCCTATCCCATTACTCCGGCAACCGATGTACTGCACGAACTCTCCAAGCACAAGTCTCTGGGCGTGATGACCGTGCAATGCGAAGACGAGATTTCCGGTTGCGCCACTTCTATCGGCGCCGCTTTTGCAGGTGCGCTGGCTGTGACCTCCACTTCCGGTCCCGGTGTCTGCCTGAAATCGGAAGCTATGAACCTGGCAGTCATTACAGAACTTCCGCTGGTTGTGCTCGACGTGCAACGTGGCGGTCCTTCTACCGGTCTGCCCACCAAGTCAGAGCAGACAGACTTGTTGCAGGCATTGTTCGGCCGCAACGGTGAAAGCCCAATGCCCGTCATCGCCGCCTCTTCACCCACAAGCTGTTTCGACGCAGCCTACATGGCAAGCAAAATTGCACTGGAGCACATGACCCCGGTCGTATTGCTGACCGACGGCTTTGTTGCCAATGGCTCCGGCGCCTGGAAGCTGCCCAAACTGGCAGACTATCCCGCCATCACCCCTCCCTACGTGACTTCCGAAATGAAGGACAACTATACTCCGTACAAACGCAATCCCGAAACAGGTGTCCGCTATTGGGCCATCCCCGGACAAGAAGGCTATATGCACATCCTCGGCGGTCTGGAGAAAGACAGCAATACCGGTGCCATCTCCACCGATCCCGAAAACCATGACTTGATGTGCCACCTGCGTGCCGAGAAGGTTGCCAAAATCCCCGTACCTGATGTAGAAGTGCAAGGCTGTGCAGATGATGCCGATTTGCTGATTGTCGGTTTCGGCGGTACATACGGCCACTTGTATTCGGCCATGGAAGAGATGAACAAGGCAGGCAAGAAGGTTGCCCTCGCCCACTTCACTTATCTGAATCCGCTCCCTAAGAACACGGAAACCGTTCTGAAGAAGTACAAGAAGGTGGTAGTTGCCGAACAGAATCTCGGACAATTTGCAGGTTATCTACGTATGAAGATAGACAACTTCACCCCGTACCAGTTCAACGAAGTCAAAGGACAACCGTTCGTCGTTGCCGAGCTGGTCGCAGCGTTCAATAAATTAATTGATAATTGACAGTTGACAATTGATAATAACCATGCGTAATATGCGGATTATCAATGACCAGCCACCAATTATCAACTATCAATTATCAACTCAATTAAAAAAGATTATGTGCGAATATACAGCAAAAGACTATAAAAAAGGACAACCCCGTTGGTGTCCGGGTTGTGGTGACCACTTCTTTCTGGCTTCACTGCACAAAGCAATGGCAGAAATCGGCAAAGCTCCTTGGGAGAATGCCGTCATCTCAGGTATCGGCTGCTCCAGCCGTCTGCCCTATTACATGAATACGTATGCGATGCAGACCATCCACGGACGTGCTGCTGCCATCTCTACAGGTGCCAAGGTTGCCAATCCCAACCTGACGGTATGGCAAATCTCCGGCGACGGTGACGGTCTGGCCATCGGCGGTAATCACTTCATCCACGCCGTACGCCGTAACATCGACCTGAACATGATTCTGCTGAACAACCGCATCTACGGTCTGACCAAAGGTCAATATTCTCCGACCTCTCCACGTGGTTTCGTCAGCAAGTCGTCTCCCTATGGTACGGTAGAAGATCCATTCCACCCGGCAGAGCTTTGCTTCGGTGCCCGCGGCCGTTTCTTTGCCCGCGCGGTAGCTACCGATGCTCCGGGGACAGTGGAAATATTGAAGGCAGCCATGGCTCACAAAGGGGCTTCCGTTTGCGAGATTCTGCAAAACTGCGTTATCTTCAATAACGGTACGCATGACTCCGTAGCCAAAAAGGAAGACCGCGCCAAGAATGCCATCTACTTGAAACACGGCGAACCGATGCTCTTCGGCGAGAACAACGAATACGGACTGATGCAGGAAGGCTTTGGTCTAAAAGTCGTGAAACTCGGTGAGAACGGCATTACAGAGAAGGATATCCTCATCCACGATGCCCACTGCATGGACAACACCCTGCAACTGAAGCTTGCCCTGATGGAAGGTCCCGACTTCCCGATTGCACTCGGTGTTATCCGCGATGTGGAAGCTCCTACTTACGACGATGCTGTTCATGAACAAATCGAAGAGGTGTCTGCCAAAAAGAAGTATCACAACTTCGAGGAGTTATTGATGACGAATGATACGTGGGAAGTAAAATAAACCACTAAGATTTATTAATATCATGTTTGCACGAAACAAATAAGGTGCAAACATGATATTAATTTCCTAAAAGTAAGAGTACCTCCCTATCCTTTCTCTCCCAAACATAGATACTTATTACGCCAAACATGCAGTTCTTCCATCAAGAATAACTATATTTGCCACAGTAACCATAGTAGTCACATTTTGAAAGTGATTCTCTGATTTATACTGGCTTAATATCAATCTCACAAACCGCAGGCTGATAGCTCTTTCGTTCGAGTAATCCTTCCCGGATAAAGGTCAAAAACACTCCCACCCTGAAAAGAAAATGCAACCACTGCAACTGCACCAGATTTTATTGTAGTGATAGAGCATACCTCCGATGAACAAGGCTACCAATAAGGGTCGACAACAAGACTTCAAGGGAAGAGAGGGAAATTGTAGAATACCTACTGTGGATTTTTTCCACATCTCCACACCACAAACACCCGAACTTTCCTTTTTCCCGATAGAAAATAAGCAATTGATTATCAATATCATTCATTCTTAAAAGGATAGTCTGCCTTTCGTTTGGCATACCTCTTGCTAAAATATCTGCCGAAAGGACGTAACATTTATAATAAGATAAATCAATTATTTTTCAGTAGTATGAAAATCAGGATGAGAAAACGGTGTGACATTCCACATTCAGCGTCGCACTTCCAAAAAAGTTTGATTATTGCAAGTTGGTTATTAACATTTCTTTTCACCGGAACAGCCTTTGCACAAGAGTACCGAACCATTACAGGCATTGTAAGAGATGTAACGGGAGAACCGCTTATCGGTGCCAGCGTCATACAGAAAGGCACCAACAACGGCGTCATTACCGATGTGGACGGCAACTTCACACTGACCGTTCCTGCAGATGCAACACTCTCTATCGCTTACATGGGCTATGCTACCCGGGAGATAAACCTGGCAAAACGAAAAAAGCAAGGCGACCTGAAGATTACACTCAGCGAAGATACCCAGCAACTGAAAGAAGTCGTAGTAACGGCAATGGGTATCAAAAAAGACACGAAACGTGTCGGCTATGCCATCAGTACCATCAGTGCAGACGAATTGGTAAAGGCAGGAGCACCCAACTTTGCCTCTGCCATGTACGGTAAAGCACCGGGAGTCCGCATCACACAGACACAAGGCGGTTCTGCCGGAGCTGTCTCCATCAACGTACGCGGACTGACTTCCATCACTGGAAATAACCAGCCACTCATCATTCTGGACGGTGTACCCATCCGCAACGGCGGCACGGGTAAAAGCACGGACTTCGCCGAATTTGGCAACGACGGACAAATCCGTTCCAATGGTCTGGTAGACATCAACCCAGAGGACATCGAGAGCCTCAGTATTCTGAAAGGAGCTTCCGCCACAGCTCTCTACGGCTCGGAGGCTGCAAACGGTGCGGTAGTCATCACTAGCAAGCGCGCCAAAAGCGGCAAGCTGACGGTGGACTTCAATGCCCAAGTCATGGCAAACTTACCGGCTTATCTGCCAAAAGTACAGACCGTATACGGGCCGGGAACCTACAACACCGCATACAGCGATTATGAGAAACAGACGGGAGGCTTCTATCAGAGAACCCTAAACGGACAAAGCTACAAAAGCCTCCGTTCCACCACCTTGTCCTTCGGCCCGAAATACGACGGCAGCGAGGTACTTTACTGGGACGGGAAGATGCGCCCCTACCAGGCACTGACCGACAACCCGTGGAAAGAGTTGTTTCGCACCGGCTGGACCCAGACTTACAATCTCGCCATCTCACAAGGGACGGAAACCACCAGCAACCGCTTCTCCTACACATTCATGGACGAGATTCCCAATGCCCTGACCGGAAGCTTCACCAAACACAACTTCAAGCTGACCGGTTCGTATCAACTGGCGAAACCGCTGAAACTGGAATACTCCCTTAACTACATCGTACAGAATGTAGAAGACCGCCCGCAAACCTCGCTCAACCTATACAGCGGTTTCGGCAACATGTTCTCCACCTTCCTGGACATTCCCTATCTGAAACAAAGTTACGTCACCAGTCTGGGATACCGTAATACCTTTGTCGGAGGAAACGCCACGCTGACTCCCGAGGAATCATGGGCCTACGACCCCAGTTACGCCACCGGAGTGAACAACATGCTGTGGAATATGTACCATCACCATAGCGACGAGACAGAGAACCGGCTCATCGGTATGATTCGCCCCACCTGGCAGATAACCAACTGGCTGAGTCTGCGTGCCCAGGTTTCAACTGATATCACAGATGTGAAGCAAACACTGAAATATGAAAGCGAACAACCCAATTCCCTATACGACCCCAACGGCAGCTTCCAGTCCATCAACCGCCGTTACGACATTGTTTATGGAGATGTTATGTTGAACTTCAACTATAATATCAACCGCTTCGACATTGCCGCCACCGTAGGCTGGACCGGACGCTACGAAAATATGAACAATATCAGGGTCTCCACCAATGGCGGGCTTGTCACGGAAAACTGGTTCGACCTCAATGCCAGCCGCTACACGCCAAGCAGTACTCTGCAACGTATGGAACTACTGAAAACCGGCTATATGGGTACACTGAGCCTGGGATGGGACAACTATCTATTCCTTGAACTGACCGGACGCCAGGAACGCTCGTCTACCCTAAAAGACCAGAGTTTTTTCTATCCTTCCGCCAATCTGAGTTTCCTCTTCACCCAAGCCTTCCACATGCCGTCATGGTGGAACTATGGAAAATTGCGCCTCTCATACGGTATCGTAGGAAATGCTCCTGAAACCTATACCGCCAATATCGTCTACGAGCAAGGTTCGGACAACGGATTCACCTGGAACACCATTCCCTCTTCATGGGGGAATGCAGATATCCATCCGGAAAAGAAATACGAATACGAGATAGGTCTGGAAAGCAAGTTTTTAAACAACCGGTTGGGTATAGATATATCCTACTACAACAACCGTGTAAAGGACCAGATACTCTCCACGCCGCAACCTTCCACATCAGGCGTAAAGAATGTGTTGATGAATGTGGGTGAGGTAGCCAACCGCGGCTGGGATATATCAATCAGTGCCACTCCCATACTGACCAGAGATTTCCGCTGGGACCTGACAGCCAACTATGGTGTATATAAGAACAAAGTGGTGAAACTGGCCGATGGAGTGCCCTATCTGGAAATACTCAACTCCGGAGGCAGCGGAATAAAAATACAAGCTGTGGAAGGCCAGCCAATGGGTGACATCTATGCACAGGTTCCCCAGGTGAACGAAAACGGTGAGTACCTCGTTTCCGATAAAGGTCTTTACCTCAACCAAACTGAATTGCAGAAAGTCGGCAACATCAATCCGGCAGGCGTAGGAGGTCTATTCAACTCTTTCTCCTACAAGAATGTATTCCTCGATTTCAGTATCGACTTCCGCATCGGAGGAGATGTCATCAACGAAATGAACCAATATGCCACCGCAGTGGGTCTGACACCCGAATCCCTGAAGTACCGTGATACGGAACACGGCGGACTATCCTATTACTATCCGGGCGACAACAATTCCAGCGGAATTCCGGTACAAGTAGACCCTTCCACGGGTGCCGGCCCCAACGGAGAGATAATCTACCACGACGGCATCATTCTTCCGGGTGTAGTGGCCTCCACTGGCGAAAGAAACACACGTATCATTCCGGCAGGCTATTACTACAACACCACCTATAATTGGGGAACGGAGGCCGAACAGCTGACATACCGCCATTCGGTATTCGACAATTCTTATGTCAAACTGCGTGAATTGACCATCGGCTACCAATTTCCCGAAAAGATGATCTCCAAACTGGGACTGGGCCGGCTGAGTGTGTCGGTCTTCGGACGTAATCTCTTCTACTTCTACAAAGCACTGAAAAACTACGATGCGGAGTCGTCCGTCGGAACATCCTGGGCCAACCAGGCTACCGTGGGAAGTTCTACCACAGCTACCCGCAGTTTCGGTGTTTCACTTCGTGCAAGTTTCTGACAAAACAACCATCCAAAAAACAACAAAGAGTATGAAAAAGACAAAGATATTATCTCTTGTTTCATTGGGAGCATTCCTCTTGACAACATCAGGCTGTACGGATTATGACTTCGACAGCAAATACGAAGACCCCTCCAAAGTAACCCAAGTCACCATCAGTAATCTGATGGTAGGAGTCTTCCAAAAAGTAAAGGACTATGATGTTTACGAATACAACCGGTTCTTCGGATTCGATTCACAGTTTACGGGCAAGTATGCACAAACCTTCGGCTACTCCAACACTACGGATATGTATACCCCCGGCTATATACCCGCTATTGACGGACAGTGGGACAATGTGTATTCGGCACTGGCCCAGTTCCGCAAGCTGGAATCTCTCTACGAGGAAGAAAGCGCGGCAGAACAAGCCCAGGACGAGGCATTCTATCTTGCCGCCAAAGTACAGTTGTACGATTTCTTTGCCGCCACAGTGGACGTTTTCGGGGATATGCCTTTCTCGGAAGCTTGTACGCTGCCGCTTACCAACGATGTAGGTAAATCGTATGCTCATTATGACAAGGCCGAGGATATTTATAAAACCATTCTTGATGAGCTCAAAGAAATTGCTCCGCGGTTCCGCTCCATCCCCACACCGAGGAACTTCAATACACAAGACTTTATCAACAACGGGGACATGGACAAATGGGAACGCTATGCAAACTCCTTGCGACTGCGCCTTGCCATGCGCGTAGCCGCGCAAGGAGACTTGCAGGCGGAAGGCCGTACCGCCATCAAGGAAATCCTGGAAAATCCGTCAGCCTATCCGTTGATAGAGGAACAAGAAAACAACATTCTCATTGTCAACCAGAAGTCTGGGCAACTGAACTTCACCGCAGGCCACGGACTGGGTGACTGGGTAACCAACCGACTTGCTTCGGGCGCCATCATCGACCGCATGCTGGGCCATGGCAACTATGATATGACCAGCAATGACCCACTGAGCGGCGTTTATGTGAAAGGAGAAGACGACCCGCGCATCCTGCTCAACTTCAATCCCGTGAAGATTACCAACCAGAACACCGGTCAATTGGACGAGCACCGTTATCTGGGTACAGACCTTACCGTGGCGGATGAGCTGACGGAATATTACAACTCGCAGGCACAAGACGAAGTCAATACCAGCAACACCGGTTTCTCACAAATCACGCAGAAAGGTTTCTTTTGGGAAAACGACAAATTCGACATGCTGATAATGGCCTCACCCGAAATCCATTTCCTGAAAGCGGAAGCCTATGAAATGGGGTATGGAGTGGCAAAGAATGAAGCGAAAGCGGAAGAAGAGTTCAAAAAGGCTGTCAGCCAGTCCATCACGCTTTACTACTATTACGATTCGGTAAGTACGGGTGAAAACGCACGCCGGTATGATGCCCCTACCGCCGAAGAAACCGCCTCTTTCGCCGCTGCCAAATGGAACAGCACGAAATATACAGACAAGCTGGATGCCATCATTACCCAAAAGTGGCTGCATTTCGGTTTCCTAGCCAGTCGTGAGGCATGGAGTGATATCCGACGTACCGGCTATCCGTCCGGCCTAGCCTTCCCCGAAGTGGCCGGTACCATCACAAATGTGCCGAACCGCTGGAGATACCCGAATACGGAAGTCAACTACAATCCCTACTATAAAGAGGTGTCAGCCGAAGACACTTACTACCACAAACTGTTCTGGGCAAAATAAGGACTTTGTTCGCAAACCCATTTTGCCCGAAGAGTATATCATACTCACCACAGAATAACACGGATTAACACAGATTGCCTTAGGAGTTCTGATAATAAAGAGCTTTTAGCAGTGTTAATCCGTGTTATCCTGTGGTGAGTATGTATTTGCCCCCTCTGTTTCTTTTATTCCGAACAGTATCCCTCCTTTTTTAGAAATCTTAAGGATTTCCCGGTAGGGAGATTGCGGGAAACCACTGTCTTTAATGAACGACGGACAAACATCGCTTCCGCAAAAACTGAACTATAACATAACGGACTAAATGAAAAAGTATCCAAATGACTTGATTGGCGACATCATGAAAGCCTTCGGCAAATATGCCGACCGACCGGCATTCGTCATCGAAGACACGGCCTGCACTTATGGAGAGCTGGCAACTTGCGTACAGAAAATATCCTCCCTATTCAAGGACAGAGAAGACAAAATTATCGGCATCGTCGCAGAAAACAGACTGGAAACATACGCATCCATACTATCTGCACTGATTTGCGGAAAGACATACGTCATCCTCCATCCTTCCTACCCCAAACATAGGAACGACAGAATTGCCGACTCGGCAGGCATTCGCCTCGTGCTGCATACCAAGAATATCCATGTCTTGAACCTCGACACCCGGAATCTGGAACTGATATGTACCTCCGAAATAGAGCAGGCAGAGAACTCCGCCACGTTCCATGCCGCAGAAGACATCCTCCATACGGCAGAAGAGGAAAATGCCTACATCATCTTTACCTCCGGAAGCACGGGCGAACCCAAAGGAGTACCCATCTCCCGCCGTAACCTGAATGCTTTCTATACCGCCTACCACCGCCTCGGCTGGCAACTGGACGAGAACGACCGGATGCTGCAGATGTTCGAACTCACTTTTGACGTTTCCATCGTATCCTTTCTATATCCGCTGACGCTGGGTGCTTGCATATACACCGTTTCTCCGGAAGGCGTGAAATACATCAACGTAATTGAAACTCTGGAAAAATACGACCTGACCTTCGCTGCCGTGGCCCCTTCACTGCTCCAGCTGCTACGTCCCTATTTTCCGGAGATACACCTCCCCGCACTTAGATATCTAGTGGTTACTGCCGAGGCTTCTGACGCGGAGCTGTTGGATGCTTTCAGAAAATGTGTCCCCAATGCCTCTTTCATAAACCTATACGGACCGACAGAGGGAACCATCTACTGCACTGCCTACCGGATACCCGTCACCTCCTGCAAGCATCACAACGGCATGACCGCTATCGGAAGGCCTTTCGAAGGCATCGATGCCCTAATTATGGATAACGACGGTCGCCCGCTGCCTACCGGAGAAACCGGCGAACTATGGATTAGCGGCAATCAAGTGATGGGTGGATACTGGAATGCTCCCGAAAAAAACGGGGAATGCCTCGTAGAGACCGCCAATGGAAAAGTATACTACAAGACGGGAGACCTCTGCCGGATGGATGCCGACGGTGACATCATCTATTGCGGACGAAAAGACTCACAGATAAAGATACAAGGATTTCGCATCGAGCTGAGCGAGATTGAACATGTGGCAAAAAACTTTTTCAACGGTGAATGCCGTGTAGTCGTCATTCCCAAATACGACAACGGCAATCAGTGCGAACTACATCTCGTCGTAGAGAAGAAACAGCTCGACAAACAGCAGATGGAGGAATATCTGTATAGCAGGCTTCCCTACTACATGATTCCCAAGCATATGCATTGCCTGGAACAGTTTCCGCTGAACACCAGTAGCAAAACAGACAGAAAGAAAATACAAGAACTAATTTAAACTTGACAATGGATACACAGACTATTTTGAATGAAATGAGCCTCATCTTTCGGGAGGTACTGAAAAGAGAGAACATTGTACTTGACAATGAGACCACCGCCCAGGATGTGGAAGGATGGGATTCACTGACCAACATGCAACTGATAAACAAGATAGAGAAGAAATTCAATGTACGCTTCACCTTCAGAGATATTGTAAAACTCAAAAACGTGGGAGACATCTGCCATGCCATTTTAACCAAAACCAACTAGGAAATGTCATTCATATCCCTGAACTTCGTCGTACTGTTTGCGTGTACTTTCATTCTATACCATACGCTTCCTTCACGATTCAGAAAAGCGACCTTACTGACAGCCAGCTGCCTCTTCATAGGCTTCTACCACCTCACTTTTCTGATAACGGCCCTCATCCTCACGCTTACCACCTTCTACCTTGGCAAATGGATAGGACAGACCAAGCGGGAAAGCAGCATGAAGGGAATTTATTTTTCAGGTGTGTGTTTTCTGGTCGTGAGCTGGTTGGCATTCCGGTATGCCGACCGGCTTACAGACTGCCACATCCTTTTTCCGCTGGGAATCTCTTTCTATACTTTCCAGGCCATTTCGTACCTGACAGAAATCTATTGGCAAGAAGAAGAACCGGAAAAGAGCCTGCCCGACTTCATGATATACATGCTCTTCTTCATGAAGTTCCTTTCCGGTCCCATAGAAAGAGCAAGTGACATGCTCCCCCAACTGAAGTCCTGCAAAGCTACGGACTATACATCCATGGTCTACGGAATGAGACTGATTGTCGTGGGACTAATAAAGAAACTGATACTGGCCGACTCCATCGCCCCATACATAGACGGTGTCTTCGGGTCGGTATACACAGCCTCGGGCGTGCAATTGCTGATGGCATGCCTCCTATATCCGATAGAGCTGTATGCCGACTTCTCCGGATATACCGACATCGCATTGGGAGGAGCGCGCATGCTGGGATTCAAGCTCAGCCCAAACTTCAACCGGCCGTTCATTGCACAGACCACTGCCGACTTCTGGCGCCGATGGCACATGTCGCTTTCATTCTGGGTACGCGACTATCTGTACCTCCCGTTGTCCTCGAACCTGCGTGGATGGGGACAATGGGGCGTATTTCTAAGTCTGGCGCTGACCTTCACGGGACTGGGTATCTGGCATGGTGCCGGATGGAACTTCGCTGTCTACGGACTAATTCAAGGTGTCATCATCTTCTACGAGATGAAGACCACAGCATTTCACCGCAGACTGAAAGCCCAATTGGGAAGCCGCTTATATGCCACATTATCCGTCGTAAGGACCTACCTACTTTTTGCCGTATCTCTGATATTCTTCCGGGCGGGCTCCATGGCCGAAGCGTTCCACTACATCAGCCACCTCTCCTTCGGCGTACATTACAGTTGGAAGGAAATGAACATCGGAATGCCGGACCACAACAGCATTGTGGCAGGAAGCGCACTCGTACTGATATTGGTTTACGAATATTTCATGTCCAAGCATGATTTGCTAGAAGCCCTCGGACGACAGCCGGCAGCCGTAAGATGGAGTATCTATTATCTGCTCGCCATAATACTTTTCACACTGGGACAGTTCAACTCGGACAGCTTCATATATTTACAATTTTGACAATAAAGACACATGATGAAGAAAAACAGCGAACGGAACGCAGCCATACGTTTCATGAAAAAGCTCTTTATCCTTTTTATCCCTTTTATAGCCCTACTGGCAGTCTATTTCCTGGACGACCCTTTCATGGTCCTGAAGAACTATGAACGATACGACCAAACCCCGGTTGT
This sequence comes from Bacteroides sp. AF39-16AC, assembly GCF_003602735.1. Classification (NCBI taxonomy): domain Bacteria; kingdom Pseudomonadati; phylum Bacteroidota; class Bacteroidia; order Bacteroidales; family Bacteroidaceae; genus Bacteroides; species Bacteroides sp. AF39-16AC. Next base: position 58,845 of record NZ_QTLN01000006.1, on the reverse strand, counting down.
ACTAAACGAAGGGCACGTGGGGTGGCAGATGTATCTGAACAACCGGGATACCATCCCCATCGACTCCTATATCATGGGAAACTCCTGCACTATGGCTTATCAATGCCATGAATGGGAGAAATACCTCCACGGCGGAAGAGCCGTACGGCTATTCGGAAATGCCGAAAGCCTTGCCGCCGTCTGCCTGAAGCTGAAGGCACTGGACAAGGCAGGTGCAACAATCAAGAACCTGCTGCTGATTATCGACAAGGAATCATTGCACAACGACCGTTGCCTGACCGGACATTCCAACATTCTGCCACCCGCCATATCGGGAATAAGCAGCTTCAAGTTTCAGAAGGAATTCTGCCAAGCCTTCTTCTACCCGAACTTTCTCTTCCCCTATCTGGACTACAAGCTGTTCCATACCTATCGCCCTTACATGAAAGGGGTTATAAACCCCTATGGCTCCACCCGAAACCCGGTAACCAATGACGTGTTAAATCCCAGAGAGAAAATGATAAAGGAAGAGGGAGATAAGTACTGGGAAAACCGGAAAGGAGAATTCACCAAAGAGAAAATGAAGAATTATAGAGACGGGAAATACCGGGAAGCCCCCCAAGTGCTCAGGGAAAAGCAAATCAATCTGTTGCAGGAAATAAAGTGGATTTGCCGGAAACATGATACCGATGTAAAAATCATTATCAGTCCCGACTACCTGCAAGTCAACATAAACCCTGCCGACGTAAAGACACTGAAGCGCTTCTTCGGAAAACGGAATGTATTTGATTTCACCGGTATCAACGAATACACGGAAGACATCCACAATTATTATGAACCGGGTCATTATAGGCCCGCACTTGGGAAAAGGCTGATGGAAAAGATATATGAACCTTATATCTTGTCACCGAACGCCAAATCTCCGGCATCTCCCAGCCCGGGAACGATATAGGAATGCTCGTTCATCTCCGGGTCGATTGCTGCACACCACAAGGTCACTTCATCTCCAGGGAACAGCTTTTCCAGATGCTCTACGCCCTGCCGGCTGGCTATGACACAAGCTATCTGCAACTTGGCCGGCATCCCCTTGGTGACGAAGGCCTTCCAGGCCAATTCCATACTTTCTCCCGTGGCAAGCATCGGGTCTACAATCAATAATGTCTTCTTGGACAAATCCGGAGTAGCGATGTATTCGATGTGTACATCCACCGTACGGCATTCCTTATCCTTATAATAACGGTAAGCGGAAACAAAAGCGTTCCCGGCATGGTCGAACATATTCAAGAATCCAGTATGCAAAGGCAATCCGGCACGGAAAACAGTGGCAATCACCACCTCGTCATCGGGTGTGCTGACCGACGCCACCCCCAAGGGAGTCTGTACCTGCTTGACAGAATACGTCAGTTCCTTACTCATTTCATACGCCATTATCTCTCCAATGCGTTCAATATTACGGCGGAAACGCATACGGTCGCCCTGGACTGCTACATCACGAATTTCCGCCACGTATTGGTTCAAGACAGAATTTGTCTCGGCAAAGTTGATAACCTTCATAACTATAAATGTGCTAATGTGCAAATATGCTAATGTGCAAATGTGGTGTACGTAATGCCGCATGGCAATTAGCACATTGGCATATCAGCACATTAGCACATTAAAATTTGCTGCAAAGTAAACGAATTTCACTCAATTTGCAACATTCAGTTAGCAGATATTGTTATGGTTTTATAAAAGATTTCCTATTAGAGAAAAATTTCTCTAATAGAGCTTTTCTTTAAAAAGAAAGTATTACTTTTGTAGGCGAAAAACAAGGGACCTGCTGAAAAGCAGGAAAAAAAGAGCTTTTCTACACCCGTTTTCCCTTGTAAATCAAAGGTAAAAGAGATTAAGGAAAGAGATTATAAACCAAATACCAACATTTTAAATCATTAAAAGAAATGGCAAATTTAGATTTAAGCAAGTACGGTATCCAAGACGTGAAGGAAATTATCCACAACCCGTCTTACGATGTACTGTTCGCAGAAGAAACCAAACCAGGTTTGGAAGGTTTTGAAAAAGGTCAGGTAACTGAACTGGGTGCTGTAAATGTAATGACAGGTATCTATACCGGTCGTTCTCCTAAAGATAAATTCTTCGTAATGAATGAAGCCAGCAAGGATTCTGTATGGTGGACTTCTGAAGAATACAAAAACGACAACAAACCTTGCTCTGAAGAAGCTTGGGCTGACCTGAAGGCTAAGGCTGTAAAGGAATTGAGCGGCAAGCGTCTGTTCGTTGTTGATACTTTCTGTGGCGCCAACCCCGCTACTCGTATGAAAGTACGTTTCATCATGGAAGTGGCATGGCAGGCTCACTTCGTAACTAACATGTTCATCCGCCCGACTGCTGAAGAACTGGCTAACTACGGAGAACCCGATTTCGTATCATTCAACGCTTCTAAGGCAAAAGTTGACAACTACAAGGAACTGGGTCTGAACTCTGAAACAGCTACTGTATTCAACTTGAAGACCAACGAACAGGTTATCTTGAACACTTGGTACGGCGGTGAAATGAAGAAGGGTATGTTCTCTATCATGAACTACAAGAACCCGTTGCGTGGTATCGCTTCTATGCACTGCTCTGCCAACACTAACATGGAAGGTACTGACTCTGCTATCTTCTTCGGTCTGTCCGGTACTGGTAAGACTACCTTGTCAACTGACCCGAAACGTCTGTTGATCGGTGACGACGAACACGGATGGGATGACGAAGGTGTATTCAACTACGAAGGTGGTTGCTATGCTAAGGTTATCAACCTGGATAAAGAAAGCGAACCCGATATCTACGCTGCCATCAAGCGTGACGCTCTGTTGGAGAATGTTACAGTAGCTGCTGACGGTAAGATTGACTTCGCTGACAAGAGCGTAACTGAAAACACTCGTGTTTCTTATCCTATCTACCACATCAATAACATCGTTAAGCCGGTTTCCAAGGGTCCTCACGCTCACCAGGTAATTTTCTTGTCTGCCGACGCATTCGGTGTATTACCTCCGGTATCTATCCTGAACCCTGAACAAGCTCAGTACTACTTCTTGTCTGGCTTTACTGCTAAGTTGGCTGGTACAGAACGTGGCATCACTGAACCGACTCCGACATTCTCTGCTTGCTTCGGTGCTGCTTTCTTGAGCTTGCATCCTACTAAATATGCAGAAGAATTGGTTAAGAAGATGAACAAGGTTGGTGCTAAGGCATACTTGGTTAACACTGGTTGGAACGGTAGCGGCAAACGTATCTCTATCAAAGATACTCGTGGTATCATCGACGCTATCCTCGACGGTTCTATCGACAAGGCTCCGACGAAGGTTATTCCTTTCTTCGACTTCGTGGTTCCTACTGAATTGCCTAATGTAGATCCGAAGATTCTTGATCCTCGCGATACTTACGAATGCGCTTGCCAATGGGAAGAAAAAGCAAAAGACCTGGCTGGTCGCTTCATCAAGAACTTCGCTAAGTTCACTGGCAACGAAGCTGGTAAGGCTTTGGTTGCTGCTGGTCCGAAGCTCTAATCTGACAATAAAGTTAGAAACATATGGAAAAGGTATCTCCTCCGGGAGATGCCTTTTTTCTTTTTTAATATCTCTATCTCATTGATAATCCGAAAGTTTTAGTAGTTTTGCAGAAACCATTATTCAAATAAAGCAATATGAAAAGTATCAGATTGATGTTGGCAGGCGCAAGTTTGTTACTGCTCTGCAGTTGCGGTGCCCAGGTCCAGAAAGAGACCCAAGTTGCCAATGCAAATGAAAGCAAAGAGAATGCGGTGATTGAAACCATCATGTCACGCCGCAGCATCCGCCAGTACAAACCGCAAGCCGTGAATCGCGACACCATGCAGATTATCCTGGATTGCGGTATCAATGCACCCAACGGACAGAACAAGCAATCGTGGGAAGTGCGTGTAGTGGATAACCCGGATTTCATCAACGGCATCACGGAAATCTACAAGAAGGAAAATCCCAAAGCCGCCGAAGACCCGAAATTCAAGAACATGTTTCGCAACGCTTCTACAGTAGTATTTATTGCCAATGACCCGTCTTATGACCTTTCGCAGATTGACTGCGGACTGCTGGGTGAGAATATGATTCTATCAGCCTGGTCCATGGGAATCGGTTCTTGCTGCTTGGGCGGTCCCACGCGCTTCATGACCTCTACTCCGGCTGCTGCCGAATACCTGAAGAAACTGGATATTCCGGAAGGCTATCAGCTACTTTACTGTATCGCTTTCGGCTATCCGGACGAAACGCCCACTGCCAAACCCCGTAATGCGGCAAAGGTAAAATTCATCGATTGACTTTCGTTTGAATGACGACAATAAAAAGGAGTGCCTCACCTTTCGGCGGGGCACTCCTTTCATATATAACAACTAAAACTCTTCTGTTTATCAGTTCTTGTTTGCGCGTTTACGCTCAAGCTCATCGAGGATAACCTTACGCATACGCATTGATTTAGGAGTAACTTCCACATATTCATCCTCCTTGATGTACTCCAGTGCCTCCTCAAGAGAGAACTGTACGGGAGGAATCAGACGTGCCTTGTCATCCGAACCACTGGCACGCATATTGGTAAGCTTCTTGGACTTCGTTACATTAATCACCAAGTCGTTGTCATGGGAATGCTCGCCCACTACCTGGCCTGCATAAACCTCTTCCTGCGGGAAAATGAAGAATTTGCCGCGGTCCTGCAACTTGTCAATGGCATAGGCAAAAGCCGTACCGGACTCCATGGCAATCATAGAACCGTTGGTACGCCGTTCAATCTCACCCTTATACGGTTGATATTCCTTAAAACGGTGTGCCATGATAGCCTCGCCGGCAGAAGCGGTCAACACATTGGTACGCAGACCGATGATACCGCGCGACGGCATGTCGAACTCAAGATTTACACGTTCGCCGGCACTTTCCATCTTCACCATTTCACCTTTACGACGGGTCACCATATCAATCATCTTGCTGGCATATTCTTCGGGAACATTGATGGTAAGCTCTTCAATAGGTTCGCATTTCACGCCGTCAATCTCCTTGAAGATTACCTGCGGTTGCCCTACCTGCAACTCATACCCTTCACGACGCATGGTCTCAATCAGTACGGAAAGATGAAGCACGCCACGGCCGGAAACAATCCACTTGCCGTCTTCCTCGCTCTTGCGCACGCGAAGTGCAAGATTCTTATCCAACTCCTTCATCAAACGGTCGTGGATGTGGCGGGAAGTAACAAACTTACCTTCCTTACCGAAGAACGGAGAGTCATTAATGGTGAAGAGCATACTCATCGTAGGTTCATCAATGGCAATAGGCGGCAACGCTTCCGGATTTTCGTAATCGCAGACCGTATCTCCGATTTCGAATCCTTCGATACCTACCAACGCACAGATGTCACCGGAAGACACTTCCTGCACCTTTACACGGCCCATACCTTCGAATGTATGCAATTCCTTGATTTTTGATTTCACGATACTCCCGTCACGCTTTGCCAAAGACACATTCATGCCTTCTTTCAATATGCCACGGTGTACGCGGCCCACAGCAATACGCCCGGTATACGAAGAATAATCCAGCGAAGTAACCAGCATTTGCGGTGTACCCTCCAACTGTTCGGGGGCAGGAATATTCTCCAAGATACAGTCCAGAAGCGGATAAATGTTATCAGTCGGCTGCTGCCAGTCGGTACTCATCCAATTATTCTTGGCAGAACCGTAGATAACGGGGAAATCCAGCTGGTCCTCGGTTGCATTCAGGCTGAACATCAAGTCGAACACCATCTCGTACACTTCTTCGGGACGGCAATTTGGCTTATCCACCTTATTCACAACAACGATAGGTTTCAGACCAATCTGCAGAGCTTTCTGCAATACAAACCGTGTCTGCGGCATAGGACCTTCGAAAGCATCCACAAGCAGAATGCATCCATCCGCCATATTCAATACACGTTCCACTTCACCTCCGAAGTCACTGTGTCCCGGAGTATCAATAATGTTAATCTTGGTGTCTTTGTAGTTGATAGAAACGTTCTTTGAGAGAATCGTTATACCTCGTTCACGCTCCAGGTCATTGTTATCCAACATTAATTCACCTGTGCTCTGGTTGCTGCGGAAAAGGTTTCCGGCCAAAAGCATCTTGTCAACGAGCGTCGTTTTCCCATGGTCCACATGGGCAATAATTGCAATGTTTCTAATCTTTTGCATATAATACCTATTATTTTCAGGCGACAAAGTTAGTGATTTTGGATTAGATATGCAGTATAGATATGATTTTTTTGCTGAATATCATTGTGATATAAAAGTTTATCCCTATCTTTGCAGCCCCGAAAGGGAATATTTATAATAACTTTTAATTAAACATTATGTATTTAGACGCTGCTAAAAAGCAAGAAATCTTCGGCAAATACGGAAAGTCTAACACTGATACTGGCTCAGCTGAGGCTCAGATAGCTTTGTTTTCCTACCGTATTGCTCATCTGACTGAGCACCTTAAGCTCAACAGAAAGGATTATAGTACAGAAAGAGCTTTGACTATGTTGGTAGGTAAACGCCGTGCATTGCTGACTTACCTGAAGGATCGCGACATCACCAGATATCGTGCTATTGTCAAAGAACTCGGCTTGCGTAAGTAATCTACTTGCGGCAAAACCATTAAAAAAGGAAGTTTTCCAAAAGGAAACTTCCTTTTTTGTTTATAATCCGATTTATACGTAATTTTGTATCCATGAAAAGGAAAGTATCAGCAGCAAATCTTTCGATAGCAATCACTTTTCTATTGGTACTGCTATCATTCGGCTTCGGTTATCGCAGCTATTCGCAGGCAGAACAACGTGTGGTCTCTGACCTGAATCAAGCGCTGCAACGCACAGTATTGCAGCACAAGGGATTATGGTTGAATGCAGATACCATCCAAACCTATGCCAAGTTGCAAGAAGTGATGGGCACTCCCGTTTCCGTAAGCGGTTTCCACAGAGCCTTTACCGAAGCATTGTCCATCACCGGATTGAAAGATGTTTCTACCCTTTCGCTACATATACTGAAAAAGAATGCTCCCGCCACCGTATTCAATGAGATTCCTGCCGGATGTCTTGCCAGCGACACATTAGTATGGCTCTCCACCACAGCCGATGCATCTGGGCTGACACTTTCTTTCCGGGGATATGCCCGCTGCTCAGCTGCCATGCTGTTCAGCTTATCCAAGCAGACAATTCCGGCAACATTGCTATTGGCCGCCCTGCTCTGGGGAGGATTCACTTTCTTCTATTTCCACCGGCACACAAAGACTAATGCCAGTAACGGGCAGCAACAAGAAAACTTCATTACCTTCGGCAACCTTTCGCTTTCCCTCCAGGAAGCCTGCTTCTATAACGAACAGCAGGAAAAGCTAAAACTCACCCCCATGCAGTACACACTGATGGAGATGTTCTACCTTTCTTCCTCACACCTACTTTTCAAATCCGACATCTGCCAATCGCTATGGCCGGGAAAAGACAATGCAGACGAAACGCTTTACACATTGATACGGCGTCTGAAGCCCATTGTCGAGGACAACAGCAACCTCAGAATAACAACAGATCGTGGCCGCGCCTACGGACTGGAAATAAAAACCTAAACATTATAGAATCATGAAGACTAACAAACTTATCCTATTAGGGCTAATCTGCCTAACTGTCGCAATGCCGACAACCGCCCAAAACCGTAACGAAAAGAAAGCGCGCACTGAACGTGCTGTAAAAGAAGCTATTGCTGCTAAACAATACAAAATCAACGTAGATCGGATGCAACCGATGAGAGGCGGTAGCCGTAACCTGACCACCAACTATACACTGGAAATTAGAAACGACTCCGTTTTCTCTTACCTGCCTTACTTTGGAGTGGCCTACAATGCTCCGTATGGAGGAGGCAAGAGCCTGAATTTCAATGCATCCATCACCGGATACACAACCAGAGCACTCAAAAAAGGCAAAATCCAAATAGACTTCAAGACCCGTAGTGATGAAGACAATTATGAGTATCGCCTCACCATCTTTCCCGATGGTTCTACCAGTATCCATGTGCAACCCATGAACAAACAGTCCATCTCGTTCACCGGAGAGATGGATACAGAAAAGTAATCATCTTCCCCCTTTAAAAGGACAAAAGAAAGTATTGTCAGTCTATTGTCAGGCAAATGTCAGACAACTATCCGCTTTTTATTTCTTCCATCCCGGCAGAAAGCGGATACCTTCGTGTCCCGAAATCAAACAACAACCGGAACATGAAACAGATAATATGTATTCTTGCCCTGCTCCTAATGAGCGTCACGACAACAAAAGCACAAACCAGCCCGGCAACACCCTCCATCCGAGGTAAAATTCTCACAGAGGAAAAGCAACCGATAGAGTTTGCCAACATCGCCCTCCTTTCCGAAGATTCCACCTTCATACAAGGAACGTGTAGCCGAAGCGACGGTAGTTTTGAACTTCTCCCTCCCGCTCCCGGAAACTATCTACTACAAGTTTCTTCCATCGGTTACAAACCCCTTTGCCAGCCTTGCCCCACCGGGAGTACCCACAACTGGATATTGCAAACCGATGCCGTGCTACTTGCGGAAACCGTCATCACCGCCGCCCGCCCCGTTTTCCGACTAAAGGGCGGAAAGTTGGAGACAAGCGTACGGCAAACCCTGCTCGCATCCTTGAATGATGCCAACGACGTATTGAAACATATCCCCGGACTGCGCTCCTCTGATGAGGGGTATACCGTTTTTGGCAAAGGGACACCGGTCATCTATATAGATAACCGCCTTCTGCAAGACAACTCCGAGCTGCAACGCCTCTCTGCCGCCGATATTGAAAAAGTGGAGCTCATCACCAACCCGGGTGCAGAGTACGATGCTACCGTTAAAGCCGTTGTACGCATACGCACCGTACGTAACAAAAGAGACAGTTTTGGCGGTAATTTCCGTGCAGGAATCACCCAACGGAGACGCAGCAGCCATTACGGACAAGTCAATCTGAATTATCAGAAGAAAGGACTGTCCCTGCTGGGCATGCTGTACACCAATTATGAAAACAGAAAACGCCACCAGGAGGTTCGCTACCAGATACCGTCCGAAATACAATGGGATGTAAATAACCGGGTTCACTTATATAATAAGGGACTACTTGCCGGAGGAAAAGCAAGCGCCAGTTACGACTTCACCCCCCAACACAGCCTCGGTGCCTCCTATGAGTTTCATCGTACCCCCGATTATCACAGCAGTGACCATTCGGCATATACCGTCCGGGCAAATGAAGAATTGGCCGATCACACCATACATTCCTCCCAAAACTTGCAGCAAACCAACCGGCACCAGCTGAATGCCTACTATCAGGGCAGCATAAAGCAACTCCACATAAACTTCAACACCGACCTGGTATACGGAAAAAGTTATAATCACCAGGAGGCTAAAGAAGAAAGCCAGACCGAAGGCAATCGCGACATCAGCTCTTTCAACCACGCCGACAACCGCCTTTATGCCGCCAAGTTGATTCTGACCCATCCCCTTTGGAAAGGTGAACTGAAGACCGGTGCCGATTACACCTTCATCCGGCGAAATGACAATTTCCTGAACCGGCAGCACATACTTCCCGATACAGACAGTCGAATCGACGAAAGCAAGTCCGCCGTCTTTGCCGAATACTCACTGACATTAGGAAAAATCAGCCTTCTTGCAGGACTGCGCTTCGAGCATGCCGTCTCCGACTATTGGGAGCAGGAAAAGTACGTGTCCGGTCAAAGTCGTACTTACAATGACTGGTGCCCCAACCTATCGGTAGACTTTCCTCTCGGCAAAGCCCAAGCCAATCTCAGCTATACAGCCAAAAGCAACCGCCCCAGCTTCTTCCAGCTACGTAGCACACTGAGTTATAACAACCGTTTCATCTACGAAGGCGGAAACCCACTGCTCACCCCCGAAACCAACCACGACCTGCAGTTCACGGCCCTTTACAAGTGGGTACAATTCGGACTTAACTACCAATACCGCCGCAATGCCATTGCCTTCATGACCAAAGAATACGAGGACAATCCGGATGTTGTCATCTTCACTACCGGAAATTTCAAACGGATGCAGTATCTCACCGCCTCTGCCCATCTGTCACCCACCGTCGGCATCTGGAAACCGGAGCTCGGCATCTACTTCGCCCAACCGTTCTTCAAAGTCACCAATCAAGGCAGTAGCAAGAATATGAACCGCGGCAGCATTTACCTCTTTCTGCAAAACAGTCTCCAGCTTCCGGACGAGTGGATTCTCTCCCTTGATGCCGACTACCAGAGCGAAGGCAACTTCGGCGCCATGCTGCAACGTTCCTATTGGGGCATAAACGCCGGCATCCGCAAAACATTCTTCAACAAAAGGCTGACGCTCGGACTGCAAGCCAATGACCTGTGGAATTCCCGGTATGGCTCCTTCATGCTGTTCGGTCCCCGGCTGACCTATACGAAAAAGGCAAACCCGGACTCGCGCAGCTTCTCCCTGAACCTAAGCTATCGTTTCAACGCAGCAGGCAAAGCGTACAAAGGAAAGCACGTATCGGAACAAGACTTGAAGCGGCTATAAACAGAACTTTGGGGAAGAAAGAGAAACAGAACAGAAGAATATTATACAAATAAGCCGACCACCGGAGATATTTCAGCAATATTTTCCCTCAGAATGTTGCATCAAGTAAAAGTTTCTCTTATTTTTGCGGTTTAACAGCTATAAATTATAACCTTTAGACAGAAAATACTATCATTATGGATACCAGCAAAATCGTAGGAGAAAAAATAAAATCACTCCGTGAAAGCCAATCCATCAGTATGGAAGAACTGGCACAGCGTTCGGGACTTGCTATCGAACAGATTGAACGTATAGAAAACAACATCGACCTCCCGTCACTGGCTCCCCTCATCAAGATAGCTCGTGTGCTGGGTGTACGTTTGGGAACTTTTCTTGACGACCAGGATGAGAACGGTCCCGTGGTCTGCCGTAAGGACGAGTCGCAGAACAGTATCAGTTTCTCCAACAATGCCATCCACAGCCGCAAGCATATGGAGTATCATTCACTCTCCAAATCCAAAGCCGACCGCCATATGGAGCCGTTTATCATTGATGTGGCCGCTACGGACGACAGTGACTTTGTACTCTCCTCACACGAAGGCGAAGAATTCATCATGGTGATGGAAGGGACCATGGAAATCAGTTACGGCAAAAATACCTACCTGCTCGAAGAAGGTGACAGCATCTATTACGATTCCATCGTTCCGCACCACGTACACGCCTATGAAGGGCAGGCAGCCAAGATACTTGCAGTAGTTTATACACCAATTTAAATTAATGGAAAATTAAAAGGTGAAAATGGAAAATGATAAATACTTTCTATTTTCACCTTTCAACTTTCCACTTTCAACTTCCACATCATGTTATACGAACGTACCCTCGGCCAATGGTTGGAACATTGGGCCGAAACAACACCAGACAAAGAATATATCGTTTACTCTGACCGCAACCTGCGCTTCACCTGGAGCCAGTTCAACCGCCGGGTGGACGACATGGCCAAAGGACTTATCGCCATCGGCGTGGAACGGGGAACACACGTAGGTATCTGGGCAGCTAACGTACCCGACTGGCTGACTCTATTATACGCTTGCGCCAAGATAGGTGCCGTCTACGTAACGGTAAACACCAACTACAAACAGTCCGAGCTGGAATATCTCTGCCAGAACTCCGACATGCATACCCTCTGCATCGTCAATGGCGAAAAGGACAGTGACTTTGTGCAGATGACCTATACCATGCTTCCGGAACTGAAGACTTGCCAACGCGGACACTTGAAAAGCGAACGTTTCCCTTATATGAAAAACGTCATCTACGTGGGGCAGGAGAAGCACCGGGGCATGTACAACACGGCCGAAATACTTCTCTTGGGCGACAATATAGAAGACAGTCGCCTGAATGAGCTCAAAAGTCAGGTCACTTGCCACGATGTAGTGAACATGCAATACACCTCCGGCACTACGGGATTCCCGAAAGGCGTCATGCTTACCCACTACAACATTGCCAACAACGGTTTCCTTACCGGTGAGCACATGAAGTTTACCGCCGATGACAAGCTCTGCGTCTGCGTACCATTGTTCCACTGCTTTGGCGTGGTACTTGCCACCATGAACTGCCTGACACACGGCTGTACGGAAGTAATGGTGGAACGCTTCAACCCGCTGGTAGTGCTCGCCTCTATCCACAAGGAGCGCTGCACGGCACTTTACGGCGTACCCACCATGTTCATTGCCGAACTGAACCATCCGATGTTCGACATGTTCGACATGTCCAGCCTACGTACGGGTATCATGGCAGGTTCCCTCTGCCCGGTAGAGCTGATGAAGCAGGTGGAAGAGAAAATGTACATGAAGGTAACCAGCGTTTACGGGCTGACCGAAGCTGCTCCCGGAATGACCGCCACCCGGATAGACGACCCGTTCGATGTGCGTTGCAATACTGTAGGACACGACTTTGAACATACGGAAGTAAAGGTTATCGACCCCGAAACCGGAGAAGAGTGTCCCGTAGGCGTACAAGGCGAAATGTGCAACCGCGGATACAACACCATGAAGGGTTACTACAAAAACCCGGAAGCCACGGCCGAAGTCATTGACGAGAACGGTTTCCTGCACTCGGGAGACCTTGGAGTGAAGGACGAGGACGGCAATTACCGCATCACAGGACGCATCAAGGACATGATTATCCGCGGTGGTGAAAATATCTATCCCCGCGAGATAGAAGAGTTCCTCTATCAACTGGAAGGCGTAAAAGACGTGCAGGTAGCCGGTATTCCCTCTAAGAAATACGGTGAAGCCGTAGGCGCTTTCATCATCCTGCACGAAGGAGTGGATATGCACGAATCGGATGTACGAGACTTCTGCATCGGCAAAATATCACGCTACAAGATACCCAAGTATATCTTCTTCATCAAAGAATTCCCCATGACGGGAAGTGGCAAGATACAGAAATTCAAGCTGAAAGACCTGGGATTACAGCTTTGCAAGGAGCAGGGGATTGAGATTGTGTGATAATAAAGGATAAGGGATTAAGGGTTAGGGATTATTGGGGTCGCATAGACTTTAATATAGGTATAAACCCATCCCTAATCCTTAATCCCTAACCCCTTATTTTTCTTCTTTTTCCGGATATTTCATATTCTCCTCTTTCATCTGTTCCAATACCTCATGCAGGTATTTGGCAGACTCCCATTTAGCCATCGGAAGGTCGTGGAGCAGGTAGTTGCCGCAATCTTGCGGAGCGGCACCGGGGACTTCACCTTCATATTCGGCAACAAAGCGGAAGGTGTCCTGCATCAGCACCAGTATGTCCTGCGGCTTCAAGTCACCTTTCATCAGCAGATAATTACCGGTGAGGCAGCCCATGGGGCCCCAATAGATAATCTTGTCCTGCCACTGCGGGTCATTGCGCAGGTAGGTGGCGGCAAGATGTTCGATAGTATGCAGAGCACCTTGTCCCAAGGCAGGCTCACGGTTGGGCTCTTTCATACGGATGTCGAAAGTAGTGACTGTTTCTCCGTTCACTTCATCCTGGCGGGATATGTAAATGCCGCGCAACAAGCGGATGTGGTCGATTGTAAAACTAGGAATCTTCTTCATGAGTTATGAGTTATGAGTTATAAGTTATGAGTTATAAATTGCTGGGAAGGGTGGAGAGGAAGGTCCATATCGTGAGGAACGAACGCTCTGCCATGGTTCCCCAGAAATCGGCATACTGCGAAGCATGGTCCTCTACTCCGGGTGTGTCGCTGATGATGCGGAAGCTGAGAAAAGGAACATTGTACAGATAGCAAGTCTGCGCAATGGCGGCAGACTCCATATCAACGGCAAGACCGTCGGGGAAACGTTGCTTGATGGTATCCAGCTCCGTACGGTTGGTGATGAACTGGTCGCCGGTACAGACAAGTCCGCTGTGGATGCGGCTTTCCATTCCGGCTTCGTTCAGCGACAAGGCATGTTTCAACAGAGAGGAACATCCCTCGTAAGAGGCGGGAAAACCTTGCACTTGTCCGTACTCGTTACCGTCGCCGCACCAGACGTCGTGATACACCAGACGTTGGCTTGCCACTACATCCGTCACCTTCAGGCAAGCATCAATGCCGCCCGCCACACCGGTGCTGACGATGCAGTCCGGAGAAAAGCGCCGTATCAGTTCCGAAGCTCCTACCGCTGCACTCACCTTACCGATGCCGCATTGCGTCAAGATTACATGGTTACCGCCCAATGTACCTTCCACATAGCGGAAACTACCATCGCCCGACGTATTCTTATCCTGCAAGCGCTCCACCAACCGGCGGTGTTCGCTGTCCATTGCACTGATTATCCCTATTGTCATATCTATAATAATTTAAGCTTGCATATTACCATTAAAGCACTTTAATCTTTTTTTGGAAAGGCAAAGGTACAACATTCTGCCGATAACGTGACAATAACAATCTGCATTTATGTATCTTTGCCACAAAAGCGAAGATAGGCTGCACCTCAACAAAACTTTTTCACGCAAGCATGAAAGTTCTGTATTCGGTTTGCACTATCTTTGCCCCACAATTGATTAATTGATAACTCATAACTTATAACTCATGAAGAAGCTTCTTCCCGACCTTATTGCCATCTTGGCATTCGTCCTCCTTTCCTTCGCCTACTTCTTCCCGGCGGATATAGAAAACCGTATTCTCTTTCAGCACGACACGGCTGCAGGAGCAGGGGCAGGACAAGAAGTCAAGGAGTATTACGAACAGACGGGCGAACGCAGCCGTTGGACAAACTCGCTGTTCGGCGGTATGCCCATGTATCAGATAGCCCCTTCGTATGACTCCACCAAGTCACTGCAGTGGGTACAGAAAGCCTACCAACTCTTCCTGCCCGACTATGTGTGCCTCACATTCATGCTGATGCTCGGCTTCTACATCCTGCTGCGCGTCTTCGGCATACCGGTCTGGCTGGCCGGACTGGGCGGTATCATGTGGGCATTCTCGTCCTATTTCTTCATCCTGATATCTGCCGGACACATCTGGAAGTTCATCACCCTTGCCTACGTGCCGCCCACCATAGCAGGCATTGTGCTCGCCTATCGTGGGAAACTGCTGTGGGGAGGCATCCTCACCGCCTTGTTCGTGGCCCTGCAAATCACCTCGAACCACGTGCAGATGTCCTATTACTTCTTCTTCGTCATCCTTTTCTTTGTGGGAGCCTACTTCGAGAAAGCATGGCGTACCAAGACATTGCCCCAGTTCTTCAAGGCAAGTGCCGTACTGATTGTGGCAGCCCTCGTCGGCATAGCCGCCAACGTATCCAACCTCTATCACACCTATGCCTACAGCAAAGAAACCATGCGCGGCAAAAGCGAACTGGTGCAGACCGGCGACGCTGCCAAGCAGACCAGTAGCGGGCTGGACCGCGACTACATCACCCAGTGGAGCTACGGCATCGACGAAACACTGACTCTGCTGGTGCCCAACTTCAAAGGCGGAGCATCTGCCGCCCTCAGCCAGAGTGAAACTGCCATGAGCAAGGCAAACCCGATGTACAGCAGTCTGTACGGCTCACTGACACAATATTTCGGTACCCAGCCCATGACGTCGGGTCCCGTCTACGTCGGAGCATTCGTCTTGTTTCTGTTCGTACTGGGATGCTTCATCGTGAAAGGACCGTTGAAGTGGGCATTGATAGGAGCCACCTTCTTCTCCATCGTCTTGTCCTGGGGCAAGAACTTCATGCCGCTGACGGATTTCTTCATCGATTACGTCCCGTTGTACAACAAGTTCCGCGCCGTGTCCTCCATCCTTGTCATAGCAGAGTTCACGATACCTTTGCTGGCTATCTTTGCCCTGAAACGCCTGCTCGAAGAGCCGGAAATCTTAAAACAGGAAAAGAAGCCCCTCGGCATCAGCCTGCTGCTCACTGCAGGCATCGCCCTGCTGCTTGCCGTTGCCCCGGGCAGCATCGGCTCCGGCTACGTGCCCGCCCAAGAGGCACAGATGCTGCAGAATGCCGTCAACCAGCAGATGATACCCGCCAACGAGCTCTCCGGCATCCTTGCCAACTTGGGAGAGATGCGTGCCGAACTCGTCAGCAGCGACGCCCTGCGTAGCTTCATCATCATAGGCATCGGCTGCAGCCTGCTCTGGCTCTATGCAAGCGGCAAGCTGCGCAGCTCGCTGACCATTGCAGGTATCACCATACTCTGCCTGGCAGATATGTGGGGGGTCAACAAGCGCTATCTGAATGATGCCCAGTTCGTGCCCCACTCCATCCGTACGGAAACCTTCACCAAGACGAATACAGACGAGCTGATACTGCAAGATACCAGCTTGGACTATCGTGTATTGAACTTTGCCACCAGCACCTTCGATGACAACAACACCTCCTACTGGCACAAAAGCGTCGGCGGTTATCACCCGGCCAAGCTGCGCCGCTACCAGGAAATGATAGAGCATCACATCTCTCCCGAAATGCAGGCGGCCTACAAGGCCATTGCCACCGCCGGAGGTGAGATGGACAGCGTGGATGCCAATAAGTTCCGCATACTGAACATGCTGAACACCAAATACTTCATCTTCCCTGCAGGGCAGCAAAGACAAACCGTTCCCATCCTCAACCCACACGCCTACGGCAATGCATGGTTTGTAAACAAGGTGCAGTATGTGAACAACGCCAACGAAGAGATTGACGCCCTGGACAGCATCATACCTACGGAGACAGCCGTAGTGGATGCCCGCTTCAAGGATGTGCTGAAAGGTGCCACGGAAAGTTATAAAGACAGCCTCTCCAGCATCCGCCTGACAAGTTACGCACCTAACCGCCTGACGTACGAAACGAACAATGCCCAAGACGGTATTGCCGTATTCTCCGAAATCTATTATCCGGACGGCTGGCACGTAACCATCGACGGACAGCCTGCCGAACTGGCACGCGCCGACTATATCCTGCGCACAATGTATGTTCCTGCCGGACAGCACACCATCGAAATGCGCTTTGACCCCACCAGCCTGCACGTGACGGAAGGCATCGCCTACGGAGCACTGGCACTGCTGGTGATAGGTATCATCGTGGCAGTGCTGATAGCCAAAAGGAAGTATGTAAAGGCATAAAAAAAATATCATATCATTCCCCCATAAGCACTCGACGCATTCCGCTATTCATACCCTGATACGGAATGCGTCGAGTGCTTATGTCCGTTCCGTTATCCCCTCATGTTTGTTCTGTCATTCCCTTATGTCTGTTCTGTCAACCCCTATATATTGATGAAAAACCACGGCTGTGAAGCATATTCTTCACAGCTGTGGCACGTCTTCTTCACGACTGTGGAAAAGGCGTACCACAGCCGTGCGTACATGATAAACCCAAAGGCTTCTCAAGACAAACCACCGTGCAAAACACAACAGAAGCCTATGTAACACACAACGGAAGCCTATGCAAGAGACAAGAAAGCCCGGTCAGATGCGCAAAAAAACCGTTTCTACCCTCCCGGGTAAAAACGGTTCAAGTCAATAATACATGAAAAAACGCTATTTAGAGAGAGTCTCTTCTATAACGGAATGGTTCTCTTCCTTCTTCACTCATCATCAGCAGTTCTCCGAACTGACATCAAAGTTAGGGAAGCATAACAAGAACAACAAATAGAATCTACGAAAAGGCATATCTCATCGACAGAACGGAAAAGAATGAACCCTACAATAGGGAAAAGAATGAAAAAAAAGCTATAAACAGTCGGCAGAACGATATATTTCAGTAACTTTGCTAACGTGAAAACAGGCTGCACCCCAGCATAAAAAAATGAACAGTATGGAAACTACCAGACAAAATAAAATAGCCCGTCTCCTGCAGAAGGAACTGAGTGATATCTTCTTGTTGCAAACCAAGTCCATGCCCGGCATACTGATTTCCGTCAGTGCCGTACGCATCAGCCCCGACATGAGCGTGGCACGCGCTTATCTCAGTATATTCCCCTCGGAGAAAAGCGAAGAAATAGTCAAGAACATCAACGGAAACATGAAATCCATACGCTTTGAACTGGGTACCCGCGTACGCCACCAACTACGCATTATCCCCGAACTGAAGTTCTTCGTAGACGACTCACTGGACTATCTGGAACGAATTGACGAACTGCTGAAATAATGTCCCTTCCCTTCTTTATAGCCCGCCGCTACCTCTTCTCCAAGAAGAAACACAATGCCATTAATATCATCTCCGGTATTTCGGTGTGTGGAGTGGCATTGGCTACGTTGGCGTTGGTATGCACCTTGTCCGTGTTCAACGGTTTTCAGGACATGGTGGCAGGCTTTTTCACAGCCTTCGACCCGGAACTGAAAATCACCGTCCGCGAAGGTAAGGTTTTCGACCCGCACGAAGCGTGCATCCGGCAAGTACACGCCCTGTCCGAGATTGACGTGTGGACGGAAACACTGGAAGAGAATGCCATGGTGCAGTACAAGGACCGCCAGGCAATGGCCGTCATCAAGGGAGTGGAGGACAATTTCGAACAGCTTACATCCATCGACAGCTTGCTCTATGGGACGGGAAAGTTCCTACTGAGCGACTCGGTGGTGGACTATGGTTTTCTGGGTGTGGAACTTATATCCGAGTTGGGCACCGGCATTCAGTTCGTAGACCCGTTGCAGGTCTATGCCCCCAAACGGAACGTACGGGTAAACATAGCCAACCCCACTGCGGCTTTCAACCGGGAGTATCTCTTCTCGCCCGGCGCCATCTTTGCCGTCAACCAGCAAAAATACGATTCACGCTACATACTGACGTCACTTGACTTTGCCCGCCGTCTGTTCAATTATGACACGGAAGTCTCTGCCATCGAGATGAAACTGAAACCCGGTTCCAACATCGGCTCCGTACAAAAGAAAATAGCAGGCATTCTCGGCGACCGATTCATTGTACAGAACCGCTACGAGCAGCAGGCCGATGTTTTCCGCATCATGGAAATAGAGAAACTCATCTCTTATCTCTTCCTCACCTTCATTCTGGGTATCGCATGCTTCAATGTCATCGGTTCGCTGTCCATGCTGATACTGGACAAACGGGAGGATGTGGAGACACTGCGCAACCTGGGTGCCGACGACCGCCTCATAGCGCGCATCTTCTTGTTCGAAGGCAGGATGATTTCTGTATTCGGCGCCCTCTCCGGCATCGTTTTAGGATTGTTGCTGTGCTTTCTGCAGCAACGTTTCGGGTTGATTTCATTGGGGGGAGGCAATGGAAGTTTTGTAGTGGACGCTTATCCGGTAAGTGTACATGCCACGGATATTATTCTGGTATTCTTAACGGTCATCACTGTAGGCTTCTTGTCCGTATGGTATCCGGTGAGATACCTCAGCAAGCGGCTGCTGAGAAAAAGATAAAAAAAACAGTTACTTCTTACGGATAATCGTCAATCCGTCACGCAGGGGGAGAATGACTTTCTCCACACGCGCATCCCACGCCACCAAATCATTGAAGGCTTTGATACTGATTGTCTGCAGGTCTGTGCGATGGGGTTGTTCTTCCAGCACATGGCCATCCCACAAGGTATTGTCGGCAATGATATATCCACCGCCGGAAAGGCGGGCGAGCACCATTTCATAATAATCGATGTATTTGCGCTTGTCTCCGTCAATGAAGGCAAGGTCGAAAGTGAGGTCCAGTTGCGGTACCAGCTCCAAGGCATCGCCAATGTAGAACCTGATTTTATCCGCGTAATCGGAATTCTCCAGCCACGGACGGGTGAAGTCCTCCTGCTCGTCGTTGATTTCAAACGTATGCAGCATCCCGCCCTCCGGCAGTCCTTCTGCTATGCAAAGTGCGGAATACCCGCTATAAGTCCCTATCTCCAGCACCTGCCGGGGACGAATCATCCGGACAAACATCTTGAGCATACGCCCCTGCAAATGTCCGGAAGCCATGCGGGGATATAGCAACTTGACATGCGTGTCGCGATAGAGCGCTTTCAGATAATCGCCCTCATCATCAATGTGCTGCAAAATGTATTCGTCAATCGTCACTTTGTTAATGGATTATAGGTTAGGGATAAGGGATTAGGGGTTAGGGGTTAGTTCTGCGCACAATTATTAATTAATCATTAACCGCTAATCCCTAACCCCTTATCCTTAATCCCTTATCCTACAAATATCTGTTACTGTTGGGCAACACACTATCTTCAGCATGTTTCAGGGCATCTTCCACCACGTTGATTTCGAGGAAAGAAGTGCGCGTACCGGCTTTACCGCTACTCAGGTAGCCCACCATGTCCGTAGGACATAAACGGCCTTCCTTCAACAAGCGGCGCAAGGCTGCAAAGTAATACTCCTGCCCGTTGGCAAGTTCGGGCATATAGATAGCTTCCACACCGTAGGAAAGGGCAAGGTGCCGCATGGTCTTTTCCTTGTAGCAGATGGCCAATACCGGATATTTGCCACGGAAAGCGGCAAGGTTACGGGCAGTACGGCCGCTGTAACTGTCGGTGATGATTGCACGGATTTTCAGTTTGGTGGTAGCCTTTACCGCTTGTTTGGCCAGGAACGCAGTCACGTCGTTGCTGTTCTCGTCCAGCGGAATACGGATATCGTTGTCAGACAGCTTGTCTTTCTCCGCTTGGGCGGCAATCTTGGTCATCGTCTTCACCGCTTCTACCGGATACTTTCCATAGGCGGTTTCACCGCTCAACATCAAGGCATCCGTACGATAATAGATGGCATTGGCAATGTCCGTTACCTCCGCACGGGTGGGACGCGGATTGGAAATCATGGTATGAAGCATCTGTGTGGCAACAATCACCGGCTTCTTGGCAAGAATACACTTGCGGATGAGCACACGCTGGATGCCCGGAATACGTTCCTGCGGAACTTCAATACCGAGGTCACCGCGAGCTATCATCACACCGTCGGCTACTTCCAGGATTTCATCGATATTATCAACGCCTTCCTGGTTCTCAATCTTAGCAACAATACGGATATCGCTGTTATGAGCGTCAAGAATCGCCTTGATGTCGAGTATATCCTGCTTATTGCGCACAAAGGAGTGGGCAATGAAGTCTATGTTCTTCTCAATAGCATAAAGGATATTGGTGCGGTCCTTCTCAGTCAGAGAAGGCAGATTGATGCGGACGCCGGGAACGTTGACGCTCTTGCGGCTGCCCAGAGTAGCCTCATTCTGTACTTCGCAGAGCAGGTAGTCGGGGGTCTTCTCTACAACAACCAACTCCAAGTCACCGTCATCAATAAGGATATGGCCGTCCACATTCAAGTCTTTGACGAAATGGGGATAGGATACCGAGATACATTCACGGGTAGTCTCCTGCTCCGGGTTGCCTACCACCTTCACGCGGTCGCCCGCCTTGAAAGGAATGGGCTCAGCCAGAACCGTCGTGCGGACCTCCGGTCCTTTCGTATCCATCAGGATAGCGATGCGGTTGGAAACCGAACGCACATTGTTAATCAACTTCTCGGCACCTTCACGGCCAAGATGTGCAGTATTCATACGTACAACATTCATACCTGCATCGAACAACTGCTTTATAAAATCAACATCACAGCGCTGGTCAGAAATCGTTGCGACAATCTTCGTTTGCTTCAATAACATAATCTATATACCTATTTTATTTAATAATCTTTTAATGCCTCCATGGCCAGACGGTAGGAGTTCAGCCCGAAACCGAGAATGACACCCTTGCAAGCGCAGGAAATCATGGACACATGACGAAAAGCCTCGCGGGCATGTACATTAGAGATATGCACCTCAATCACCGGAGAAGTGACCGAACGGATAGCATCTTGCAGAGCGATGGACGTATGGGTGTAAGCACCCGCATTCAAAATGATGCCGTCCACATCAAAACCTACCTGCTGAATCTTGTCTATCAGCTCTCCCTCAATGTTGGACTGGAAATAGTCAATCTGTACATCCGCATATTTCTTACGGAGTTCGGCAAGGTAGTCTTCAAAAGTAACGCTACCGTAAATGGAAGGTTCACGTTTGCCCAAGAGATTTATATTGGGGCCGTTAATAATCTGTATCCTCATAACACAATTTTTTATACCTTTGCGGTGCAAAGATAGTGCAAACCGAAAGCAGATGCAAATTTATTTGCAATTTGCTGAAATGCAGCCTATTTTCGCGAAGCAAAGGTAGAAAAAAGAAATGAAATCAGAAGAAAAATCCACGAATAAGGAGAAACAAACGCTGATAATCAGAAAGTACCACCAGTATCTGAAACTGGAAAAAGCACTCTCACCCAATACAGTGGATGCTTACCAAACAGACTTACAGAAGCTGCTGCACTTTCTGGAAGGAGAGGGTATCGCTATCCTTGACACTACCCTGGATGACTTGCAGCATTTTGCCTCCGGACTGCACGACATCGGCATCCATCCCCGCTCGCAGGCACGCATCTTGTCGGGCATCAAGTCATTCTTCCATTTCCTCGTCATGGCCGACTACCTGGAGGGAGACCCCAGCGAACTGTTGGAGGGACCCAAAATCGGATTCAAGCTTCCAGAAGTACTGACAGTGGAAGAGATAGACCGCATCATCTCCGCCATTGACCTAGGCACAAACGAGGGGCAACGCAACCGGGCCATCCTCGAGACTCTATACAGTTGCGGCCTACGGGTATCGGAACTGTGCAACCTGAAAATCTCCGACTTGTATTTCGACGAAGGCTTCATCAAGGTAGAAGGTAAGGGCAGCAAACAGCGCCTTGTACCCATATCGTCCCGTGCCATCAAGGAGATAAGGAACTGGTTCGTGGACCGCAATGGAGGCTGGAAAATCAAGAAGGACTTCGAGGACTATGTATTCCTGGCACGCTGGGGCAAAAATATCTCGCGCATCATGGTATTCCATCTCATCAAGGAACTGGCGAAGAAGGCCGGCATCACCAAAAACATCAGTCCGCACACCTTCCGCCATTCCTTTGCCACCCACCTGCTTGAAGGAGGCGCCAACCTGCGCGCCATACAAAGTATGCTGGGTCACGAATCTATCGCTACAACAGAAATTTACACACATATTGACCGGCACAGATTGCGCAGTGAAATCATAGAACATCATCCCCGCAATATAAAGTACCGCAAAGAGCGGGAAATTCATTAAATTATGATAAAATTGCTGCGCGAGTTAACAAACTGTAATAGGATTTAATATCTTTGCGTTGTTGTGTCCATGCCCAAACAGCACACTAAAATGGAATAGACAAATTTCAATTACAAACAATTAATTTATACCTAAAATGACTAAGAAATTGTATCTGCCGTTTTTAATGGCAATGGTTGTTGCATTAATGACATCGTGCAGCAAAAAGATGGGTGAATTGTCATCAGATTATTTCACCGTAACTCCTCAAGTTCTGGAAGCTGTGGGTGGTAAAGTTCCCGCTACAATCAACGGAAAATTCCCCGAAAAGTACTTCAACAAGAAGGCTGTGGTAGAAGTGACCCCTGTGCTGAAATGGAATGGCGGCGAAGCTAAAGGCCAGTCGGCTGTGTTCCAGGGCGAAAAAGTAGAAGGTAACGACCAGACTATCTCTTACAAGATGGGCGGCAGCTACACTATGAAGACATCTTTCGACTATGTACCGGAAATGGCCAAATCCGAACTGTATCTGGAATTCAAGGCTACAGTAGGCAAAAAGACTGTCACTATCCCTGCTGTAAAAGTAGCTGATGGTGTAATCTCCACTTCTGAGATGCTGGAACAAACATTGGGCAGCGCTAACCCCGCCAATGGTGACGACGCTTTCCAACGTATCATCAAAGAAAAGCATGACGCCAACATCATGTTCTTGATTCAACAAGCCAACGTACGCGCCAGCGAATTGAAGACTGCCAAAGAATTCGGCAAAGAAGTGAAAAACATAGACGAAGCTGAAAACAAGAAAATCAGCAACATCGAAATCTCCGCATACGCTTCTCCCGATGGTGGTGTAGGCTTGAATACTACACTGGCTGAGAACCGCCAGGACAACACGGCTAAAATCATCAACAGAGATTTGAAGAAAGCCAAAATCGATGCAGCAGTAGACACCAAGTATACAGCTCAGGACTGGGAAGGCTTCCAGGAACTGGTATCCAAATCAAACATCCAAGACAAAGAATTGATTCTTCGCGTTCTTTCCATGTATCAGGATCCTGAACAAAGAGAACAAGAAATCAAGAACATCTCTTCTGTGTATAAGACTTTGGCTGACGAAATCCTGCCGCAACTGCGTCGTTCACGCCTGACTTTGAATTACGAAATCATCGGTAAGTCTGACGAAGAAATCGCAAACCTCGCCGACAGCGACGCCAAGCAGCTGAACATCGAAGAATTGCTGTATGCCACCACCTTGACTAAAGATGCTGCCAAGCAAGAAGCCATCTTCACAAAAGCTACTCAAATCTACCCGAACGATTTCCGTGCTTACAACAACTTAGGTAAACTGGCTTATCAGGCTGGTGATCTTAACAAGGCTGAAAGCTACTTCAAGAAAGCTCTCTCCATCAAGGATGCTCCTGAAGCAAACATGAATCTCGGTCTGATTGCCTTGACCAAGGGCGACAGAACAGCAGCAGAAAGCTATCTGAGCAAGGCTTCCGGTTCTAAGGAACTGAACGAGGCATTGGGTAATCTGTATGTTGCTCAAGGACAGTACGACAAGGCTGTCAGCTCATTTGGCGACACTAAGACTAACAGCGCTGCTTTGGCACAAATCCTGGCTAAGGACTACAACAAGGCTAAGAACACACTGGCTGCTATCGAAAGACCAGACGCTTATACTGACTACCTGATGGCTGTACTTGGCGCAAGAACCAACAATACATCTATGGTAACCAGCAGTCTGAAGAATGCCATTGCAAAAGAACCGGCTTTGGCAAAGAAGGCTGCTTCTGACCTGGAATTCGCCAAATACTTCACTAACACTGACTTTATGAATATCATCAAATAATAAAGGTTAGATTGAAAAGAACGTGCCCGGCATAGAAATATGTCGGGCATTTCTTTTTATTCACACCAAAAAGAAGTATTTTCGCGACGAAGTATCAGAAAAAGAACCGGAATGAAGAAAATCTATCTTGCATACCTTCTGCTTATTATATTGTCTGCCTGCGGCAGCAAAAATACAAATTCAGTCTACCTAAATGGTGAAATCAAAGGGCTGGGGAATGATACCCTTTATATATATGGTACGGACAAGTTCTATAACCGTATGGACACTCTGCTTGTCAAGGATGACAAGTTCTCTGCAACCCTCACCACCGACACACTTGCCTCTACATGGTTGCAATTCAGTGACGGTACGGAATATCCGCTTTACCTGGACAAAGGAGACAACATAAAGATAAAAGGTTCTGCCGCCGAACTTACTTCACTGGAAATCACGGGGAATGTTCCCAATGAAGAACTGACCGCCTTTCAGAAAGAGTTGAAAGGTTTGAGTACTCCCTCGGAGAAAGCATTGGAAGAAAAAGCAGAAGCCTTCATCAACAGCCATCCTTCTTCACTGGTAAGTATCTATCTGCTGGAGAAATATTTCGTGCAAAAACCGCAACCGGACTTCTCCTTAATCAAAGAAATGACAGAACACATGACCGGAGGCCTGAAAGACCGCCCATATGTGGACAAACTGCTTGACCTTATCCAAGAAGAAGAGAAGGTATCCGTCGGGAAAACCATCCCTTACGTCAACCTGCCCAATGCCAAAGGCACACAAATCAGCCGTACTAGCTTTAAGGACAAATATCTGTTGATACATTTTTGGGCATCTTGGGACCCGCAAAGCATGGAAGCCAACGCTGCCCTGCGCCGGATTTACAAGAAAGAAGAAAAGAACAAGCTATTCGCACTCTGGGGCATTTCCTTGGATATCGACAGAAAGGAATGGGAAGAAGCAATCAAAAGAGATACCCTGAAGTGGGAACAGAGTTGTGATTTCTCCGGATGGAACACAGCGCCCATCAAACAGCTCGCCATACAAGCATTGCCTGCCAATCTGTTCCTTAGCCCTTCCGGAAAAATTGAAGGGAAGAATATGAGTGAGGAAGACATCAAAAAGAAACTGGAGGAGATAGAGCAAAAGGAAAAAGAGAAGAAAGAGAGTGAAAAGAAACTCAAAAAACAAAATCGACGGTAGCCTATCCTGCCATCACTAACCCCTAATCACTAAAAACGTGCTCATAAAAGTTTTTGGAGCGGCTGTTCAAGGTATTGACGCAACCCTCATCACCATTGAAGTCAACAGTTCCAGAGGCTGTATGTTCTATTTAGTCGGTTTGCCGGACTCTGCGGTCAAAGAAAGCCATCAACGTATCATATCTGCTTTGCAGGTCAACGGCTACCGGATGCCGACCAGCAATATTGTCATCAACATGGCTCCGGCTGACATCCGCAAGGAAGGTGCAGCTTACGATTTACCTTTAGCCATCGGCATACTTGCCGCCAGCGAAGTTATCCAGTCCGATAAGCTGGAACGCTATCTGCTGATGGGTGAACTAAGCCTTGACGGCAGCCTGCAACCTATCAAAGGAGCACTCCCCATTGCCATCAAGGCCAGAGAACTGGGGTTTGAGGGTATGATTGTACCGCAACAGAATGCCCACGAAGCGGCAGTAGTAAACAATCTGAAAGTGTACGGAGCGGGAAACATCAAGGAAGTTATAGAATTCTTTAATGGCACGCAGGAATTAACCCCTACGTTAGTCAACACCCGCGAGGAATTCTATTCCCAGCAGAGCAACTTTGATTTCGACTTTGCAGAAGTAAAAGGACAGGAAAATGTGAAACGAGCCTTGGAGGTAGCTGCTTCGGGCAGCCACAACATACTTCTCATCGGTTCGCCGGGCAGCGGTAAGTCCATGCTTGCCAAGCGTCTGCCGTCTATACTTCCTCCCCTCTCTTTGGGAGAGAGTCTGGAAACGACCAAGATTCATTCTGTTGCCGGAAAGTTGGGCAAAGACGGTGGACTCATCTCGAAACGCCCGTTCCGCGCCCCTCACCACACCATTTCTACGGTAGCGATGACCGGTGGAGGAAGTTTCCCCCAGCCCGGTGAAATCAGTCTGGCACATAACGGAATTTTATATCTTGATGAACTGCCAGAGTACAGCCGTAACGTATTGGAGGTTCTTCGCCAACCGCTGGAAGATAGGAAGATTACCGTGTCACGCATCCGATGCAATGTAGAGTACCCGGCAAGTTTTATGCTGGTAGCCTCTATGAATCCGTGTCCATGCGGGTATTACACGCATCCCACCAAGGCTTGTGTATGCAGTCCTGGACAAGTACAAAAGTACCTGAACCGCATATCCGGACCTTTGCTCGACCGTATCGACCTGCAAATTGAAGTCACCCCACTCCCCTTTGAAGAGATGGCAGATTCTCGCCCCGGCGAATCGAGCGCCACCATACGCGAGCGTGTGATACGTGCCCGACAAATTCAAGAAGCAAGGTATGCAGACATTCCCGGCATATATTGTAATGCCCAGATGAACAGTAAACTGCTTGCTCGCCACGCCCGTCCGGATGACAAAGGACTTGCCATGCTCAAAACTGCCATGAACCGCCTAAACCTTTCGGCCCGCGCCTACGACCGTATATTGAAAGTATCACGCACCATCGCCGACCTGGAAGGCTGCGAATTGATACAGCCGGCACACTTGGCGGAAGCTATCGGATATAGAAATCTGGATAGGGAGGACTGGGCAGGATAAATCGTCGCGAAATAAAAATATAAAATTCCGTGGAACTTCCCAGCCCCACGGAATCATGATCAAGAAATCTATTATCTTTTTATAATAGTAGTTCTCCACATATTATACAGAAGAAATTCTCACATCTTATTCTTCATTTTGAATACCGAGTATCATATACCCATAAGGAGGCAATGTAATATGATAGTCCTCAGACAATACAGGTGGTATATTATCTCCATCCAATAGATTTAGAGGAGTTTGTCCCAGCAAGATACCCGTATTCTTCAAATTCACAGAAATGGTTTCCGTACTATTCTGGAAATTCATAATGACTAGGGCCGAAACTTTCCCATCTTTATTGCTTCGTTTAAAGACAGTATACTTACTATCATCATTTGAAGGAATACAAGTGCGCTGTCCCATGGGAGCCAACCCGTTATAGCCATTCTGCAACCTGATTAAATCATAAAACTTCTTCTGGTCCTTTTGAGGCCACTTATCAAGAATTAATTGGGCTATATAATCCGAATGATGATCACCATAATGGTTTATTACTACTGTCCCCATGGAAATTAAATAAGCCAATTCAAAAAGGCGCTCCTCATTAGTAGCTGGAATCTCCCACATTGGTGGAGTAATAGTTGTTGCCCCCAATGCCACAATACGGTCTCTATAACTCTTCAACTTTCCATTCAATTCACATGGGTTCTGATTTCTTCTGGCATTTAAGACCTCACTTCTTTTTCCACCGCCCCAACCATACATATCAAAACCTTGAATTAGTTTAAAATCAAACCAGCTAATCCATTTTTCAATATTTGAAGCTCCCTCCGCATTAGTTAGAATGCCTCTACGATTTAAAACTTTTATAATAGACTCATTGATAATATCGTCAGTAATACCATCATAGACCTCAGGAGCATCCAGAAGTATTCCATCCACCCCCTTATCTGCCCAAAAGTCCAGATAATTCCGACACTCTTCCTGCCACTCCCAATTGTTAAAGTTGTAGCTTGGAATGCGTCCTTCAGCCCCATCCGAGTTTCCCCAACACGAATAGTAATAAGCCTGGGCTCTGTCACTCCAAAACCAATTGTCATTCAACTTCTTATCACTGAAATGAAACCAGTTCCTCTCCTTACTATATACACCATTACGCTGATCATCACATGCTTTTTCAAAGAAAGGAGCTTTATACCAGCAATAACCAACATTTCCAAAGAAAGTCAGCCTCATATCCCGTGCATGTACTTCACGGAGAAGGTCCTCAAAATCCTCCAATGTTCCAATAGACGGGTCTATGGCATAGTTATTTGTAGCTCCAAGCCCTCCCCACACACTAGGATCACCTTCATATATAGCCGAAAGTTCAATATTACGATAACCTTGTGCCTGCAATATATCCAAACTGTCTTTTATAGAGTTAAGCGTTTGGCGATAGTATTTGGGGTAATACCTTGTCATACCAGAAGTCTCTTCCCACCACGTTGCATTACGTGGTGAACCAAACCCCTTAATGACCAACGAACGGCTACCTGCTCTACTTTTACTTTTGGCATCCAATATAGTTAATTTGATATACCGATATACACCATTCAATTCTTTTACGTACTCAGTACCGGCAATACCCGAACGACAGTCTGCCAATAAGTCCCATTTTTTATTATCATTTGACCCTTCAATAATAAAGGACCAAACATCTTTTTCCACAAAAGTCTGTTTTATATTCCGAACATCACATGGCAAACCTAAATCCGCACATAACCATTGCGGATAAGCATTATTGTCCGCATACCAAAAAGTAGTATTGTCACCATCAAAGGCCTTCTTCTGAGTATGATTATTGTCGCAAAACGAAGAAGTGGCAGCTAAAGCATTAAAGGCCAAATCCTCAAGTTCCCGACCGCCTAAAGAAACCACATCTTTTTCTGTTCCAAAAACTCGAAATTCACAACTGTGTGCCCAATATCCCTTCGCTGAGCCCAAAATAGTCAGTCTAATATAACGGAATTCTCCTGAAACCGGAGTTTTGAAATCAAATCCACTAATACCATCTGTATTATCAACCAAAACAGCCCAGTGCAATTCATCATTGGAACCTTCAATCTTAAACTTCCAGCTATCATGGTCTTTAAAGATTTGCTGAATTCCAGATAACGTACAAACCTCTTCCAGATCAACAGTCAAAGATTGGGGAAACTGCTCATTATCAGCAATCCAATAGGTTGACATATTTCCATCCAAAGCATCATTCGGATTATGATCCTTTTGCAGCACCACATTAGTGCATTGCTTACCTAAAGCAATATTCTTATCCGCATTTGTTCCATTTATAACAAATTCTTTCGAAGAAGGCAGAAAACCATCTTTAGACTCAAGGACAGTTAATTTTACATAACGGTACACGCCACTCACACTTTCTGCAAAAACATCACCGGAAGCTCCTTTCGTCTTATCTACCAACAGCAACCAATTCTCTTTATCAACAGAGCCTTCTACCTTGAATTTCCAAACAGACGATTCATGAAATACCTGACAAATGCTAGTCAATGAATA
This sequence comes from Bacteroides sp. AF39-16AC, assembly GCF_003602735.1. Taxonomy (NCBI): domain Bacteria; kingdom Pseudomonadati; phylum Bacteroidota; class Bacteroidia; order Bacteroidales; family Bacteroidaceae; genus Bacteroides; species Bacteroides sp. AF39-16AC. Next base: position 28,584 of record NZ_QTLN01000006.1, on the reverse strand, counting down.
AGAGGTTTTCAAATCTACTACAATCCATCCGGCAGACTGGCTAGATTGCCAGAAAGAAGTCAAACTACCGTCTACAGCTTTGGCTGAAGAATGCTTCCCTTTGGAAGAAGATGCCACAGTGGACGCTCCTACCGATAAATTTCCTTTCCTTACTTCAAGAATATCCGTTCCAGACCTTGCAAAAGAGAAACTATCACCATACTTTTCCCGAGAATAGCCATGAAGAGATAGCATCATCACCAATACCCATACAATCTTAAATTTCATAATCATCTTAAATTTGTTTATCATGTTTATTTGAATCTCATAGATAGAACGTTATCGAATTATCCCCCAACTTGAGTTTCATTTCCCCACAGTTTGGCACCATTACCCAAATTCTTTCGCCACTCATGCCTCCATCTATGTATATCCTGATCACGAATAAAAGCTTTAGGCCTTCTATCTTCTTTGGTCGGAGCAGGAGGTAGAACTCCAGCTTCTGATTGATACCAGTATACCACACTACTAATATCCAGTGTCAAATTATTATTATGCCCATGTTCTATTGTCCCTCTTAACGATTTCTCAAAATAAATCGGATCTGCCACAAAGAAACGATACACATGCGTTCTTCCCAACCAACCATTGTCATTATTAACCCTTGCATAACCATAATAAGGATGATTGAACAAGGTCTTCGGACACCACGAAGTATTAAAAAAGTCTTCAGTGCCCGTACCTAACAAAGATGCCTTTTCTTCACCATCAATGAATATCATATCATCTCCTTCTCCATACCACATTGTTGAAGGAGAATGGACATAATAATTTATCCCTACAAAATGTCCTTTACCCTTTATATCAGCAAACAGATAGTTATTAGCACCGTCCACATTATTACCCATTGGTCCTACCAATCCCCATTCGGTTTCACCTTCTGGTAAAGCTTCCGTCAATTCATGATTATACCATGCATGGAAACGTCCTGAGCCCACCGGCAATTTTCTCATTTCTACATAATCTACATAAAAATAGATGCAATCAATATTTATATCGCTTTGATTCTCTATCTCTAAACGGGCACCATTGGCAAAAGGCATCTGGAAATAAGAAACCAAACCAGTCCCATTTGTAGGACCAACTGCCAATGGGAGTGTAGCATATTCATAATGCTCGTCCCATCCATTTCCAAAAAAAGCAGCAATCGGAGACTCTACTGAAGGAGTAGACCGTCCATCCCAATATATCCTGAATATGAGATCATTTCTCATAATATGCATCGGGGCAATAGTAAACCAAATATGGTTAATAATACCAGTACCCGGAATATCAACACTCCATTTCTCTCCTGGTTTTATAGGACCTACATTATCATTATTATTCCCCGTTTTATCGGCACTACTTATTCTACGGTTACGGACACCTTCTTGAATAGTAGTCAACCCTCCTAGTTCTCCACCCCTCACTTGAGTATGACCATCTAAAGTTGCGAACATACTCAAAAAGAACAACATAATCAAATTTATTTTTTTCATTCTTAATGTATTAATCAATTAAACAATACACATATTGATTTTTTACTGGGTATTGGAAGACATGGAAGGTGGAGCATCTTGCGGCCTACTTCCCCATTTATAATTAGGCTTTTTCCCCATTATCAACTCCAGTTTCCCCCCATTTACCAGTTCAGAGTGATAGAACCAAGGTTTAGAAAGTTTCTTCCCGTTCAATTTGGCAGATTGTATATACCGATTCTCATTGGACACATTTTTTGCTTCAATTACAAACTTACCACCTTTATAGTATTTTTCATCCAAATGAATGGTTACCTTCTCAAATAATGGCGAACTAATCTCATAAAAAGGCTCCACACAGCCTCCTCCATTCACTTCAAACAGCCCCATTGCAGCCATTACAAACCAAGCTCCACCTTGTCCCTGGTCTTCATCACCCGGCCAACCATGAATAGGGGTCGAGCCATAATATTTATTCATCATTTCTCGTGCCCAGTACTGCGTTAACCAAGGCTTTCCAGAATAATTAAACAGAAAAGACGCCTGCATACACGGTTGATTACCGTGATTCACATAAGCCGCACTGAACCTATCACCCGGAGGAGAGAAACTGTATTCAGAAGAAATTTCAAATCCTTCATTTAACCGACGGTTAAATTCTTCCCTACCAATCATCTTAACCAACTCATTCATATCATGAGGTACCATCCACGTATATTGCCACGAGTTACCTTCTACAAATCCAGAGCCCAGCCACGACCAACTGGTAGAATGCTCATCTTTATTAATAGGTTCAAAATCCGGCATCCACGTTCCATCACTATATTTCGGCCGGACATATTTCGTTTCCGAATCGAAAACATTTTTATAATTATAAGCACGTCTTGTAAAATAATCATAATCCTCTTCATAGCCAAGAGCCTTGGCAAATTGTGCCGCATTCCAATCATCAAAAGCGTACTCCAATGTATTAGAAGTTGGCCCCTCATAGGTAGTTCCAAAGACATTATGATGAGATTTCTCACCATAAGGCACAAATCCATACTTCAAGTAAACATCCAAATGCCTATTGCCTACAATACCACCAGAAGAAAGTGCTGTTCCCTGTGTTGTCAAGGTCTTTTTAACAGCTTCATACGCTTTATCTACATCATAATTACGAATACCTTTCTGATATGCACTCACCATAAGAGGTATCTCATGCTGAGCTCCCATAATATCACAATACTCCACTCCCGGAGGTCCATTGGGTAACCATCCACCCACTCTGTAATACTCCAATAATGACTCTACCCACTTATTCATAATGTCTGGAGTAGCAAGTGCCCACAATTGATTGAGATTCCAAAAAGTATTCCAAAAAGCATCACAGCCATAAATAGGCGAAGCAGGATCTTTCAATTGTTGTGTTCGCTCATACATATCAACATATTGACCGTCCACATCACTGAAAATAGTCCTTGAACAATAAGAACGATATAAATTCGTATAGAACTTTCGTTTATCTTCCTCAGTTCCTCCTTCAATTTCAATGGTGCTTAAGATTTTTCTCCATTCATTAACGGCATATTTACGGACTGCATCAAAGTTCCAGCCAAAGCCTCCAGACTCCACTTCCAAATTCTTTCGTGCTTGTTCAATACTCACATACGATATAGCAGTCTTAAGCTGGATAATCTCACCCTCCTCCGTATCAAAATTCATAAAAGCACCGATATCATGTCTTCCCCAACAAATGCTTGAAGTAGTATCCACATACCCATTGACCCATGTTCCAAAAGATTTCATCGGTTTATCGACACGAGCAACAAAATATACTGTATAATCATTCAGCAGATTGGTTGGCTCATCATACGACGATTGGGTAGAGAAACCTTCTATTTCATAATCACTGACTTTGGATATAGAAGCCCATCTAACTTCATATGGATATTCCGAACCATTCTCCAAATCAAATAAAATACGGGAACTATCCGATTTTGGAAATGTATACCTTTGAAACCCCGTACGTGTTGTAGAAGTTAGTTCCGCTTTTATATTATAATCATCCAAAAGGACTGAATAATATGATAAAGAAGCTTTCTCATTTTTATGATTAATACGGGAGCGGTAGCCGCTATCAGGTTCGTTTTCTTCTCCCGGCTTAATTTTCAGAGGTCCGGTAACAGGCATGGTCAGTAAGCCCCCCATCGTCCAACTATGTATATGACTAAAACCTATGATCTGATTAATTTTATACTCATAACCACCTCTCCATACATTCCCCTGATTGTCCGGACTAAGCTTTACCATTCCGAATGGCATAGCTGGTCCGGGAAATTGCATCCATCTCGAATCAGAATTTCCAATCATAGGATCAACGTACTCTGTGACATCCCTTGACTGTCCCCAAAGAGAAGAGCTAAAGTATAACAAGAACAATAATATCACCTTTTTCATACTTATAAGTATATGAATTTCATATAAATACTTTACATGCCTACCGAACCTCTTTGATTAAGTTCAAATTCAGCTATCAATTAATTCCACCCCATCCCGGATTCTGTACAAAAATATCAGGATTCTTATTAACTTCATCTTGATGGAACGGCCACAAATAGTGCTTAGGTGCCTCAAATACTCTTTCCTCAACCAAAGTACGTTTAAAGAAACTATTATCACGGGCACCAATATCCATACCATGGACCGCTTTTACCTGATCGCTTATCTTCCAACGATTACAATCGAAATACCGATGAGTCTCCAAAGCTAATTCCACTTGACGTTCGCGTCTAATTTTTTGTCTCATTTCATCTTGAGACAAACCTGCCTTCAACCCTGGCAATCCCGAACGTTTACGAATCAAATTTACATATTTATAGACATCATCCACCGGACCAGAAGCCTCATTCAATGCTTCTGCATAATTGAGGTAAAGTTCCCCCAAACGGAAATAATTCCATGTCTTATTTACAAAAACTCCTCTTAAAATATCTACACCATCCTCATCCAAAAACTTACGCATCAGATAACCAGTAGTTGTATAGTCAGGTCCACCAGTACGTCCATCAGGAGCTCCCATACGGAAATCAATCTGACGTCCTCTCCAGTAAGCACCGCTATAAGTAACTGTTGCATAGAATCTCGGTTCTCTGTCTACAAACATATTAAAAGTATTTTCCGGATAATACCCCTCTGCATCTGCCTCTTCCGTAAACCCTTCTTCAGAATATCCTGATTCAGAATTAATTATTGGACTACCATCAGCATTATATCCTAAAATAGGAGTTGTACCATCTGCCATTTCATATGCATCAACAAGCTCCTGAGTAGGACATAAGCCTGACCAACCGCCTAAACTGAGCGGAGCGGCAGCACGTTCCATCTGGTCATAAATCGCCACATTCTTTGCAAAAATAATCTCCTTATTCCAGTTCTCTACAAACAAGTAACGGTAATTCTCCATTGGGTCACCTGACGGTGCATAATACAACCCATAACCTGCCTTTTCCATTTCATCTATACATGTTTTGGTATATTCGGCAGCAATCTTCCAACGTTCCGCTTCATAAGAGAGGGGGAACAAGTGATTTCCTTCTTTATCTGTAAAGTTTGCATAATCAGGATTACCATTCCACAAGGGGCTAGCCCTATAAAGTAAAGCCCTCGCCTTTAATGCCATAGCAGCAGCTTTTGTCACACGACCATATCTGTCTGCTCCTTCTTTCATTTTCAGCATACCTCCAGCCTTATCACACTCGTTAGTAATAAAATCTACACACTGATCTAACGGCATTCGTTTACACAATTCTGAAAAATCTTCATTGGGATCAAATACTTTCTCTGTAATGTGTATCGGCCCATAAATACGCAATAATTGGAAATGAAAAAATGCACGTAAGAAAGTAGCCTCTCCAATCCAACCGGCACGCTTTGACTCATCCATAGGAACCTTAGCTACATTTTCAAGAAAGATATTCGTTTTTCTAATACCCTGGTATGCCATATTGGAAATATCTTTTAAAACATTATCAGGTGTCCAGGACCCATTATTCATGAAGTAGGCAAAACAATTTGTATAAGGATAATCCAGCTCATCTGCCGCACCAACGAATGGATTGTGCCCCCAATCATTCGTGAAATTCAATTCCCAGGGCATATTCCAATAAATGGATGATAAGAATTGCTCTGCATAATTCTCTCGTGTAAACACATCATCAAGGGTCAAATCTTCATCAGGTGCTTTATCTAAGTAATCAGCACATGAAGTATTTACTCCCAATAATATCATCAACAAAGTGATGCAAACTATATTAATACGTTTCATATTCGCTCAAGTTTAATCGTTCTACTTTTTAAAAATCCACTGCAAGTCCAAAATTCACAGCCCGTTGAATAGGATACCAATTATCAGATTCCGGATCAATTGTGTGATTAATCTTATCCCATGTATAAAGGTTAGTTCCGTTTACAAACACTCTGAGATTATTGATCTTCAATTTACTTACAACTTTCTTTGGCAAAGTATAGCCAACTTCCAGATTCTTCAAACGCAAATAACTAGCATCTTTCTGCCAAACCGTCGACCGCCGCATACTTTGTACATTAAAGCCATCCGTAACCACCGGATATTTTGCTGCACCAGCAGTTTCAGGTGTCCAACGATTGTCATAAATTTCCTTGAATACATTGAAAAAGCCCATACCACTAGCAAATGGCCAGAAAGTACGATCTTCGAAGAAAGTACTCGTACGAGCAGCACCTGTAAAATAGGCACTCAAATCAAATCCCTTATATTCAATCGTACCACCAAATCCAAAAACCAATTCTGGTTCACGAGTATAACCTATTGCGCATTGGTCATTTGAATCAATAATATTATCTCCATTGATATCCTTATATTTCACATCTCCCGGTATTGGACGTCCACCCAATAAAGACTGGTCATACCAATTGTCAATATCTTCTTCTGATTCAAAAAATCCAGCAGCTACCAAACCGAACGGTTGACCGATAGGATGTCCTATCTCGGACAAATTTGAATAGAGTGGATCGGCTTTATCATTCTCAAGTACTTTACTACGAGCAAATGTTACATTCCCGCGTAATGAATAGAACAATCCGGAAGAAGTACGATCTTTAAATTCCAACAATGCATCAAAGCCTTTATTTTCTGCTTTTCCCAAATTACCCCATAAAACACTTGCAGCCAAGAAACCTGCTCCCGTTGGTACAGATTGGCGTTGCATTAAAATACCCTTTCTTTTTTCATAGAAAAAATCCATCTGTAAACTAAAACGGTCTTTCCACAAACCTAAATCAAGTCCTAAATTCGTTTTAACCGCAGTTTCCCAAGTAACATTGTTGTAGCCAATCTTAGATTCAATAATACCGGGCCATCTAATTTGATCTTGTCCAAAATAGTACACTTGTTCCCAATTCTGATCCATCTTTGTCAAATACAAAAAACGATCACCACCAATTTGGTCATTACCAACTTCTCCATGTGAAAATCTTAATTTCAAATTGCTTACTAAATTATCTTTCCAAAAAGATTCTCCAGAAACTAACCATCCTAAAGATATAGCAGGGAAGAAGCCCATTCGCTTTCCTTTCGGAAAGTTCTCTGATCCATTATAGCCCGCATTAAATTCTATAAAGTATCGCTGTGCATAGTCATAAGTCGCGCGCATCGCCAAACCTTGACTTCGATAAGGTAAATTCATAATAGAAGTCCCAGCAGACAAATTATCATATTGTCGACGATTTAAAAGTAACATACCTGCAACAGAATGTTTATCGAATGTGCGTTGATAATTTACCGAAAAATCCATATAGATAGCACGATTTGAATTTTGTTCGATACTATACCCCATTGCCTTATCGTCCCGGTGTGTAATATATTGATCTTCTCCAGTTTGTTCATTCTTGCCAATATATTGCTTTATACCAAATTCCTTATATCTCAATGCTTTGTTTGCGTGATAAAAGTCAAAAGAGAAATGCCCCTTCACCGATAGTCCTTTTGTTACTAAACGAGATAAGTCCCAGGTTAAACCTGCTGTAGATTGTATAGTAGTCAAATGCTCATCAGAGTAACCCGTTTGCGTAGATTGTCCCCATGGATTAGAGCCGATATACGTAGGCAGACCACTGATACTTCCATCCGGATTCGTCACAGGAAATGCAATAGGTCCAGTATCACGTAAACCATTAAAGATACCTGCTGCACCAGCACCCGGATAATTACGGTCATCAATAATACCACCAACACCCAGCTCTACAACCAAGTCTCTAGTCAAGTTTATATCTACGTTAGAACGATAATTATATCTGGAAACTTTTGCATTCGTATTATGAGGATTACTTTTATCCGTTTTATATATACCTGTCTGCATTGAATATCCCAAATTCACGTAATACCGTACTATTTCATTACCGCCAGTTACACTCAAATTGTTTATTGTCTGATATGAATTTTTATTAAGAACCTTATCTATCCAATCCACATTCGGATATAAATAAGGATCTGAACCTGTACGGAATTTCTCCAACTCTTCATTAGACCAACGAGGAGCCTTGCCCACATTAGCCAATCCCTCGTTCATTAATGAGGCATATTCATAACCGTCAATATAATTACGCTCGGCCAAGCTGGAAAGAATAGCAGATTCTGTTCGGAACGAGACTTGAGGCTTACCTTGCTTACCTCTCTTTGTATTAATCAGAATAACGCCATTAGCACCTTTCACACCATAAACAGCAGTTGCCGAAGCATCCTTAAGTACAGACAAACTTTCGACTTCATCTGGATTTACTGAACTTATAGACCGCTCAATACCATCTACTAAAACCAAAGGTGCCTTTTCTCCCCAAGTTGCAATACCACGAATATAAATAGACGCAGCATCAAATCCTGGTTCACCAGATGTCTGTCGTGTTATAATACCTGGCATGCGACCAGAAAGCGCATTTGGTAGTGAAGTGGTTGCAGTTTGCTTAATAGCTTTAGGAGCAATGTTGGATATAGATCCTACTACACTGACCTTTTTCTGAGTACCATACCCTACCACCACAACTTCTTCCAATTGAGTATCTCCCTCTTTCATTATGATTTCCAGATTCTCTTTTCCATTAACTGGCAGTTCAAGATTTCCAAAGCCAACATAAGTAAACAACAATACACCGTCACTAGGAGCTTCTAATGTAAATTGTCCATTAGCATCAGTAATCGTACCGATAATTGTTCCTTTTACTACAACATTTACACCAGGAAGAGTAATACCAGCCTCATCCTTTACGATACCCGTAACTTTAATCCTTTGAGAAGGAGACATAAAAGCAACATTGTCTGTGTCAAAGGAAACAGATTCACCTAATACATTCAAGGGAAATGCCAAACACCCTATAAATGCATACAACTTAAAATTCCAAAGAAAACTCTTTTGAACTTCTGTTCGAACGTTTTTGTTTTTCATAATTTTAAATACCATATTTTTAGTTCAACAAAGAAGTAGATATAGTAATTTACCCATACCTATTACTAAGAGCAAAAGTAGACTATAGAACAGTATTTCGATGAAACAAATGTCTCATTAAATACCATAAACATCCCCTTAAGGAGAAAAAAATAGAATTTTTTTCCTATACAGAACTAATAGGAACTTTGTTGTTTCTTATCAGAATACACAATATATTCCCATGAACGCAATAATGCATTAACATTCTGTTTATCAACCACTACCTTGATATTATGTTTACCATTGGGCAATTGATAATTCCAGAAAAGATCTAAACGACGATAACGGAAACTTGTTGGAAACTCAGCTTCCTCTACAAAATGATTATCAATATAAAGTTTTGCTTTTATAATATCATCCGGTTGACTATAGTCCCTACGAATCGCCTCACCCCTAATTACAAAACCAACCCCATCTATGTCAAAAGATAAAGTATCAATATCTGTACAGTTCAATCCTTTCTTAACCAGCGGATACACTCCTTCAAAACATTGTTCTAAACGTACAGCAGTAGGCTTTTGTATCGGTAGCATTACCTGATTGTCAAACACCGTCCCTCCATTTTTCTCTATCATTAGAAGAGCATGTCTATAACTAATAGCATATAAATCATCTAAACTCAATGAAGTATATTTAAATTTCTTGACTTCTGCTCCTCTCAAACCTTGCATCCAATATTCCGGAATCTGACTATAGCCCAGCATCACACCTAAAATACCACCGGCAGAAGAAGGATTACAATCAGAATCTTGCCCAGCACGTGTAGATATTTCCATTGTTTTAGTAAAATCTCCATTACCATACAACAAACCAAGAACAATATAAGCTGCATTTATCTTTGCATCAATATCTAATGGTGCAAAAACTCCATCAGGACATCCAACTTCTTCCGAATAATGTTTCTGCAATTCAAACCATGTCTGTTTCCAATCATCCGGGTATTGTTTATGCCATTTTATTACATCCGAAATACATTGATAGAATGTACTTTCAATAGGTATGGTTTTCAAAGCTTCCTCCACAATATACTGAATATCATTTGATATAAAAGCCAAACTATACATCGCACCCACATATACTCCACCATACCAACCATCACCATAACACATAATATGTCCAATCTTATCGCTAATCTCAGAAGCAGAATTTGGCATACCAGGATTCATCAAGCCAGCAAAATCAGCTTCAATCTGATAATCTATATCATCCGCATGGGGATTAAACAACCAATGCCCAGACTCCTTTACCCCATGTAAAATATTGTATCTAGCAGCCTGATTAGCATGCCACAAATTATAGTCTGCCGTCGCAAATGCAATGGCAGAAGAATCAACAGGAGCGTCTAGTCCAACTCTTTCCAATACATCTACAAATGTCAAATCCATATAAATATCATCATACAAATCGGGCCAAGAATCCATTAACTCTTGTACATAGCCTTCATGCCATGGGATAGACTGATAATCTTGTATAAATGTTCCCTGATATCTGAACTCCGTATGACTGCCAAAACTAACTCCAATGGTTTGTCCTGCCCATCCTCCTTTTATTTTATCCAAAAGTTGGCTTGTAGACATGGTATTTGTAACTGACGAAGATTGTTGGTGACAAGAAGTCATTGTTCCTCCAGCCAAAAACAAGATTAATACAATAACTAATTTTTTTCCGATTGTTTTCATAATATTATCTCATAAGTATTCTGCAAATCCAATAGCCTATAGTATTCTATTGCGCATAAATTCAATTACTTCTTTTTGATAAGGAATCGAAACTTGCGCTCCAATTCTTGTGACAGACAAAGCAGCAGCTGCTGTTGCAAACTGTACACAATCCTGTAAATCTACTCCTTCCACCCACTGAGCTACAAAAGCACCACAGAACGTGTCACCAGCTCCTGTCGTATCTACTGTATTCACTACATATGAAGGAATCTGTTTCTCCATCTCATCCGAAACAATAACCGACCCCTTTGCTCCCAATGTCAGAATTACGACTTGTCCTACTCTTCTCAATAGACTTCGAGCAATACCTATCGGTTCCGAAAAGTCCAATGACTGTCCTGCTATAAGCATAGCCTCAGTCTCGTTCAGAATAAGAATATCCACTTTCTCCAGGATATAAGAAGGTATCTGCTTGGCCGGAGCTGGGTTCAAAATGATTTTAGTGTCAACAGTATGAGCATACTCAATCAACGAAATCACCGATTCATAAGGAATCTCCAGCTGCAGCACCAATGCATCCGCTTCTTTTATAACTGGAAGAATAGTATCCATTCTTTCTCCTCGCAATAAATTATTTGCCCCTGGAGCCACAGCAATGCAATTCTCTCCATTTTCCGCAACAAAAATAAAAGCAATCCCAGTAGAGTGTCTCACACACTTCTGAATATAATCCACATCAATTCCACTATCTACAAAAGAGGTTATAAGTGTATCTGCATAGGCATCATCTCCCAGACAAGAAATAAATGAGACATGTCCTCCTGACCGGGCAGCAGCAATTGCCTGGTTAGCTCCTTTGCCTCCATATGAAAGGCAATATTCTGCATCTCCTATTGTCTCACCCGGTTCAGGCAGGTGACTGACGCGGGCAATCAAATCAACATTCGTGCTACCGACCACAACTATTTTCTTACATTTTTCCATTTCATCATTAGATATATAAATTACCATTTAAAGTCCCGCATAAATAATCAAACCGATTCCAGACAAGAACAGAATGAACATACATGTCAGTAAAGCTCTGTTTATTTTAGGACCTCCCACAAATTCTTTCCAAATAAATACACCCCAGAATGCAGCCACCATCGTAGCACCTTGTCCCAATCCATATGAAATGGCAGCACCAGCTTTTTCCGTCGCCAACAAACTGAACAGATTGCCAATACCCCAGATTATACCACCCAATATTCCTACAGCATGTAAACGGAAACTACCTGCAAAATAATCCTCATAAGATGTAGGTGTACCGACAAAAGGATGCCTCATTGCGACTGTATTGAAAATGAAATTACTGGTGAAAATACCAATAGAAAAAATCACCATTGCTGTATAGGGAGTCATCTTACCGACTTCAGGACATTCAAAATTCTGCAAATCCATAGAACTTGCAATAAAGCGGAAAAAGAAAGACATCATAATACCTGCCACTATAGCTATCACAATACCTTTTGTTTTTTGTTGCTCCCCACCTTTTCCCATATTCTTATAGGCCCAAGCATTAAAGACAATCGCCACAATCACCAGCAGAACTCCTAAGAAAAGGAATACCGGACTACCTTGCGGTGCATTAAAATAATTAATGAATACTCCCAGAACCAAAGCCAGCCCTACTCCCAATGGAAAGGCCACAGACATACCTGCAATAGAAACAGAGGCAGAAAGTAGAATATTGGAAAGGTTGAATATGACACCCCCGATAAGAGCCGAAGCCAGATTAGATGCGTCAGCCTGCAACAAATCATCAACAAAACCTCGTCCCAATTCCCCTACGCTCCCCATTGTAAACGCAGCCAGAAGTGACAAAAGTAACACACCTATTACATAATCCCAATAGTAGAGTTCATATCGCCAGACACGACTGCCCGCTAGCTTCTGGGTATTGCCCCAAGACCCCCAACACAGCATTGTTATAAAACAAAACACTACTGCCAACGAATAATTTTCAATGATAAACATAGTATTAGAATTGAATTATTAGAATTAAATACTCAAACAGCTACTGACCACAAAATTAACCTGCAAAAAGGATTTAGCATATAATAAATGTCCCAATAAATAATACAAAAGTCTCAATCCCATTCCAAACTATTTCACATCTTATATCCTGAGACTATTTTACCTTTTCTACAGTCAAATAGTCCAATCCTATCAATGAATTAACTGCCTTTTCATTTTTATCCAGCTGTACAAGTTTCAAGAAATTCTCCCCTTTCTTCAGCTCCAATATACCTAGTTCAACTGTCATCATGCTCAACTTTGAATTATAAGTATCAACAGAGGGAAGAACCGGACTTTCATTTACCTCAACAGAAAAGCGACCATAATCTGGGGCAATCGTAAACCTGCACTTTACCGAATATTTTCCTCCCTCATCAACCACAAAACCTAAATTAGCACAATCTCCTTTCCTACTTTCTCTCCATATAAACTGTACTCCATTACTCCAATTCATCTCAGGAATACACTGCGTTCGTTCCATGCCACCAGTTACAGAAATATTCATAAATTCTCCCTCCACTTTTCCATTTTTGTCAACAGAGTTACTCACCAGGTCATTCTTATGCTTCGCTATATCAATTACAGCCATCTTTTCTTCTGGTTTCCGGTTCGTTTTTCCTCCCGGAAGCATATACCAATAAGTAGTCGGTGCGTAATTGACATATGTCGCACTCTGATGCCAAAATTCCATATCAAAAACAAGAGATTTCTTAAACGTTATGCCATCCAACCCACGATATCTCAAATTTGCCACGTGTCCAGGCTGATAAGCTCCTGTGCCATCGGGTTGGGCAATAAAAGGATGTTCAAAGAAATTTGGCATACACCAAGCATAACCGTAATAATCCTCCGTCCCGGTCCCAAAATGTGACGGGAAACTTTCTCCATCAATATATACCTTTTCATCCCCTTCACCCCACCAATCACCAACTGTATTAAAGATTGTTATAGCATCACCAACATAAACACCTTGACCAGTTAAAGTTACAAAGTTTATGTCTTCTGCATCCAATGTCCCATTGATACTCTTATGTAACCCTGTATATTTACGATGATATTCCATCCAGCCTACGCCGAAATACATGGTTCTCTCATTCCATTCCCAATCAGACGAATAAACAGTAAGAGATGTACTCACTACTTCAGTTCTCAAATTCTCCAGAGAAATTTCACATTTATCTTTATACGGCATCACCCAATAACAAGTCATCATAGAATCTTTGCTTACAGTAGTATAAAACGAACTATAAGGCGAAAGACGATTACCCGTTCCATAAAAATCACCAACTGGACACCAAACTGTCTGATTACCATCAAAAGTAATTCTAAGTATCACGGAACGTAAAGCTTGAGCCAAATCATCAGCAGATAGTTTAAGTTGTATACCACGTATAGCTCCTCCACCCTCTAGAACAATCCGATTCTCTCCCGATAAATTCGTAATAGCCTTATCCCCAGATACTTTTTTTTGATATTTTCCTTCAAGAATAGGTTGTTCCATCAGTTCCCTCTGTGTACCATCAAGTACATCAGCTTCCTTTTTCAAATCATCCAAAGTAAATGTTTTTACAATACTTCCCTTATCATATGTGCGATAGTTTACACTATAAAAGAAGTTCTCTCCGGGTGGACGATTCCCTGCTGCAGTGATACCAGGAGTTTCATAAGTAATCTTGCAATGCTTTGCATAAGGAATCGGTAAATACAAATCATGTCCCCGTTGTTTATAAGGAGTCAAAGGAGATACAGACGTAGATATAGGCGCATCTGCCAGAAAGTGACCACTGATAAGACTCAGTACCTCACCTTCAATAGCTGGTATATCCGAATCATCCAAATAAAAACGTAATATACCGTTATCATTATAGTTGGCCACCGTAATCCATATACGTACTACAGCACCAGGTCCTTCTGCGTCAAACATAACAAATTCCCTACGTCCATCCTTTTCTTCCGTACGAAGAAACTGGCTAAAATCCCAATTGGCAAACCAGTCATAAGAACCTTTCACTGCATGATCTGAGAAACGGTCATAACTGCTGAACTGCCGCACAGTGTAATATGGAGATGGATAATCAACCAATGACTCACGGTTGGTCATCTCCTGCAACAAAGAGGAAAAAGTTATCTCATTACCATTAGCAAACGAAGAAAGTATAAACACCTGCATCAGCAAGACCAAAAAGAATTTACTACATGTCATTATTTGTCATGATATTAAAATTATACCAGATATTTTCTATACCAATACATAAGCTCCCTTACAGTCCATACATAGTCTTAGTCAGTATCCCGACGTCAAACGTTGGGGTGTATTCAAATATTTATGGACTACCGGATCTTCCGGTGCCTCTGGAGTATTCACAATAGACATCGGAATATAATACGAATCAGCCATATCAGTGAGCTGCTCAACAGACTGTTTCCCTTCACGGTATGTCAAATCAAACTCAAAATTCATTTCACCGGGAGAATCTACACAGAAGTTAACTACCCATAAGTTATTGTAAAGCATACCATAAAGTTCATTTTCTTTTTTAGGAGCATCCTGCAATCGCATCCCCATATGATGTCCTCCAAAACTGACAATTGGAACGTCTCCTGACGACCAGATCCGTGCACCATCCTCCGCTTCATATTTCACCCAGCTGTCTATAACAAAAAAGTCCTTGCATGAGTTAGGTATTTGTTCTTTGTACAGCTCATAAGGAATTCCTCCATTGGTAGCAACCGGTTGTCTACAATCCTGAGGAAAAGGAAACTTAGCATAGAATACTTCTGGTGCTATTGATGAAATTCTGTCAAAGAAAATATTAACCTTCGCTCTCGGAACCTCTTTGAAAATCTCAACCTGACGGTTCATATTCTTCACCCTTGGATGTTCCATATCCTGCGAAACAATCCATGAATAAGGTGTTTCTCTCACTTTAGCCTTACTTTTCGGTTTTGCCCACTCCATTCTAGTAATCTCATTGAACTTCTCTATACGTTGTGCTTCATCCATATGCATATAGATATCACCTTGAGACCATCTGTCCATATCATTGAAGTGTACTACCATGAAGTCGGCAAGCCCTTCCGTAAACAACGGTTCATCCATACCTTTCCAGCGTGCAGATGTCACCCAACCGTTCTTATCAAAAGATAACTCCGGCAAATCTATTTTCTTATCAATAATCTCTACCTCCGAGGTATCAAGTGCAAAACGAGTAAACGAATTAGCCGGCATATCAGATACCCAAAACCATGCCTCAGTTCCTCCGGGAATCGCCTCACGACTAGTATTAAGATTCTCATCAACTACCCAGCGCCAAACATAATCTCCCTCTTTAAACAAAGGATATGACTTTCCATTCTCCAAGTTTCGTACAGATTTATAGTCTACCTCCCTAAAACCGGTAACATCCAGTTTAACCCATCCTGTATAAGATGCATTTGCCGCATTAACAACATACAAACCAGCATCTGCCTGCGCGAACTTATTACGTGCCAGTTGTGCCAGTAAATATTTTCCCCGCTCCCACGGACGATAAGCAAAACCATTCTTTTCATTCAGCTGTCCTTGCGTATATAAACTATAAGGTGCCTCTGAAGTCTCATTAGAACCATATGTATGTTCAAAATAACGGCATAACAAACGGTTAATCTCTTTCAATTCATCTTTAGCTCCACTATTCAGTTCTCCCCATACTGGCGAACTGATCGCTTTTGTATGGTAAACAGCACGACGTGCCACTTCCATCTCGCGTGGCATAGCTGCACCACCAAAAGCCCACCAATCTTGCCACTCACCTTCGAAAGTTCTCAATTGATTTCCAATCTCCTTTTCTATATTCCTCATCGCCTCACCTGCTGTTTTCATACGCAACATAGGCTTGAAACCCATCTCATTCCATTTTTTGATAAAAGCAAGCAACTGTGGCATAGGACCATCATTATCACATCTCCACTCATTGGTAAAAGTCAATGTAAGGAAGGGGTAATCGTACCCTTTTTCTCTCAAATCCTTCAAGCGTTTCACACACACATCATATGCTCCATGCATAGATACATCATCAGTCTGTAGAATATTACCATTGCGCGGCCATGATGTTTGCGTATTGGCATATTCCCGCTGTTGTAAACGCCACTCCTTTTCCGCAAAGAAAAGATAACCTTGCCAATAAGGATATCCTGACCAAACCAAAAGTTTTCTATCATCAGGCATTTTCCACCAAAAAGCACCAGGTTGCTCTACCGGAGAACCACCCCAATGCGGATTAATGCCAGTCCAAATATAATGTATGTCACGGTCAAGTAACCTTGTTGCTGCTGCACGTGGGAAACCATTCACATCATGTTGCATACCCACTTCAATATCCAATTGAGACCACATATCTTTAGGAATCCAGTCAAACATCTCATCCCATTGTTCCTTATTGGCATAAGGGTGTATATGAAAAGGCATAGCATTGATTCCAATCTGTTTGTTTTCAATCATGTCTAGCATTGATTCCCGTCTGTCCTCAGAAGCTGAATTCCACCATGAGTAAAATGGATCTAACGCTTCTACTGTCCATGCAAACCGATTCTCCGGAATTTCATCTTTGGTCTTCAATGCCAAATCCAATGCCACATCAATAAAACGTTTATGCAAATCAACAGCAATCAATGCATGGTCAGTATAGCCATAATCAGTATGTGTGATATGAACAATATCAATATACTTAAATCCTAGTGTGTCTTTTCCCTCTACACTGCTCTCTACCGTATTTTCCGTTGTGTTTTGACAACTGCAAACCAAGGCGCCCAAAAGGAACAGTGCACCGATAAATAGTTTGTTAACCATACATTTCATAATATTCCGATTTTTGATATTTATTTTTTATTGAAAATACATACTTTACCCTGAGACCTTCCACTTCAGTCCACAAAATCTTTAGGTAATACCCCAAATTGTTTTAAGAAACATTTGGAAAAATAAGAAGGAGAATTGAACCCTACCATATAGCAAATTTCATTGACCCGATTTTCACCATCCTTCAACAATTGGGCTGCACGCTTCAGGCGTTCTATACGCAAATATTCATTAGGAGTCAAATCAAGTACTCCCTTTATTTTCCGATAGAAATTAGAACGGCTCATATTCAGCATTTCAGCCATATCCTCCATACTGAACTCCGGACTATGAAGATTAGAAAGAATTATTTCATTCAGCCTTTTAATGAATTCCTCATCAGCCTTTGTCAACGCCATTGTATTGGCAGCCACAAAGGGAGACTTGGCAAAAGTTTGACGTAGCGTTTCTCTATTCTTAATCAAGCTGGCAATCGCAGCCAAAAGATATTCCGGTGAGAAAGGCTTCTCAATATATGCATCAGCTCCTAGCTCCAACCCCTCTACTTTAGACTGTATATTAGTTTTAGCTGTCAATAGGATGATGGGGATATGACTATAATCCAATTTGGATTTTACAGTCTTGCATAACTCAAAGCCATCCATTAGTGGCATCACGACATCACTTACAATCAAGTTCACAAAATTTTCATCCAATATACGCAAAGCCTCTTCTCCATTGACAGCTGTCAGAACGATATACTCATGCGACAACTGCCTACTTACGAAAGAAAGCATTTCCGGATTATCTTCAACTACCAATACAGTATATCTGTTTTCATTATTTTCTTTAAGCTCCTCCCACTTCGCCTGGAGTTCGGCAGAAGGTTCCATATTACTGACATCCCCAGATTCCATCGTAATAGCATTATCTTGGGTGAGTGGTAGAGTAAGGCAAAATATATTTGCGTCTTCTCCCTCCACCATTCGTAAACTTCCCCGATGCAGTTCAGCCAAAGAACGGGAAAGCGCCAGTCCAATACCTGTGCCGGAAACCACCTTTCCATTTTCCTCCCCATTAAAACGGACAAATGGTTTGAATATTTCCTCCTTCATTGTATCCGGTACGATAGGCCCATCATTCACCGTCCGAATATGGAATATTCCATTCTCCACAGCCATATCCGTTTCCAAGAAAATCTGCACATAGCTCTCTGCATACTTCATGGCATTGCTCAACAGATTACTGAGTATCTTGGTAAAAGCTTCTTTATTGACATGCGCGTAGCAAGCCCGTTCAGGTATTTTCAAAGTGAGATCCAGTCCTTTCTGTTTGGCAAGAGAAGTAAATCTCAAATGTGTCTTCTGTACTACTTCCGTTATATTGCATCTAGTGAAATTCAAACTGAATCCTTGACTTTCAGTCTTGCGAAAATCCAATAACTGATTCGTCAGATTCAGTAAGCGTTCCGTATTCTGTTCCATGATATTCAGATCCTCACGAGTTTCCGCATCAACATCTTTTTTTAGAATGATATTTTCCAAGGGTCCTTTAATCAAAGTTAAAGGAGTACGTATCTCATGTGCCACATTCGTAAAGAAATCGAATTTTGCATTATAGATTTCACGTTCTTTCTCCTGCTCGAACTTTTCCATCTGCCTTTGTTGTTTTCTGTTATTCCGCTGCTTCAGATAGAGATAAAGATAGGCAAAGAAAATCAAGAACAGTAATGCATAAACGACATATGCCCAAACAGAAAGGTAGAAAGGCGGCAGAATACGGATATGTAAAGTCGTCTCTTCTTCATTCCATATTCCATCACTATTGCCTGCCTTTACCCGAAACGTATAATCTCCATAATGCAGGTTAGAATAAGTCACCAACGGACTCTCCCCTACAGTCAACCACTCACTATCAAAACCATCCAACTTATACATCAGTTTATTCATCTTCGGAGCCTGATACCCCAAAGCAGCAAGCCGGAAAGAAAAAGAATTTTGCTCCGCACAGAGTAACAACTTATCCGAGAAAGTAATATTTTCCTGTAACGGCGAATTCTCAGCACCAGCCCGCATCTCTTTATTGAAAAGGAGAAAATCGGTAATGACGGCAGAAGGAACATATTTATTTTCCGAGAATGTCTTTGGATTGAAGGCGACAAAACCGTCAATACTACCAAAATAGATAGTACCGTCCTTATCTTTAAAACTGGAACGATAGTTGAATTGGTCACTCGGCAACCCATTTGCCATCGTATATACTTTTACTGCTCCTGAAGTTAAATCAAAACGGGCTAAACCATTATTCGTCGTTAACCAGAATACCCCGTCTTCATCTTCTGCAATTTGGTAAACCACATCATTCGGCAATCCATTACCGGTATCATAGCGCGTAAAATTGTCTGTTTCCGGATGAAACAGACAAATTCCTCGTCCCTGGGTAGTTAGCCAGACATTCCGGCGTGAATCTTCAAAAACACTCAGAACCTTATTGTTGGAAAGGCTCTTTTCATCTTTTTCATTGTGTACATAATTCTTCCATTCTTTCTTACTGACATCATAACGAAAAACCCCACAAACATATGTAGCCAACCACAAGTTTCCACTGGTATCTTCCTTAATGTCATACACAAATATTCCTACTAATTCCGGAATTATATCAAAACTGTCCGTTTGTCTGTTATAACGCATCAAGCCACATCCTGTCCCAATATAAATGTCCCCTGCAGCAGTCCTGCAAATAGCAAAAACATTATTGTCATTCAAGGAATGTGGGCCGCCGTCATATTGATATGACCTTACAATAGTTTCCGTACGGGTATCAATTACCTTCAGTCCTTTGGAAAAAGTTCCTACCCAAAGCTCATTCTCTACCGAACACAACCCATGCACATTTGTAAAACCAAGACTCGGAGTAAAGAACTTGAATTCCTTCGTCACCGGATCAAACCTATTCAATCCACCATCTTCTGTTCCAATCCATAACTTTCCCTGACTATCCTGGCAGAACTCACGTATCCGTTTCCCATGTAAGCCATCATTCACTCCCTTCGGATAATATCTTTCAAAACAAGTATATGAATGCGGATAGTAATTGATACCTCCAAAATAAGAGCCTATCCAAACGCCACCTTCGCAATCCTTACACAAAGAATAAACTGCATTATCCGACAGTGAATACGGATCATACATAGAACTTTTCAAATGCACATATTTATCTGTTCGAAGATTATAAATATAGATCCCAGACTCACATCCTATCCATAATTCATCGTCAGAAAAAGACATCAACTCACGGCACCATATCCGTTCCCCCGTCTCATCTGTCAACAGCAAATCGCGGACTTTTCCCGAACTAAGATTCATTTCCTTTATACCTCCACCGACAGAAGCTATGTAAAAGCAGTTATAAGCCCCCGGCAGTACCTTCATGAGCGGATCACCTTCAAAGACCTTCTTACCATCGGAAGAGACAAAAGGATGAATCGTCTTGAGTCCGTCTTTTGAATAGAACAATCCGTTTCCATAAATCCAAATCGTTTCACTGTTATCAAAAACAACACAATGTACATTCGAAGTCAAAAAAGGGAACTCCTTAAGTGTATGGTTCCTCAATGCCTTTGTCTGCAAATTATAATGGAATATACCCTGGCGTTCTACCGTAATCCACACATCTCCATTTTTGTCTCCAACAATCATGGCTGCAGCATTATCTATGGTAGTACCTTCATCACTTAACTGTTTGAAAGGCTCAAAAACATCTCTTTCCGGATAATATATATACAATCCCATATCCGTACCCACCCAAATATTGCCTTCCACATCTTCATATAGAGCAAGTATATAGTTGTTCCCAAGACTATACTCATCTGTCCTATCATATTTGAATATCTTAAATGACGAACCGTCATAGCGGTTTAGACCGTCTTTGGTTCCAAACCACATAAAGCCGGCTTTATCTTGTAGAATATCGTATACTGTATTTTGAGATAGTCCGTCCCGGATAGTAAGACTATTAAGATAATAGTGCTCCCCGATTGTTTGTGCATAACAAGTGAAAAAACATATCAGGCATATAAAAGCTATCAGCATTTTCTTCAGATTCGTGTTCTTCATCGCTCTATTATTTAGACCTCAAATATAGGCCATTTTGCCAACGAACGATAAAAAATGCGTCCCAATGAATGAAAGATTCGTCCTATCCCCCTCTATCTCGCTAGATAAGGGGGATTTAGAGCTGCAATATTTCCTACTTCTTTTCTATCCGAATGCGCGCATCCACCGCTATCACCTGCTTTTCAGTCGCCAACAATGGATTGATATCCATCTCCTTGATTTCCGTTGCAAAGCGCAGCAAGGTGGAAAGCCGTACAATAATTTCGGCAAATTTATCTTCATTCACTCCCTTCTGCCCACGCGTACCTTTGATAATCTTATAGGCACGCAACGAGTGAATCATGGAGTAAGCCTCCTCGTAGGACAACGGTGCAAGACCGGAAGATATATCCTTCAGCACCTCCACAAAAATACCGCCCAGGCCGCAGAGTACCACATGTCCGAACTTCTCTTCATATTTGGCACCGATAAACAATTCCGTCCCTTTCAACATCGGCTGCACCATGATAGCACTAGCTTCGGGAATCTGCATCATACGGTCGAATTCCAATGCCAAATGCTGTTCACTCTTGATATTGAGCACAACACCGCCCACATCCGACTTATGCACCGGCCCCACCACCTTTGCCACCACCGGGAACCCCGTGCGACGCGCAAAGGCAAGCACTTCTTCCTTGTTGTCCGAAACAAACTCCTCCACAATAGGAATACCTGCAGAGCGGAGCAATGCCTGCACATAGTGCGGGGCGATATAACCGTCCGCAGGAATGGAATCTATAATCCGGCGGATACGGGGAACATCCACTCCAAAGAGCTCGATTTCATTATTGGCAGGCCGCGGGGCATTCATTATCCGCGAAAGTGCCGTGCCGAGAGTCACCTCATCGGCAAAGTTCACATGGCCCTTTGCCAGGAAAGCGGCAACCTCGGCTCCCGCCGTATTGATGGAAGGAAGAATCGGAAAAATCGGCTTCTTGCAATGCAGCATCTTCTCGTGCAGCACATCATACATTTCAAACATGGTCACCAGCCCCGGAGTGCCGAAAATAGCCATTACAGCATCAATATTGTCAAACTTCTCCTCACAATACTCCAGACAGAGGCGCAGATGTTCCGGCGTACCCGTAGCCAGAATATCAATGGGATTCCCCACAGCCGCACCGGGGAAAAGCTTACCCTTAAGTTCCTCCGCCACCGGTCCTTCCAGTTTCGGAACATTCAGTCCACCCTTACTCAATGCATCGGTCAGCATCACTCCCGGACCGCCGGCATGAGTAATGATGGCGAAGTTTTTCCCTTTCAGTTCCGGCAGTGTGAAGATACAACCTACGGTCGTCAGCTCCTCGCGCGAATAGCAACGCACAATACCCGCCTTACGGAACAAGGCCTCTACCGCCGAATCGCTACTGGCAATGGCCCCCGTATGCGAACTCGCCGCCCGGCTGCCGCTTTCGCTACTGCCCGCCTTGATGGCCGCAATCTTGCAGCCCTTCTTGATGAGCGAGGATGCATGAAACAGCAGACGGTCAGGGTCACCGATACTCTCTATATAAAGAAGTTTTATTCTGGAATCCGCTTCCGGATTGAAGTGTTCGTCCATGTATTGCAACACATCCTCCACGCCGATTTGCTTGGCATTGCCCACAGACCATACAGAGTTGAATTGCAATCCCTTGGTCACGGCGCTCTCCAATATGAACACCGCTGTGGCACCGGAGCTGGAAATCAGGTCCACCCCTTGCGGATGCAGTTGCGGGATGGGCTGGCTGAATACACTGTGATGCCACGAGTTCATAAAACCGATACAGTTGGGGCCTATCAGAGAGGCTCCATACCGGTTCACCGTTTCCAGTATGCGATCTTCCAGCACAGCACCCTCATGGGTCTCCTCACCAAAACCGGCAGAAAGGATAATGAACGCCTTCACCTGCTTCTCCGCAGCAAGCATCTCCACCGCATCGGGACAAAGCGCGGCAGGTATGGCAAGGATGGCTAGGTCCGTATCGGGAATGTCCTTCACATCCGCAAAGGCAGCAACACCCTGCACTTCAGTCTCTTTCGGATTCACGGCACGAAGCTCACCGGTATATCCGCCGCTAAGCAGATTTTTCAGGATAGCCCCTCCGGGTTTGTGTACATTGTTGGATGCCCCCACTACCACAATACTGGCCGGGTGAAGTAATTGGCTTGTTATCATAGTCTGTTTTACATTAAGTTAATGATTCATGCACAAATATACATTTTCCATGCATAAAAGCAATCGGTAAAAGAGAAAATAAGCTTAATCCCTTTGCAAAATATAAATAAGTTTACGGAAGTATATATATTTGTGCCATCAATAACAATACGCAGAAAACTACCCTATATGGAAAGCCGTGTCAAAGAGATAGATTATCTGAAATGCATCTTCATCACCCTGATGATTATCTTCCACCTTGTATACATAGGCGACAAGTATCCGTATGCGAAACAAATCGTCTATACGTTCCACATGTCCGCTTTCCTGATTATTTCGGGCTATCTGGCCAATAATCGGAAGGATGCCCGGAGCTTTCTCCGCAAGTTTCTATGGATTTTCATTCCGTATGCCTGCATGGAGGCGGCCTATACGGTGATGTCGCATTTCCTGCCCGTACGCGAAAGTGTAGATGCCATTACTCCTGCTATATTGCTCGACAAGATATTCCTCCATCCGATGGGGCCTTACTGGTATCTGCATACACTGATTCTGTGCAGCCTCATCTATTATATCACATTCCGCTATGTACGGCTGTCGGTTGTCTCCCGGCTGGTTGTGGCCGGTGTCTGCCTGTTTGCCCTTTCCTATTGGGGAGGATTGATGAACTTCTCCAATGCCCTCTATTTCCTTATCGGCATGACAGTGAGCCAAAGCGGGCTTCGTTTTACACAAGTCTTTCGCGCCACAACCTTCGCCATTGTTCCATTCGTAATACTATGCTGTTTTCCCGCCAATCTGGATAGGGGTACTCTGGCAGGAGTCGCCATCACCTGGCTTTCCATCAGCCTGCTGTTGGCAGCCTACGGCTATCTGCCGGTACAAGCCAAACGGCTTTCCTTCTTTATAGGGCGCAATACGCTGGTCATACTCCTTTTCTCACCCATTTTCACCATTCTGTCCAAGGCGTTCCTGTCCGTGTTCGCCTTCGACCCTACGGGGATGCTGTTCCTTGTCACTGCCACCGCCTTCACTCTTAGCGGCTGCATGGGTATGGCGTGGGCTATGGACAAGATGCACGTTTCCAGATTCTTCTTCGGGAAGAGGACTATATTGTGCTGAGACGGTTCACGTCTTCGCCCACAAAGGGAAGTTTCACCACAAACTCCTTTTCGTCCTTAAGAATCTCCACCAGCGTGCCGTATAGGGCATACTGCCGTTGCAGGTTCTTCAATCCCGCTCTATTACTGGCCACATAGTTGCGCAACTGAAGATTGTTGCGTACCGTAATCCCTTCGTTTCCTATGGATATATGGACTATCAGCGGCGACTTCTTTGTACTGATATTATGCTTCAAGGCATTCTCCACAAGCATCTGTATGCTGGCAGGAATGACGAGACAATGATGATTCCGCAAATCATCTTCTATCTCCACATGCAGCGCATCGCCAAAGCGGATATGCTCCAGGTATAAATACGACTCTACGAACGACAGTTCTTCCTGCACGGTCACCGTAGCTCTGCCATGCGTAGTGAGCAGATAACGGTACACCGTAGACAGCTTCTTGGCAAACCGGTTCGTCTTTTCGGTATCCTGATAAGCAAGGGAGGCAAGGACATTCAGACTATTGAATAAGAAATGGGGATTAATCTGGTTTTTCAGCACCTCGAACTGATACAGCGCCTTCTCCTTCTCGATGACAGCCATCTGCTTCTCCATCTCCGAACGTTGCAGGCTATAGAAGAATATCTCTATCTGCAGAACGATAATCCAGTTCCACGGCACTACCGGCAGGGAGCTTCTCAAGATATGCCAGAAATTTCCATGCCCGCCCATCAGCAGGAAGTTCAAGATGTACGTCAACAGAACAACCAGTGCAGTGGTCAACACAATATCCACCAGAATCCTCACCGCATTGTTGCGCTGTTTCAGTCTTTTATATATCAAGTTGATAACCCCAAAGTCGATGAACCCCAGCCCTATGCACAAAGGAAGATTCAGAAAGAACTGCACCATGATATTCGCATACCACGGCTTACCGCTGATGACGTTATAAACGCACCCTATGACAAGCAACGAGACGGAAACCGTCAGTATAAAAAGGAATATGTATCTCTTATGCCTCATAACTTATAACTCATACCACTCCGTCCACCCATTTCAAGAAATCGGCCACGCGACTGCGGCTCACCAATACCTCGTGCGGGCACTCCGGCTCGAAGTAAAGCTTCAAGCGACTGCCGAAGTACCTGGAACTCTTCCGGATGGACCTAATGTTGGATATGCAGCTCCTTGAAACCCTAAAGAAAACATCCCTATCCAGCATTCCCTCCAACTGGTCCAGCGAGTAGCTGATGATATACCGTTTCCCGAAGAAGAGGTGCAGATAAGTCAGCTTGTCCTCACTATAAAAGAAAGCGACATCCGGAGTTTCTACGTAGCGGAAGGTATCGCCCACCTGCACCAGAAAACGGTTCTTCTTGTTGGCTGCCAAGTAGCCGAGTTCCAGTTGCCGATATTCGGGAGCCGCAGTACGGAGGGCACTGTTGCGCTCGAACTTGCACAAGGCTGCTTCTAGGTCGCTTTCTTCAATGGGTTTCAGCAGATAGTCGATGCTGTTTACCTTGAAAGCCTTGATGGCATATTCGTCGTAGGCGGTGGTGAAGATAACGGGCAAATCGACGGGACACTGCTCGAATATCTCAAAGCTCAACCCGTCGGACAAGCGGATATCTACAATCATCAAGTCCAGGCTGCCCTGACGCAAGAGCAGTACAGCCTGCTCCACGCTCTCTGCCCAGCCCGCCAACTGCCAGGAAGGGCGCAGCCGTTGCATCATACGCTTCAGCTCTTCGTAGGCGAAGCGCTCATCTTCTACTAATAAATACTTTACCATAAAACGTGTCTGTTATTGCGACAAAGATACTATTTTACCTCTTGTCTTTACTAAAATGGCATTTGTCATTTCAGCGTATACCTGAATCCCACCGTCAGGCGCAGAGTCGGTCTGAAGCAAGGCTCGTCCTCATCGTTCTTGAAGTTATTGAGAAAACCTTTCAAACTACGGTCCGACATACTTATTCCGCGTATCCAGTTACCGCCCACTCCCAGATAAACAGCCGTCTTCCTACTCAACTGGTACGAAGGACTGATGTATGACCTCAGCATGACGGTAGAATAGATTTTCGATTTCCCGTCGACTTCCATCACGGCAGACATGCCGTCCATATCGAGGGCGGTCAGTTCCAGCTTCAGCTTCTTGTTCAGCCAGGTGGCGACGGACACTTTCATGCCGCTGGACATATCCACTTTCAGTTCATACCTGCCGGCATTCCTCCAACTGAAGTACATCATGGGCAGTATCATCGGGATACCATAAGAGTTCGTCAACCCCGCACCGATGCCCAAGTCGAGGTTCTTCCGCAGTTTATAGACAAAGATGATTGCTCCATTAGCCAGTAGGGTCTTCATGGAAACCCCGTCCAACGGGGCATAGACACCGCCGCCCACAGAGGCTATGATACTCCACTTGTCGGACAGGGGACGGATGTGGGAGATATTCAGACTGGCATTCAGCAGATTGTCCGGATTCAACTCCCGCGCCTGCCCCTTATTATGGAATACGCCATAGGCAGCATTGACGGTTGCCGACCACGCCACCAGCCTGCCCTTGTCGTCATGCCTGACGGAAAGCGGCAGGTTATACCTTCCCGATACCATCATCAGGCTGCCCGAACCATACTCGTTGCCGAGGTCATCCTTCAACGAACTTTCGGGCAGATAGTCGTAACTGATATAGCCTTGCCCCCGGCAGCAGAACGGCCACGCCGCAAGCCACAACACCAATAGAATCACAGAGTTTGTCCTCATGGGAATATGCAAATGTTTTCTGCAAATATAGTCCTGCGGCAAGTAAGCGGGAAGCATTTACGGACGGGGTGCGGAATGGGGAGGACGAAATGCGGAAACCGGAAGGCGGAATGATTCCATGTTTTACGTTACGCATTTCACGTTACGTAAAATACATAATATTTTC
Source organism: Bacteroides sp. AF39-16AC (assembly GCF_003602735.1). NCBI lineage: Bacteria > Pseudomonadati > Bacteroidota > Bacteroidia > Bacteroidales > Bacteroidaceae > Bacteroides > Bacteroides sp. AF39-16AC. Next base: position 726 of record NZ_QTLN01000006.1, on the reverse strand, counting down.
GGGATAAAACAAATATCAGGTGAAGCACCCATCAATCTCCAAACTAATTGTACCTTTGCGGAACTTTAAACAAAAAAATGATGAAAGAAGAAACTTTCGATTATTCCAAAGTTCCCCATAACTTCGGCTTATGCGCTACTGACACATGCCCTTATACTGACACCTGCCTGCGCCGGATTGCATATACGTATGCACCCTCAAACAACATCTTCCTATATGTACTGAATCCGAAAGCAATAGAGTCCACAGCGGGAAAATGCAAATATTATTGCTCGAATAAGAAAGTGCGCTATGCCAAAGGCTTTATCCATACGGCAGAAGCCATCTCTGTCGGCCAGTCCGGCACGTTCCGCTACCGGCTCATCGGCTTATGGGGTATCCGAAGATATTATCAGAAGCGGAAAGGGGAAACTTTGCTCTCACCAACCGAGCAGCAACAAGTCATTGCAATTGCCCGTAACTTAGGACTCCAACGGGCGGAGTACTTCGACGCTTATGTAGAAGAGTACGACTTCACATGACGGCTCCGGTCACCTCACATGATAACTCCGGTTACCCCAAACGGTAACTTCATTTACACTACGAGGTAAAAGGCTTTACACTATGGTGTAACGACCGTTACAATATGGAGTAACGGCCGTTACACCCTATGGTAAACTGCTTTACATTAGAAGGTATGTCTTTTCCTGATTTAGCTAGACGCTTTTTCTTTTTATAACCGATATC
>NZ_QTLN01000059.1:0-3414 GCF_003602735.1 Bacteroides sp. AF39-16AC | reverse complement strand
CGACGCTGTGGGAAACGTCACCGCCGAGAAAGGCTTCGACGGGGCCGTCCGTCGTTACCTGCGTGACAGGGGCGGACGCGTCGTCAGGGAGACGCTGCCTTCGGGGACGGAAAGGGAATACGGCTATGACGCCTGCTCGCGCGTGACGCGCGTCTCATACCCCACGGCCGGCGACCCCGACCAGACCTACGCCTACGGACTGTCCGGCAGGCTGGTGCAGGCATCGAGGGGGGAAAGCACGGTGGAGTTCGCGTACAACTCCCTGGGACTTCCGACACGGGAAACGGCCGACGGCAACACCATACTCCGCACCTACGACCATACCGGCAGGATACTCACGCTCGACAGCACGGCGGGGGCCTCGCTGCACTACACCCGCAACGCCTACGGGGAGCTTGAGGGGTTCACTGCCACCGGTGGCAGCGACGCCGACGGCGCGGGCTCGTGGGAATCGGCACACCGCCACGACGCGCTGGGCTTCGAGGTGGAACGCATCCTTCCGGGAGGCATTGTCCGCTCGTTCGCCTATGATGACATAGGCCGTCTGGTGGATGCCCGCACACGCAAGGACTCGCGCACACGGCACATGCGCCGCTACCGCTGGGGCGTCGCCGACAGGCTGTTGTCCGTGGAGGACAGCAGGCATGGCGAGACACGCTACTCCTATACCCCGACGGGGCAGCTCGAAAGGGCGGAATACCCCGACGGCAGGGTGCAGTGGAGGAAGAGCGACCAGACGGGAAACCTGTATCCCGACCCGGACATGAGGCTGCGCCGCTACCTCGGTGGCGGACGGCTGGAGCAGGACGGCGAATGGCACTGCGAGTACGATGCTGACGGGAACCTGACGGAACGCTACCTCGGCACGGGAAGGTGGCTTGACGGCAAGAAGGACCACTGGAGATACCGGTGGAACGCCGACGGCTCTCTGGCAAAGGTGGTGCGGCCCGACAAGAGGGAGGTGGAGTTCACATACGACGCGCTCGGGCGCAGGCTCTCCAAGAGCTTCGGCACGACGGTGACGCGGTGGGTGTGGAACGGCAACGTGCCGCTGCACCAGTGGAAGCAGCATAGGGAATACTCCGTCGTGGAGGACAGGTGGAACACGGACACGGAACGCCGCGACATGACGGTATGGCTCTTCGACGAGGATTCCTTCGTGCCGGTGGCAATGATAAAGGAAGGCAAGTCCTACTCGATACTGACCGACCAGCTCGGAACACCGACGGAGGCATACGACGCCGAGGGCAACGAGGTGTGGAGCCGGGTGCTTGACATGGACGGGAACGTCATTGAGGAGACCGGCAACAAGGGAATGGTACCGTTCCTGTTCCAGGGGCAGTATTATGACCGGGAGACAGGGCTGGCGTACAACAGGTTCAGGTATTACTCACCGAAGATGGGAATGTATGTCTCGCAAGATCCGATTGGATTATTTAGTGGGCTTACAAATTTATATGGATATGTTATTGACACAAATATCAGTATCGATGTTTTAGGGCTTTTAGATTTCATGCCAAATGATACTGATTTATTCCCAGTCACAGGTGCCCAAAAAAATACAGTAGTAATAACAATGCAAGGAAGCCGAGGACGAGATTTTACAGCAGCATATAAAGCAGCTGGAATATCTCGAAGTCAAGCAAAAGGTTATACATGGCATCATGTTGATGATTTTGATCCTCAAACGGGAACTACTACGATGCAATTAGTTCGTACTAATGGGCGACATCAAAAAGAAAATCATTCTGGATCTGTAAAACAATTTGAGTCTAAGATGAAAGTAAAATATGGGACTCGTAAATCAGTGAATAAAGCTTATAAAAAGGGTTGGGTCACTGGACGAAAACCCAGTTATCAAAAATAAGGTTAATTTTATGGAGTTGAAAGTTTTAGATTCTGAAAAAAGAATCACTATTAAGGACTTAGAAAATGTGGAGTCATTGTTGAATTTAACACTTCCAGAGGTGTTAAAGGAATTCTACTTACACCACAATGGTGGAACGATAGATAAAAAAATAACGATGCTTAATGAAGAAAATATTGAAATTGAAAGTATTTTTCCTATCAAATATGTGAAAGATTTTAATGATGATCCTGATTTTACAGCGGAAGGAGAAACTATTAAAATGCATAAAGCATTCGCAATACCACCGAATATGTTTATATTTGGAATGGAAAGTGAAGATGAAGGCCGCATTGCTGTTGATTTAAAAGATAATGATAATAAGGTATATCTTTACCCTATCACTGGTATGGCTGGGGATATATTTGTATTTGGCAAACCAACACTAATATCTACATCTATCAATGTCTTTTTTGCCAAATTAGAATCGGGAATAAATAAGCAAAGCAAAGAAATAGAAGCACCTTTAATATATAAGAAAGATGATAATAGTAAACAGATAGTATCTGACAATTGGCCTTCGATAACCAAAAGGGATATTGAGGATCTTGAGTTAAAATTAAAAATTGAAATTCCTCAAAGTATGAAGTTGTTCTATTTAAAGAATAATGGAGGTATACCATCTAACAACTTATTTATTCCACAAAACAAAAAGTTAGATGTTGTAGAAATTAATCTATTTTTACCTATTAAATACGATGACTGTAATACCAAATCAATATCTACCAATACTATAGACTGTTGGGAACACAAAACATTACCATTAGGTTTTGTCCCATTCGCAATAGATTCAGGAGGTAATTTTTATTCTATAAACGTATCAAATAAGAAAATATACTACTGTCTTATGGATCAGTGGGATAATAAAAAGACTAATGAAATGAATTACAAACATAATATTGTACAAGTAGCACAGTCATTTAAATATTTTGTAGATAATTTATTTTCTGAACTCTAATATATATGGCGGACACAGGCTATTTCGACAGCGTGAGTGCAAACCTAAAGACCGGCGTAGGGGCGCAGGTCAAGGGCATCTCGGAAGGCGTCAAGGCGAACTCCGATGCCGGTGTGTCACCGTCTGTCAATGCCCTCGACACGGGCGTCAAGGCGGCAGCCGCCATCGGCGGCCTTGCCGACGGCCTGAGCGAAGCCGCCATGCTCCCCGTACTGGGTGCCATGGGCATGAAGGGCATGGCCTGCCTGCCTATCTCCAAGCAGCTCGACCCGGTCATCGGCGTGGACATCCACCTCGTGACGATACCCCCGTCCCCCGTCGTGCCCATGCCTCACCCTTATGTCGGGGTTCTCCTCCGTCCGCAGGACTTCATCGCGGCGGCGGTCTCCTCGTTCATCCCCCCGCCACCGACAGCGGAACAGACGGGCGACGCCGACAGCGCGAAGCTCGCCGAGGTGGGCCACACCGTGCTGACGATGGCTGTAGGTATGCTCGGAGCCACCGTCAAGATAGGCGGCTTCATCCCCCGCGCGGTCGCATCCACACCCAC
>NZ_QTLN01000058.1:0-3438 GCF_003602735.1 Bacteroides sp. AF39-16AC | reverse complement strand
GAGGACGTTTAGACGCAAGAAGGACGCTGAAGAGCTTAGTTGCGGATTTGAGGAAAAAGAAATCGACTGGGTGTTTTTCTCACCTGCCGGAACTCTTGAACCGGGACAACGTACAGGGAAGTTCCGTTTGGGAAAGGATAACCTTATTGTTGATGAAAACGGCAACAGCCATATTTCAGTAGAAGATTACGCTGTTGCAATGGTAGATGAAATGGAACAGGCAAATCATCATCGGGAACGTTTTACTATTGGTTATTGATGATAAAATAAGAAATTATGAGAAAAATATTTTTATTTTTACTGGCTTTTACATCAGTAGTGGCAGGAGCACAAACAAAAGGTAATTTTGAAGTATTGGATTTAGGTAGTTTCAGACTTCATGTATATAATACGAATGATGCACTTGGAGATGCAAGTTATATTATAGAGGGCAAAACCGGGCTTGTTACTTTGGAACAGCCATTGTTCAAAGATAATGTATCGGAATTTGATAGTTACGTGGTTTCATTAAACAAACCAGTAGAGAAAATTATCACTAATTATCATGTAGGTGGAACGGGAAATCACGATGTTATGATGATTGAGGGAATGCCGGATTTTGTTAAAGGTAATATTTACGGTGGTATGATGCAGAACTTCATAAAAGTATTTGGTAATGCTATTGCTCCCATGCCAACAGGAAATACAAAAGAAATCCCTTTGGGCAGTACTCAAAATTGGGTTGGTGTAAAGTTCTCTTTTCAGAAAGGAGCTTCCACAGATTTCCCGGCAGCAAGTATTATAATAGGTAGTAAGGTTTACTATACGCATTGGGCACCTGCTAAATCACATGTCAGCCATTTACAAATATCTTCTTTAGCTGCAATTGATGCAGAAATTGCAGAGGCAGAAAAGGCTTTAAAATCCGGCTGCGAATATTTTGTTGGCGGACATGGGAAAGTGGCAAAAAAAGATATGGTAGAATTTAAGATTAGCTATCTAAAAACAATGAAACATACAATTGCTGCAAATAAAACAGCCGATTTATTTATCATAGCTCTGAAAAAGGCTTATCCCAATTTACCCGGAGAAGCAGGATTAACAGATTTGGCTAAGGTTTTATATAAGTAAATCAAATTTCACATTCAATATAAGGTTACTGCCAGTAGCCTTATATTGTTTAAAATAAATATAATATGGAAAAGGTTTTAATTTTTTTATCTGCACACAGAGACGTGGCTTTCGCTACAGTAGAAGGGGATAAGCCTAAAATTCGTGTCTTTCAGATTATGAAGAGAGAAAAAGATACCCTTTATTTTGCAACTGCTACCCATAAAGAAGTTTATCAGCAACTACAAAAAAATCCTTTTGTGGAATTACTTGCAATGGATGGAAATATCTCAGTAAGAGTAAAGGGGAAAGCTATCTTTGATGTTTCTGACAGCATAGGAAAAGAAATCTATGAAACAAATCCTGTTCTAATTCGCTTATATCATTCATATTCAGACTTAGTTTATTTCCGTCTTGCTATTAGTGAATTAGATTATTATGATTTAACGCCCACACCGCCTATTCTCAAACATTATAATTTATAAAATGAAAAAATTATTACATCAGAGATTTTTCCAATTATTATCGGAATACTCACAGCGCAAAGTTTCTGCATCCGAATTAGCAGAAGCGATTGAGGAATTGGCTACATGGGTAGCCAATTTTAGTATCAATGAACAGGATTATAGCGTATTACTCCGCTATTTTTCTTTTGGCTTGTATCGTCTTAAATCGTATCGCGCACGGTTTGAGCAAGAAAAAAATGCCCTATTTACATCTTATAGATGAAGCGATAGGACTTTTAAACACTGAAATACGCCTTATTGAATGGCGCATCAAGTACCCGGAACAACTACAACAACGTGCTAATAAGCAATCTCTTTCCCCTCTCTATCTTGCTGACAAAACGACCCTTATCAATATCATGGAAATGGTAAGCGGCTTATTCCTTTCCAAAGACATCGTTTATCAGAACGGTAAACCTGCCTACTTGGTAGATTTATCCAAAGGGTTTGAATGGTTGTTTAACATCAAGATAAGCGACTGCCACCAAAAACATGAGGACGTGATAAAACGAAAGCCGGGCAAACTCACCGAATTTCTTAATGGACTGGCAGAACTTATCCGAAAGGAACACGACAAGAAAGGATATAGATAATCAGCAACTTATAATTAATTTATAGGGGATTCCATTAGTTCCCCTGTAATTTCTTTGCATCCGTTTTTAGAACTTTGCTTCATCAATCGATTGACAAACAAGAATGTATAATCTGAAACATGAAGCAATTATGTATATAGACAATGACGAATTTGGTGAATGGATGCAGAAGCTGTACGCCAAACTGGAAGAATTCTGCAAGGATGTACGGATACTACGCAATGCCGACAGGGTACTGCCCGAAGATGACAACCTATTGGATAATCAAGACTTATGCCTGCTGTTCAAAGTAAGTATCAAGACCCTGCAACGCTACCGGGCTCTCGGTGCGCTGCCGTACTTCACAATCAGCGGAAAAGTATATTACAAGGCTTCCGATGTTCGGGAATTCATCAAGGAAAGGTTTAGTATTACCACGCTACGCCAGTTCGAGAAAGAACACTGTACAAAGAAAAAGAAGTGAATCTGAAAAGCCGGAACGGTGAATGAGCTTCATCCGTCCCGGCTTTCCCCGTTTATGGCTTGCCCAACTTATCGGCTTCTTTCTTTAGCTGTTCGGCTTGCTCGTTCAACAGCCTTGCACGTTCCAGTGCTTCCGCCTGCTTTTGGATGCGGTATTCAAAATCCATCACTGAATCGGTCAGACTTCGGATAAAACCGTTATCCCGTTGCCACTTGAACTTGTTTTCCAGCATATCAAAAGTTTCCCCGTCTGCCTGTCCTTGCATCAGCAAATAGCGGTATTTCATATCGTTGTCCTGCAACTGCTGCATACGTTCAGCCAAACGGACATTCAAGAATATGGAAGCGGAACAGATAACCAGCACTGCCGAAAAAAGAAACAATCCCGGACGAATCCAAGAAGCGACCTTGTTGTAAATCCGTTGATAGAACGGTAAGGGTGCAGCTTCCTCTTTGTCCGTCTTGCAAGAGCCTAAAGCGTCAATCATTACCTTGAAACAACGGTAGGTTTCCAATACTATTTTCTTGGTGTCCTCGATATGTTTCTGCTGACCCTGCATCCTGTTCCTTATTTCGTCAAGCTGGCTTCGGATAGCCTGCAAATCCTTTTCGGGGACAGCCGGGTTGTTGTGCAATTCCGACAATACCTGTTCGATTGCGTTCAGTCTTTCGAGAGTTTCCTCCCGACTGGCTGGCGTTACCTGTGCTTCCTGCTTCTCTTTCAGTTCAGTAACCCCTTAATTCCGCAACACTATTATAAAATATTTTTTTTAAGTACCTGAGCAACA
>NZ_QTLN01000057.1:0-3490 GCF_003602735.1 Bacteroides sp. AF39-16AC | reverse complement strand
GCACTATTATCCCAATTAGATTATTATCCAAAGTCGCATACAAATAGTGTTGATTATCAATTGGTACAACACCCAACTTTGTAAAACGACTTTGGATAATATTTTTATCTACCAAGACTTCTCAACCATTTTTTGAGTTCTTGGTCGCTTTCCCATACCCCATCCGTGGATGCTTTGGGGATTAAATCCTGATATGCGTTTTCCAGAGCTTCACGCTTTTGCTTAGAATCTGCCCGTGCATATATTTCAGTAGTTTTCATGGAAACATGCCCAAGAATGTCTCTGACATAGATTATGTTCACGCCGGATTGGAGAAGATGCATAGCCTTTGAGTGACGGAATGAGTGTGGCGACAACTTTCCGGGTATCAGGTCAGGACGCAACACTCTCGCAGGAGATGCGTAAAGTGAGATGATATATGCCAGACCAGTTGTTGTCAATTTTCGACCGTTTTTGTTCATGAAGAGCGGTCGGTTGGATGTGTCAGCAGTGTCTAAATCCCAATCTTCCATATACTTTTTGACAATGGCGCACAGTTTGTCCTGCAACGGAACGATGCGTCGTTTCCGCCCTTTGCCAAAGAGGGTCGCATGTGCCGGAATTTCAAAGAAGATGTCGCTTGGTTTAAGGTTCACCAATTCGCTTGCTCTTGCACCTGAGTCATAGAGAAAAGCGAGTATGGCGAGATGCCGCCTGCCATCCCTCGTATCTGTCGGGATTTGCGAGAGCAACAGTGCCATGCCCTCCGTAGTTAGGTACGAGAATGCATCGCGGTCGATTTTCTTTTGTTTAATCGCAAGTATTGCCTGCCACTGGCCCACGTGCATCGTATCATAGTACTGCATAAAGCAGGAGAACGACTTAATGGCGGCCAATCGTATGTTCCGTGTTGACACAAGGTTATTCTTTTCTTTTTCCAACCAAAAAAGGAAGTCCTTGATTGTCTGATGAGTCACATCTTTAAGCCTTACTTTGTGGGCTGGAACTGAACGCACCAATGACATAAAATCGTAGAAAAGATTAAACGTGTCGCTATAGCTTCTCAACGTGTGGGGACTGACACCGCGTTCTCCAACAAGATATTGTGTGAAGAACAGTGTGACATATTTACCAAAGTCTGTTTCTATTTTCATGGCGTATCAATGTTTGGGAAGATTGACTTCACGGCATCTCCGTTTTTTGTTACAATGTCAGGGAATAACTGGATGGTGAGTCTGACATAATTTTCCGTAGCATATACACTGGAGTGTCCGAGAAGCACCGACAATATCGGAAGAGCAGTATAAATGTCAAGGCCGGATTCGACCATATGCTGAAGCGAGTGTACAGCGAAGGTGTGGCGGATATCATGCAGGCGAGGTCCCTGATTGTGGCCAAGGTGAGATATTCCGCATTTCTCCAGAATTTCCTTGAACCTGTTGTATGCAGAGTTGGCGGAGATTCTTGTGCCGTCTGCCTTGACAAAGAACGGACCTGATGGAATGTCAAGGCCATCGGCCTTCAATCTGGCGCGATACCATAGGTATTGGGAGAAGATGGATTTCATGTTGTCATTCAAAGGTATCAACCGGTTCTTTCTGTTCTTGGTATTACGCAAAAGAACCATGCCTTTGACCATATCGACATCCTCGTTGTTAATCGAGATTGTCTCTCCGACTCGACAACCTGCGTAATACAGAAAACGAATCAAAGCAGGCATTGATATAAGGCAACTGTTGAACATGGGTTTTGGTAGAGTTGTAGCATCGGCAATGCTGAAAATTTTTGCAATTTCTTCTTTGGAGAAGATTCTTGGTACAAAAGAATTGGCCGGCCGTTTGGGCTTCGGCATAATGTATGAGTCGATTCCAATGTGGCACAGGTAGGTACAAAATCTAATCATTTGACAAGCCTTTGCGTATTTTGTGCGATCAGATTCATTAAATTGCATACTCTGCCATTCCTCGATAAGCTCGCGGGTAATCCGTTCCACAGGTTTTCCATGTCTGGCCATTATTTGATCCAGCTCTTTCATTATTGTCAGCTCATGGGCGATGTTGACACCTTGGCTCTGTCTTATGCGCAGGTATTCATTGATTACCCGGGCAAAAGAGCTTTTGAAGATTATCGTATTATTCATACAAGATGCCTCCTTTCTGATTGTAGAATTCATCCGGCACGGGCGGTACCGGCAACAAGCAGCATTTCATTGCCTCTATGTCCACGCGCAGGTAGTTCATTGTTGATGTCTGGCTTGTATGCCCGAGTATTCCGGAGATTGTCGGCAGCGGGACTTGTGAACTCAGAAGTTCCGAAGCGAGTGAATGACGCATGGCATGGATACCATGATGACGTCGCCCGGCGTTTATGCCGGCATCGCTGAACGCTTTTCTGAAACCTGTATTGACCGTGTCCTTGGAGACGCGCTGAAACGGAGGTTTAAGTGAGATGAACATATGCTCGTCATTGCATACCGGCCTTTCGCTGCGCAGATAATCTATTATTGCGTTGCCAACTTCCACAAGCAGAGGAAGTTCCACGACTTTTCCGGTTTTGAACTGCTCGATGCGGACGATATTCCTATCCCAGTCTATGTTTTTCAATTTTAGGCGTATGATATCGGAGATGCGAAGTGCAAGTCTTGCCGCAAGAAGAAACATGGCATATAGACGTTTCCCACCGACCTTGTTACGGTTTATAGCCTTCTCTATCAATTGTACCTCTTCCGGTGTATATACCGACGGTAGCTTTTCTCGAATTGGGAAACGATAGCCTTGAACCAGACTTCCGTAATGAGCAGGAACCAAACCCTCTTGAACAAGATATTGGCAAAAGCCACGGACGACCATCACTCTCTGTGATGGGTTTGACTGTGATGATGAGAGGAACTCAAGAAGCAGGGGTTCCGACATCTTGGAAAGGCTTGTAACCTCTTTTATACTCAGGAAAGATATGAGGCGACCCAGCATACGGTTATAAACTTGAACAGTTATGCTACTAACCAACTGTGATTTCTTTTTAGCCAAAAACGACTTGGCAATTTCTCCAATTTCGCCAGGCATGTCGAACGATACCCATTGCGGTTTAATTCGCCCGATTTTGCCATCCTGAAGGACTGTGTCAAGGATAGTGATAACACGTCTCCAGCGATTGGTTAGTGTGAGCTTGTCTCCCGGCAGGGAGTTTAAGAAATCAAAACCGACTTCAGAGGTATACATCGTAATTCTTTTCTGCTGCATGAAAGGTTTCAGATGCCATTCCCACAGTTCATTGTAAGTGGCCAGTGTTCTCGCACTGTAACCAGCTTCGTTCATCAATGCCTTGCATTGGTCAACGAGGTCTTGAAGTAATTTTTCTTGTGCCATATCAAATATAATTTGGTTACGACACAAGATAAAAATATTATCGGGAGCACATTATCAAAAGTGACGTTGTAAAGTATTGTTTTTTAATATTTTATACTTCAACAAAAATATCAACTTGTGATAAGTCACTAATTGGGATAATAGTG
>NZ_QTLN01000056.1:0-3699 GCF_003602735.1 Bacteroides sp. AF39-16AC | reverse complement strand
TTTCGTTAGGCAAGGGTAAAAAAGTAGCGTGCAATTCACACTACCTTCAAGCGATGGCTCTGGTAAAGCCTTTACGGAGAGTACGTGAATGCACGCTATGCGTAAGCATAGCATAAGCATCACGCAATCGTCTCCGTAGTTCCAATTTACCAGATTTTCGCTTGAAACGCCTTGCGGTCTTATCCTATATGTTGGCGGCGAAAAGCTCCTGCCAATCGCCGTTTTTCTCAAATGTTATGCAAAGATAGCCAAATTCAGTGAATTACGGGCTATGATTGCTTGAATTTATATTTAAGTCCATACTCTTCAAGTTTGCTGTATAGTGTTGTCCTGCCTATGCCGAGCAGTTCTGCGGCGACACTCCGGTTGCCGTTTGCCTGTTTCAACGCACGCAATATCCGCTCCTTATCCTCCGCGTCATTGCGCAAGGCGAAGCTGACAGTAGAGGTCGGTTTCGTCACGGCAAGTTCCAGATGCTCTTTCATGACAACACCTTCCTGCGCCTGCAATACAGCACCCATAACTTTCTGCCGAAGTTCCCGCACGTTGCCCGGCCATGCGTGTGTCAGCAACGCTTTACGTGCTTCGGAACTGAACCCGCTCACGCTACACTCCAGCTCTCTGTTTGCCATATCACGGAAGAACTCTGCCAGCGGCATAATGTCTTCTTGACAGTCACGCAACGGAGGAACGGTTATCCCGAAGTCGTGCAGGCGGTACAGAAGATCCTGCCGAAAACGCTTTTCATTCACCGATACCTCCAAATCTTCATTGGTAGCAGCGATGATGCGGACATTGAAATTCCGGTCTGCCTTGTCTCCGACCGGGCGATACCGCCTCTCCTGTATGGCACGGAGCAACATCTGTTGGGTTTCCAACGCGAGGTTTCCTACCTCGTCCAGAAACAACGTGCCGCCTTCCGCCTCATGGAAATATCCTTTCTTGGCATTGTCCGCACCTGTAAATGCACCTTTGACGTGTCCGAAGAAAGCCGACGGTGCAAGCTCTTTGGAGAGTGAACCGCAGTCCACCGCCACAAATGGCTTGCCTGCACGTTTGCTCTTGTCATGCAACAGGTGGGCAATATGCTCCTTGCCCGTGCCGTTCTCACCAAATATCATCACGCTCATATCGGTGGCGGCTACCAGCCTTATGCGGTGCATGATTTTCTGAAAGGCGGAACCTTCACGGGCGAATATAGGCATACGGCGTTGTCCTGCCTGACGTTCTTTCAGTATGGAACGGATCAGGGGGACAAGTTTATCCTCCACAAGCTGTTTGGGAATATAGTCTATCGAGCCGAGTTTCATGCTTTCCACGGCGGTATTAACTTCGGCGTAGTCGGTCATAATGATGAAGGGCTGCATCTTTCCCTCCTTTCGCATCCAGCACAAAAGGTCTATGCCACTGCCGTCAGGCAGACGCAGGTCGGCAACCACGATATCATTATCTGTTGCCTGTTGCAGATGTTTCTTCGCGGTTGAGAGGTGGTAAGCCTTCATATTGCGGTAGCCCTCCCGTGACAGCATATTGCAGACATATTCGCAATACACGATGTTGTCTTCCACCACAATTATTTTTGTCTTATTCATCTTCGTATTTTCTCCTTTCCTCTTCTGCCAACCGTATTATTTCCACTCCCTTATCCAGCACGGCAGTCACGGCATGGCTTAACGCTTCACCATCCGGGAGAGCATCGCCACGAAGCAATCCGTAAAGTACATTCAGCGGTTGGTCGGCACGGAGCACCTCCCACGAACTGCGCAGGTGGTGGATCAGGGAATCCAGCTTTTGCAGGTCTTTTTCTTTTGCTGCATCCCGTACCGCCTGCATTTCCTTTTCTGTTTCAGTTATCAACTTTTCCAGCATGACGGCTTCATTGCCATAGGACAATAAGGCGGAAAAGTCCGGTTTCCCGTCCGGTGTCGCTTTTATGGCACACCTGTCGGAAACCTCCATCAGTTCCGATATGGAGAACGGTTTGAACAGGCATCCGGCAAAGCCTTTTGCCAATAGTTCCCCTTTGTTACAACTGCCCGAAGCGGTTGCCACAACCACCGGGATTGTTGGTGAATTGCCCACGTTGGACGAACGCAACAGTTCCAGCAATTCGAAACCGTTTATATCGGGCATATTCAAGTCTGTCAGCAACAGGCTGTATTCTTTCTGGCGTATCATTTCCATCAGTGCCGCAGCATCGGTGCAAGTGTCGCAGTGTATTCCTTCTTGGGAATACATCTCTTTCAGCATCAGAAGTAATACCTCATCATTGTCAATGGCGACAACATCATGGAATTTATTGTTATGATAAACAGGTGTATTGCTTGTATATCCAAGCTGTTCTTCAGCTTCCTGCATAGAAATTTCAACTGTGAAACGACTGCCTTTCCCTTTCTTGCTGTCTAAACGGATTGTTCCGCCAAGCATCGACACAATATTACGCATTATGGCAAGCCCAAGCCCGAAACCCTCCTTTGCGGCGGCATTTGATAGACGTTCAAACGCACCGAACGCTTGTTTCTGTTCCTCTTCTGTCATGCCTGTACCTGTATCTTCAACGACCAGTGTCAGAACTCCATTATCATATTCAGTAATCAAAGAAACACCGCCTTCTTCTGTGAACTTGACAGCGTTTGACAGCAGGTTATTCCCGATTTGTATTATTCGCTCTTTGTCGGTCAATACAATGGCATCGTGTCCAGTCTTCACGGACAAGGACAGCCCTTTGTTCACGGCAACAGGCATGAACTCCGTTTCAAGTGTGTGCGTGATTGCTGAAATCCGGCAGGGTGACAGACGGGGCTGTTCCTTGCCGTTGTCCAGGCGGAAGAAGTCAAGCAAAGTGTTAAGCATATCCCGCATACGGTCGGAGGATTGCAGTATGTTTTGGATATACTGCCCGGACTTATCCTCACACTGTTCTTTCCGTATCAGTCCGGCATAGCCTGTTATTGCTGTCAGCGGTGTGCGCAGTTCATGGGTGATAGTATGTACCGCCTTCTTCCTTGACGTTATCAGTGCCTCGTTCCGTTGTACGGATTGTTCCAGTTGCCTTATCAAATCAGTTGTCTTGTGCTTGTATTGTTTAATGCTTTTTGCATCACGATGTATGATGATGTAGGAAATTAACAACAATAGAAGAACGAATCCCATTAAACCGCCTACTTGCATAAATGACTTTTCACGCATGGCAACTATTTCGTTTTCCCGGCTTTGCAGTTCGGTTTGTACCTTTTCTTCTATTTGGCAAATCAATTCTTGCAGTTGTCTGTTAAGTTCTGCATTACGAGCTGCAAGGCTGTCGGCTTGTTCCGACAATTGGCGATCCTGCACTTTCTGTTCGCTGATTACGTTTCTATTGACCGAATGAAGGATAGTGGTTGATACTGCTGGAGTTACTTCCTTTTTTTTGCCGAATATGCCTAAGAAACCTTTTCGTTTTGGCTTTTTGGACTGTTCCTGCACACTTTTCTGTACAATAACCGGAATTTGATTGGCTATCTTCTTGTTAATAGATTGTTGTTCATCCATTAACCGGACTATCTGGAACATCTGTCGTTCCTTATCCTCTAAAAGACTGCGCACACTATCGATGCGCTCTGCTGGATAGGTGGCCTTGAAACGGCAGAGCATACTGTCCATTGCCATACGCCGTGCATGGTAATGCTCGATATCTTTATCGTTCCATTCCAGTATTGT
>NZ_QTLN01000055.1:0-4325 GCF_003602735.1 Bacteroides sp. AF39-16AC | reverse complement strand
TTTTTTTTTAACTAAAAATCACGCTGAAATCCAACCGCTTACACAATTCATTTAACACATTACTACGACTTTTTGAATGCTATTTAACACATTACTACGACTTTTTGAATGTTATTTTCTCTTCCAAATACGACTTTTTGAATGTTATTTTGCATCATCTACGATTTCCATTTGCACAAGTCGTAATTACTTATTATATTTGCGCAACATACTAATAATCAATAAAGGATGAAGAAAATCATAGTTCATTTTAAGAAAGAAGAATTTGAAAGGGTAAAAAACGCAATTTCTATCCTCGCAAAATTTTCTGAAATATACGCTCCTCACATAGATAAAGCCAACAGTATTTTATCCTTTCGTGTAGATGATGAAAACGAAACAACAGAAGAACAACAGTGTAACAGTCGTCAATAAAGACCAAATACAAAGCTATATTATGACGACAGCCAAGTATGACTTTTCCGTTTATGAGAAGCGCATACTTTATAGAATTGTAGAAATGGCTCAAGGTGAACTCCAAGGAGTTAGGTTTGCAACTGATTGTAAAAAAATAGAACACACACTTTTTGATACCGTTCACATCACAATGCCTATTGCTTCATTGCTAAATGGAGAAAGTGATGAAAACTACACACGTGTAAAACAAGCACTGTTATCTCTACAAAAGAAAATCTTTACCTATGAGGATGAAAAAGAATGGATAAGCATTTCTATTATTGCATTGCCAAAGATAAAGAAGCGTTCATCTGTTGTATCATTCCAAATAGACTCACACATATGGGACTGCTGCTTAGATTTTTCAAAAGGGTTTCGCAAATACGAATTAGCCACTGCGATGAAGTTTAAGAGTGTATATTCTATGCGGTTCTACGAACTTTTAAGCGGTCAGAAAACAAAACTAATCTATCCACTTGAACAGCTCAAAGAAATGTTTAAAGTACAAGATAAATACGCAAAGACAAACGATTTTGTCCGGAAAGTAATTGAACCTGCAAAAAATGAGCTGGACGAACTAAGTCCTTATACATTCGAATGGTCCGCAAACAAGGAGGGGAAAAAAATTGTAAGTTTCAACTTCTATCCAATATTCAAGCCAGAGCATCGTGATGCAGAGCTATACAAAAAAGAGCTACAAAAGCAAACCGGGCTTTCATGGGATTTAGGTAGGCAAGTGATAAGTTACTTAAAAACATCTTTGGAGTTCTCCGATAAAGAAATCAAAAACAACCGGGATTTATTTGTAACAGCACAAATGGAACTTCCAGACATCATGACAGAACTCGCCATACTTAGAGGAAAATCAAGGACAAAAACAAATCCAAAAGGGTGGATTATAAACGCCCTTAAAGGGAAAATCAAGGATAAGTGACAAGATTACCCCGGTATATTTCAGCCGGGGTAATCTTGTCAAATCAGAGGAACGATTTCCATTTCTACACCAAGCTCTTTCATCTGCCGCTGTATTTCCTCGCTGCTTAGTTTCTCTTTCGCCAGTACAAGCCCATGAAAGGCGTCCCAGCCTGCCGGCTTCGAAACGATACTACCGTTTAGGACAGCATGGGTGATTTCGCCGCCGGACTTCGCACCCTTGTTCAGTATGAAGAAGAACCGGGGTTCTTCGTGTTCCGTTGTTCCCATAATTCGTAAAGTTAGAGTTTATTTGTTTCCCTTTTGTTCCCTTGCCTGCTCTTGGAAGTATTCATAATACTGCTTGTAGTTGTCCCGGTCTTTGGCTGCATCCGTCCAAAGATAGCACATGAAACAAGCGAACAATAGGGAGATAACAGCACAAAGGATTGAGTAGAACGAAATCCGTTTGTCCACATAACCGCCGTTTTTCATTCTGTACCCCTGCCGTTCAAAGTCCGACAATACGTTTTTTAGGCGATTTTCGGCACTTTCGAGGCTTTTCCCGTCTATTTGTACCTTTCGGGATGTTGCATCCTCTATGCGCTTTGTATAGGCTTCAATACGTCCCATTTCTTGAAAAAACAGTTCTATCGCAAGCTGCGGGTTAACCTTTGGTGCTGTGTCTTTTCTTTTCCGGGGGCTGTACTGTCCCTGCTTAACGGTGGAAGCTACCGCTTCCGGATGTGAGTTTGTTTCCATGAGATATGTTCATTGAGTTATATTTCAGTTTGCTTTGTGTCCGCTCGATATGGGCGAGAGTGTAGCCTTTCCCTATCTCGCTCGCCTTATACTCCGTACCGCTTCGGGCTGTGACGTAGTAGCCGTTAAGTTTTCCGGTGCTTGCCCTGGCTTCCCGAACTTTAAAACCTCTCCTACCAAGTTCTTCCTTGAATTTAGTCAAGTCAAAGCCCTGCATCTTCTTCAATACGTCGTCCATGGCTTCCTTGATTTCCGCTTTGTTGGCTTTGCCGATGTCCTGCGACTGTACAAAGTTCCGTTCCTTGGCTATGGCGTTGGCGGCTTCCGTTGCCTTTTTCCCTATCCAGTTATCCCGGTACAGTTCCCCGGAAAGGGAAACCCGGTTTGCTAGTATATGCAGGTGGGCTTGTTCTTTTTTGCTCTCCGTACCGCTGTGCCGGATGATGATGTACTGGTGGTTCGCCAGCCCCATGCGCTGCATGAAGTCGTTACCAAGTTCCGCCCAGTCCGCATCCGTAAAGGTGGCGCTTTCCTCTATCGAAGGACTGACCTCGAAACGTAGGCAATTGTTTTTTACGTTCGGAAAATCAGCGTGGTATGGTTTCATTTCCTGTACCATTTCCGCACCCGTACACCCGTAAAGTTCATGCCGGGCTATCTCGATGGCTGCTGTCTGTCCGTCTATCTCTTTGGCAAGGTCATACTCCAGTGCAGCCGTACCATGCGATATGCTCTTTCCTTTCCCTATCATCGTGAAAGTATTTTTTTAAGTTCGGTGATTAGTGCCTGATTCTCTTCAAATACCTCCCGGTACTGGCGACCACCGAAGTAGTTGTTCAGCCGTTGGAGCGTTCCTTTCAACTGGGCTATGTCCCGGAGAAGCTGCCGTTCCTCCTCGGTGTACCTTTCCCTTGGGCGACCTCCAAGGGACAAACTCCGGCAATACTCCGATGTGCTCATGCTACATCGGGCTGCCTGCTCCGCAAGTGCCAGCTTTTCATACCGGGTACAGCGGAATGTAATCTTTTCGTTCCGTCTTACTTCCATGTCACAAAGGTAATCTTAAAATCTTTTTGAGCAAAGCGAGAAAAGCAAGAATTGTCCGACAAGGACACTTCTTGCTATATATACACATACCGCATTGGAATACATCCACACTAACCGCCCGGCAAAAAAGCCCCGGCGTGTTAGAAAATCCCCCACAGCCTAACAAAATCTACCCCATTTCTACCCAAGGGGATTACACGCCGCAGAAGTCATCCGGGAACATGTCTTCCAGTTCGTCCAAATCAATGGCTTCTTCTTCGGACACCTCCACCCATTCAACGTTTTCTTTCCCTCTTATCGCACATGAGTACATCTCGGCGGCGGCAAGGTTAGAGAACACCTCGTGCATAGGCTCGCCGTTCTCTAACCAGTAAACACAATATTCGACCATAACAGTTTTATCATTTATCGTTGTAATGCCCCTCTACCTCCAAAATGTAGACCTCTACCACTTCCTCGTAAATGTCATAGATTATCCGGTCATGGGCGGTAATGTGTCGAGACCATGTAATATCCCCACCGCCCCTTAACGCTTCGGGATGCCCAAGCCCAGTCTTAGGGTGCTCTAACAATTCTTTGTAGATTTTCTTATACTTCTTGAACAAATTGGGGTTTGATTTCTTCCATTTGGCAATCACCTTATCCACCCCGTCGGAAACCCTAATTGTGTACATCATAGACTGTCGAAATAAGCATCAATATCCTCACTGCTTTTGAGGGTAACACACTTTCCGGATTTGATTTCTTCCCTTGCCTTGTCAATCCTTGCTTGCAGTTCCGGGGTTATCATCAAATCTTCACGACCAACTTTTACCAAAGCGTAAATCTCGTTTTTCCTGCGAATTAGTACCTGCTCGCCATTGTCAGCTTTGGTGAAAGACGCTGCGAGGTTGTTACGGTATTCTCTTACTGATAATGCTTCCATATCTGTTTGCTTTTAAATTCAGTACAAAGATAGCTATATTTCAATAAAATACAAACTTTTTGTACACAAATGTGTACACGCCATAAAAAGCCGTTCACAGTCCTACCGCCCGTTGGTTGGTTTTGCTTTGCTTTTTTTCCCTATTGTTTTTCTTTTTCCGACAGTAAATCAACCACTTATCCGTAAAAAATCAATGACTTGTTATAAAGCATAACTTGTTTATATGCTTATCAGCTTTTTTTTT
>NZ_QTLN01000054.1:0-4834 GCF_003602735.1 Bacteroides sp. AF39-16AC | reverse complement strand
AATCCGTCAGGGGACGGATTGGGAAAATACCTTTCAGGACTCCGGGCCGCGCGTCATCGGCGAACCCTGCTGTCCGGGTGCAAAGTTACGCCCTTAAAGCGGTATCGGACAGATGCTTGACCCGGTCAATGACTGCCAACCGGCGCAACGTGCCGCCACTTGCCGGAGAAGTGATACAGGTTCCAAAATATACTTGTTTATTTGCAGCATGATTCAAGAAACGAACGATTTGAAGATATGATAAACGGAACATTCAAATACCCGGAAATCCGCTTCTTCGGATACTTGCCGAAACGGATACCCGAACCGTCGGAAACCCGGTTCTCCGACAATTCGGTGACGTATGGATTCAATGACTTCATGACGCAATGTCGTCAATCACCATTTGTCCGACGCACCGCTTCACCACAGAACCGGATACGCGACGACCCGCCTGCGTGTGTAGTCACGGAAGCGGATGGTGCGACAGCCAAATCCGTATGGAAACAGAAAAACAAATCATCAACAATTAAAATAAATGGAACTATGAGTAAGGAAATCTTCGTTGCATTCGCAACACAGAAAGGTGGCATCGGCAAATCCACTGTCACGGCACTTGCCGCCAGCTACCTGCACAACGTGAAAGGCTACAATGTCGCCGTCGTGGACTGCGACGACCCGCAGCACAGCATCCACGGGCTGCGCGAACACGAAATGGGGCTTATCGACAGCAGCACCTACTTCAAGGCTCTCGCTTGCGACCATTTCCGCCGGATCAAAAAGAACGCCTACACCATCGTCAAAAGCAATGCGGTGAACGCCCTCGACGATGCCGAGAGGATGATTGCCACTGAGGACGTGAAACCCGACGTGGTGTTCTTCGACATGCCCGGCACACTCCGAAGCAACGGCGTGATAAAGACGCTCTCGCAGATGGACTACATTTTCACTCCGCTGAGTGCCGACCGCTTTGTCGTGGAGAGTACCCTGAAATTCGTCACGATGTTCCGCGACAGGCTGATGACTACCGGACAGGCGAAAACAAAGGGGCTGCATCTGTTCTGGACGATGGTGGACGGCAGGGAGAGGAACGACTTGTACGGCATCTACGAGGAAGTGATAGCCGAAATGGGCTTTCCGGTACTTTCCACCCGCTTGCCCGACAGCAAGAAGTTCCGCCGTGACCTTTCGGAAGAGCGCAAGAGCGTTTTCCGCTCCACCATCTTCCCGATGGACACGGCACTGCTGAAAGGGAGTGGCATCCGGGAGTTTTCCGAAGAGATAAGCGACATCATCAGACCGCAGTGAGCATGGGCAGCAGGAAAGTGAACACGGAAGGCATCGACGAGGAACTGCTGTTAGCCTCCATCGGGCGGCGCACACAGGACGGGACACTGCGCCCCGCACAGGAAGTACCCGCAGCTGCACCGACCGAAGAGGACACCGCCGCACCGGAACCATCTCCTGTGCAACCCGTAACACGGGAAAAAGCGCAGAGGGAAAGTGGACGCCGGAAAAGGCAGGACGAGGACTACAACGAGCTATTCCTGCGCCGCAACGAGATAAAGACCCGCCAATGTGTCTATATCAGCCGTGACGTCCACGGCAAGATCCTCAGAATCGTGAACGACATCGCCGGAGGGGAAATCTCAGTAGGCGGATATGTGGATACCGTGCTGCGCCAGCATCTGGAACAGCACAAGGAGAGAATCAACGAACTGTACAAGAAACAACGTGAAGATCTGATTTGAAAATGGAAAAAGAAATGACACCGAATGAAAAAAGACCACAGCAAGACTGCGGAGGTATGTTTACCCAAGTGCAGGCGAGTGTGGAAATACTGTCGCCTGTCCCGGTAAGCGGCAAATGCAGTGAGAAGGACTATGAACGCCTGTTCATCCGCGACCCGGAAGTAAAGGCACGTGAGGGGAAGATGGCGTATGTGCGCCCGGAGTACCACGAGCGTATCATGCGTATCACCCGTGTAATCGGGCATGACCGGCTTACGCTGTCCGCTTACATCGACCATGTGCTGACGCACCACTTCAACCAGTGCGAAGATGCGATAAAGAGCCTTTATGCCCGAAATTACAATTCAGTATTCTAACCAAAAACGGAAGGATATGAATTACACAATCAGCATGACAGACATTCTGCTGGCGGTATCGGTCGGCTGCAACCTCTGGTTCCTGTTCCTGCTCCTTTACGAGCGCATCATGGACACGCGGATTGTCCGCTTCTTCAAGGGCATTGTCGGATTATGGCGGTCACTGGACGGGAATGAGGCTAAACGCATAGCGGCACACGAGGAAGTCCCTGCGGAAAAGGCGGACATCATCGGCAAGAGCCGTTTCAGGATGGCATCCACCCGGACAACCGCTGCCATACCGACGCAAGAAGCCGCCACTATTGAAAAAGGCATTGAGCTGTCGGAGGAAGAGGCTACTTTTGACGACGGAAAAACGGGAAACGCATCCCGCCCGGCACAAGTCCCGGAGGAAAAACTCGATGAGACCTTCACGAGCATACCGCCGGAGGAACTGGGATACGGGGACGACGAACCGGAAGAGGACGCCTCGGACACGCCACGGGCTTCGGGCAGCAGCTTTGACGAGATTGACGACGCCTGCAAGACCGCCAAAAACCCGGACGCGACACAGGCGGAACGTGAAAAGGCGGCTAAGGTGTTCACCGACATGGAGGGCACGGAGTTGTACGAGAAAATGATGGAAGGCTCTTCGGAGATAGGCATCCGCATCAAGGGGCTTATCGAGATTCGGCTGAAGAAATCTGAAAAGGAGTTCGTCGTGCCGGACAACATCGAGGAGTTCGACATTCGCAACTATGTATGACAACAATAAAAGAAATGAACATGAAAGAATGACATCAACCCACGCGGCGAGGAAACGCAAGGCGCATCCCCATCCGCAACGGACACGCCCACGTCCGTGGAAACAAACGGGCATCCACTAAAACCAAAGTAAAGAAACAAAGTATCAACCGCCCGACAAAGGACCATCCACCCTTTTGACGGCAAAAAACAAGAACAGTTTATGAACAAGAACATCTTGAAAAACAGAAAAGCAATCCTCTCCGCGGCACTTGTCATCGCCGCAACCGCCTCCGCTTTCGCGCAGGGAAACGGCATCGCGGGCATCAACGAAGCCACCTCTATGGTGAGTTCTTATTTCGACCCCGGAACTAAACTGATATACGCCATCGGTGCAGTCGTCGGGCTTATCGGGGGCGTAAAAGTGTACGGCAAGTTTTCATCGGGCGACCCCGACACCAGCAAGACAGCCGCCTCGTGGTTCGGCGCGTGCATCTTCCTGATTGTTGCCGCCACCATCCTGCGCTCATTCTTCCTTTAATAAATAATGTATGGCTGAATACCCAATCAACAAGGGTATCGGCCGTCCGGTAGAGTTCAAGGGCTTGAAGGCACAGTACCTCTTCATTTTCTGCGGAGGTCTGCTGGCTCTCTTCGTCCTGTTCGTCATCCTCTACATGGTCGGTATCGACCAGTGGATATGTATCGGCTTCGGCGCGGCATCGTCCTCCCTCCTTGTATGGCAGACCTTCGCGCTGAACGCCCGGTACGGTGAACACGGGCTGATGAAATTAGGAGCGGCACGGAGCCATCCCCGATACCTTATCAACCGGCGGCGGATAACCCGTCTGTTCAAACGACAACGAAAGGAAGAAAGACAATGAGGAATACATCGAAAATGACAACACTGGAAAACAGGTTCCCACTTTTAGCGGTGGAGCATGGCTGCATCATCTCAAAGGACGCCGACATCACGGTGGCTTTCGAGGTGGAACTACCGGAACTTTACACCGTGACGGGTGCGGAGTACGAGGCGATACACAGTTGCTGGTGCAAGGCTATCAAGGTGCTGCCGGACTACTCCGTCGTCCACAAACAGGACTGGTTCATCAAGGAACGCTACAAACCGGAGCTTCAGAAGGACGACATGAGCTTTTTAAGCCGCTCTTTCGAGCGTCACTTCAACGAGCGTCCGTACCTGAAACACACCTGCTACCTCTACCTGACCAAGACAACAAAGGAGCGTAACCGGATGCAGAGCAATTTCAGCACGCTGTGCCGGGGACATATCATCCCGAAGGAGCTGGACAGGGAAACCACGACCAAGTTCTTGGAAGCCTGCGAACAGTTCGAGCGCATCATGAACGACAGCGGGCTTGTCAGGCTGCGCCGCCTCTCCACCGATGAGATTGTGGGTACTGAGGGAAAGACGGGACTTATTGAACGCTACTTCTCGCTCATGCCGGAAGGTGACACCACCTTGCAGGACATCGAGCTTTCGGCAAGGGAGATGCGCATCGGCGACAACCGCCTGTGTCTGCACACCCTCTCCGACGCGGAAGACCTGCCGGGCAAGGTGGCTACCGACACCCGTTACGAGAAGCTCTCCACCGACCGGAGTGACTGCCGACTGTCATTCGCCTCCCCGGTGGGGCTTCTGCTCTCCTGCAACCATATCTACAACCAGTATGTGCTGATAGACAACAGTGAGGAAACCTTGCAGAAGTTCGAGAAGTCCGCCCGTAACATGCAGTCGCTATCTCGCTATTCAAGGAGCAACAGCATCAACCGCGAGTGGATAGACCAATACCTGAACGAAGCCCATTCCTACGGACTGACCTCGGTACGGGCACACTTCAACGTCATGGCGTGGAGCGACGATGCGGAGGAACTGAAGCATATCAAGAACGACGTGGGCAGCCAGTTGGCAAGCATGGAATGCGTGCCGCGCCACAACACCATCGACTGCCCGACACTCTACTGGGCGGCGATACCCGGCAATGCGGCGGACTTCCCGGCGGAAGA
>NZ_QTLN01000053.1:0-5654 GCF_003602735.1 Bacteroides sp. AF39-16AC | reverse complement strand
GCCGAAGATGCAGGGCATCGAGGTGAGGGCGGACATGGCGGACGGCTTCAATCTCGGCGGCAAGGACGGCGGGTACAGCTTCGGGGCGGCTCTCTCCACCTACACGAAGAAGGGGAACAAGTGGGTGTTCGGTGGCGAATACCTGTTGAAGAACAATCCCTACAAGGACACCAAGATACCCGTGGCGCAGTTCACGGCGGAGGGCGGCTATTACTTCAAGATACTGTCGGACGCCCGAAAGATTGTTTTCGTCTATGCCGGGGCTTCGGCTCTCGCCGGATATGAGGCGGTAAATTGGGGGAAGAAGGTGCTGCATGACGGCTCCACGCTGCACGACCGGGACGCCTTCATCTACGGCGGTGCGCTGACGCTCGATGTGGAGTGTTACGTGGCAGACCGTATCGCCCTGCTTGCCAACCTGCGGGAGCGTTGCCTTTGGGGTGGCGACACACGGAAGTTCCACACGCAGTTCGGGGTCGGTATCAAGTTCATCATCAACTGACACGGGCATGGAAAGGACGGAAATAGATGCTGTCAGAAGGATGCCGCTTGCGGATTTTCTCGCACGGCTGGGGCATGAGCCTGTCAGAAGGAGCGGTAACGAGCTGTGGTATCTTGCCCCGTACAGGGGCGAGCGCACATCCTCTTTCCGTGTGAACGTGGCGAAACAGCTCTGGTACGACTTCGGTTTGGGCAAGGGCGGCGACATCTTCACGCTTGCCGGGGAGTTTCTGCAAAGCGATGACTTCATGAAGCAAGCGAAGTTCATAGCGGAAGCCGCCAATATGACGGTTGCCGGATGGGAAAAGCCCGTCTATCTCTCGAAGCCGACCGAATCCGTTTTTGAGGATGTGGAGGTCGCTCCGCTGCTCCGCTCACTGCTGACGGAGTATTTAGAGGAACGGGGCATCCCTTACGCCATCGCATCCCGTCACTGCTGCCGCTTGAACTACGGTGTGCGTGGGAAACGGTATTTTGCCGTTGGCTTTCCGAACATGGCAGGTGGCTATGAAGTCAGAAGCCGATATTTCAAGGGTTGCATACCTCCGAAGTCTGTATCACTGGTAAAGGCGAATGACATCCCGGCTGACGAGTGCCTCGTGTTCGAGGGCTTCATGGACTTTCTCTCTGCCGTGACGCTTGGTGTAACCGGTAACGCTGACTGTCTTGTGCTGAACTCAGTCGCCAACGTGGAGAAGGCGGCGGGATTGCTGGACGGATACGGGCGCATCGGCTGCTTCCTCGACCGTGACGAAGCCGGACGGCGGACGCTTGCCGCACTTACCATGCGATACGGGGAACGTGTCACCGACCGTTCCTCCCTCTATGACGGTTGCAAGGACTTGAACGAGTACCTGCAACTGACAACGAAAAAACAGAAAAACAACCATCTAAAAATCGAAGAACAATGAACATACTGAACAACAGAAACAAGAGAACATCAATATTCAAGGCAGTGGCGTTATGCCTGATAGCCGCCATGTCATTCACCCTCGTGTCATGTGACGATGACATGGACATCCAGCAGTCCTATCCCTTCACGGTGGAGGTCATGCCCGTGCCGAACAAGGTAGTAAAGGGGCAGACAGTGGAAATCCGCTGTGAACTGAAAAAGGAGGGCGACTTTTCGGGTACGCTCTATACCATCCGCTATTTCCAGTTCGAGGGGGAAGGCTCGCTCAAAATGGATAACGGCATCACCTTCCTGCCTAACGACCGCTACCTGCTGGAGAACGAAAAATTCCGCCTGTACTACACGGCGGCGGGTGATGAGGCGCATAATTTCATCGTGGTGGTGGAGGATAACTTTAGCAACTCCTACGAACTGGAATTTGACTTCAACAACAGGAATGTAAAGGACGACGATCTTACCATCGTTCCCATCGGCAACTTCAGCCCCTTGTTGAAATGATGCGTGTATTCATGACAATGCTCTGTTCACTTCTGACGGTCTGTTCTGTGTCCGCGCAGATCAGCCGCCAAGAGGGAACGGACGGGCAGGCGGCAATCTACCGACTGCCGCTTATGGAACGTGCTTTTTTATGCTGCCGCTACTTTGAAGGCTGGCACTCAGAAAAACACTACCCATACGTCGGTTGGGGTCACAAACTTTTGCCAAACGAGAAGTATTCGGCACGAACCATGACAAAACGGGATGCGGATGAACTTTTGCGGAAAGACCTGCGCAAATTTGTCGCCATGTTCCGTAAATTCGGGGTTGATTCGATTTTGCTTGGCACGTTAGCTTACAATGTGGGACCGGCGAAGCTGTTAGGCAGCAAAACAATCCCCAAAAGCACCTTAATCAAGAAGCTGGAAGCTGGTGACAGGAACATCTACCGTGAGTATATAGCCTTCTGCAACTACAAAGGAAAACGCCACGCCATGCTGCTCAAACGGAGAAAGGCGGAGTTTGCGCTGTTGTATATCCCATAAAAGGACTGACAAAACTGGCAAAAGACGTGCCATATTTAACTTGGCACGTCTTTTGCTCTATCACTTGATAGATTATCGTAGGATTTTCTCGTTAATTGACATCGTTGAGCCATTTTTGCCTATCGGTTTCCAAATAACACTTCAAGTTGTAAGTGTTGTGAGAGCAATACAAAACATAGTTATTAACCATAAAAAGTATAGCGAAATTATGAAGAAAGTATTTAGGAAAATTCAGAAAGGAACAACAAAAATGATTGAACGTATCAAATCGTTGGGGGAAATGGAGACGAAGCAGAAATGTGTAGTTCAACGGTTCGAGATTATCATTCCCCTCCACCAAAAAATAACGACCCAATATATAGCCTCCGCAAGTTTTACTTGCGGATTTTTTAGTTATCGCAGATTGGACAAAGGTTTCTTTGCTACTTTCTTTGTCCGCCATCATGCTCACTGAAAGAAAGTAGGGCGGCTCTCGCCGCCCCGCCACTCAAAAGCGTGTGTAAAGTCCCGTCACCATCGTGAACATTTCCTCCAGCATATCAAAATAGATACCCTCGTGTACGGCAATGTCCTTTGTCTTGCACTCAAAGGTCTTTTTGCTGAACGTCCTGCGGTAGAAGCGCATATTGTAGAGGTCTGCCCCTTCGTCATAGATGATGTCAAGGCGGTTGGCACTTGTTTTGTTCCTTGCAAGGCTCATCCGTAAGCCGTTGCCCATATCTATGAAATCACGGCTACCTGTCATGGCGGTGAAGCGTTTTCCGCCTATCTGCTGTAATATCGTCTTGGCTATCATATCTTTTGTTTTTAGGGTTTTAAGTATTGGCGGTGCGGACACCGCCATCCCGTTCAAAATTCTCGCATTTCGGAAATGGGGGTCTGCCGTTGTAGCCACTCTTTCACACATTCCATATTGTACTCGCTCGTGATGACTGCCGTATGGCTGTCGGTGGCGGTGAAACGTGTGCTTTCGTAATCATCTATCCACCCCTTGAGGGTGTCCGTTCCCCACGCTCCGGTATCGTCAAAGATACCGTCCAATGCCGTGATAGGTTCGCTGAACTTGACTATCAGCGTTTGATAGGTCGTGTTCATAGTCTGTCCTCCTTTCCCTTCTTTGCGTTCAGCCACTTGTCCCGTGCGGCTCGGCACTCGTCCAACGTGGGTTTGACACAAGAGAACAATTCTCTGTCTATGGGGTGGCGGTAGTCGTACTGCACAAGTGTCCGCCTGCGTCTTCCGATACCCGATTGGAAACGCTCGTATTTCTCCGTACCTGCTTCCGCGCAGGTGCTTACTCCGTTGATGGTCATTCGTGTTGTCATAATGTTGCTTTTTAGATGGTTAAAAATGTACTGACAGAACTCTGTTCTTCATCACCATTTCGGGGTTGCTTGTGTAGCGTTGGTGCAGGTAGAAATGGTGTGAGCCGAAGCCGTAAAGGAAAAACTTGTCAAGTTCGTGCTTCTCGGCAAACTCCTTTACGCTCTTTCTCAATTCCCCCTCACTCGTTGTGAGAGTGAGGAGGTTCACAAATTCAAGGAACATCGTGGGGATTGCATCATCCCACACACAAATCATACTTTCAATTCTTACTTCCATATCAATGTTGTTTTAGGGGTTATGCTATGCCGCTTTCATCCGCTCACGGATAAGGTTGGCGTTCTTGTTCACAAGGTCTATGATGCGCTCGTGATATTCGGTGTCCTGGTTGTGCTTGCCGTGGCACTGCACCACTTCGAGGGTTCGCAAGTCCACCTCTACGGTTTCAATAATCTCATCGCCAATCCTTGCCGATAGTATGAGGGTGTCGGCTTTCTTGTAGTATCCACTGCCAAACACGCAGATGCCCTGCGTCTTGCCCTCGTTGTAATACTCGTCTATGCTTTCAAGCACCTTGACGATTATTTCCTCGTCCGTGATTACCAAGCCGAAGAATTTGGATTTGTTGGCGATGAAATCCTCCGCATCTTTCTTTCGTTGGAGTTGTCGCTGTTGCTCACGCTCACGCCTTTCAATCTCCCAACGGCGTTGCTCTGCGGCTCTTTCCTTCTCGTGTATGGCTTCAATTTTTCGGGTTGCGTTGTCGTGTGCCGCCATGAAATCTTCGGGACAGATGTTCTTCGGGTTACGGAGGTCTTGACCGAGTTTTTTGAGCATACGCAGATAGTCGCACCACATTGAGAGGTTGTCTATCTGATACTTGTGACGCTTGGCAATCAGATATGATGCCCAACATTCATCGGCAGTACGGGTATTGAAAAGAAAGTGTTTCATGACCTCAATCTCACCGCCTTTCATAAGGGTTTCAATTCTTGGGTCTGAAAGCAAGGCTTTGAAAAGACGCACGGGGGAGATGCCGTGGAAATCGCCCTTGAAGCCGTTACGTCTGAGTTGGGGCAATATCCTCATCTTTGGATATGCACAGCTTCTTGCCACCACATCATCGTATAGGCTGTTGTGCGGTCTTACCTCCATATCGCTGCCTAATGCCCACACATCGCAATAGCAGAAAAGGAAGCCACGGAGCAACGCCATGTCCGTAACCTTGCCGTCGGGTGAAATCCAACGCTGCACGACCTCGTGGCAGTAGAAACGCATCGGTTCGCCTTTCCTGCTCTCGCATCTGACCTGCGCCACGCGGATTACCTGATACCCTTTGCAGGTGGTTATCACGCTGAAATTCTGCGTTTCCTTGTAGATGCGTCTGCGTGTGTCCTGCACTTTGAGTTCGGCATGGCATTTGGGGCAGGTGCAGCCTTCAAGGGTGTCGCATAGTCCGCTGTCGCTGTGCCACTCGTGACCGCAGTCGGAACAGGTGATGTTCCCTTTCTTGGTGCGGTAGCCGATATGCTCAACGCAGTGGCGGTATGCCCAATCTATTTGTGTCGCTGATATGGGGCGAAGGTTGGCGGAAAGTCTTGCCACCTCTTTCTGTATCTTGGTCTTCGGTTTCATAAGCCTAAATCAAATAATGAGGGTTGGGGTTGGTTTTCTTTTCTCGCTGACGGTCTGTGGCGGTTCTGCAACTTGCGGAGTTCCTCCTCTTGGTATTTGCGGACAGCGTTCTGACGTGCCTCCGCCTTTTCCTCTGCCGTGAGTTTCACAACGTGGTTCACAACCACTTGGCAGTCCATCGGTTTGCCCACCTCTATCTCGTTTTCCTCATAGTAGTGGTTATCACAAGTTTTGATAAGCACTATTATCCCAATTAGATT
>NZ_QTLN01000052.1:0-6054 GCF_003602735.1 Bacteroides sp. AF39-16AC | reverse complement strand
GCCGAAGATGCAGGGCATCGAGGTGAGGGCGGACATGGCGGACGGCTTCAATCCCGGCGGCAAGGACGGCGGGTACAGTTTCGGGGCGGCTCTCTCCACTTACACGAAGAGGGGGAACAAGTGGGTGTTCGGTGGCGAATACCTCCTGAAAAACAATCCCTACAAGGATACCAAGATACCCGTGGCGCAGTTCACGGCGGAGGGCGGATATTACTTCAAGATACTGTCGGACGCCCGAAAAATCGTGTTCGTCTATGCCGGGGCTTCGGCTCTCGCCGGATATGAATCGGTGAATTGGGGGAATAAGGTGCTGCATGACGGCTCCACGCTGCACGACCGGGACGCCTTCATCTACGGCGGTGCGCTGACGCTCGATGTGGAGTGCTACGTGACAGACCGTATCGCCCTGCTTGCCAACCTGCGTGAGCGTTGCCTGTGGGGTGGCGACACGCGGAAGTTCCACACGCAGTTCGGGGTCGGCGTCAAGTTCATCATCAACTGACACGGGCATGGAAAGGACGGAAATAGATGCTATCAGAAGGATGCCGCTTGCGGATTTTCTCGCACGGTTGGGGCATGAGCCTGTCAGAAGGAGCGGTAACGAGCTGTGGTATATCGCCCCGTACAGGGGCGAGCGCACCCCCTCTTTCCGTGTGAACGTGGCGAAACAGCTTTGGTACGACTTCGGTTTGGGCAAGGGCGGTGACATCTTCACGCTTGCCGGGGAGTTTCTGCAAAGCGATGACTTCATGAAGCAAGCGAAGTTCATAGCGGAAGCCGCCAATATGACGGTTGCCGGATGGGAAAAGCCCGCCTATCTCCCGAAGCCGACCGAACCTGTCTTTGAGGATGTGGAGGTCGCTCCGCTGTTTCGTTCACCGCTGACGGAGTATTTAGAGGAACGAGGCATACCAATCGGAGTAGCATCCCGCCACTGTTGCCGCCTGAACTACAGTGTGCGTGGAAAACGGTATTTCGCTGTCGGTTTCCTGAATATGGCAGGTGGATATGAAGTCCGAAGCCGATATTTCAAGGGGTGCATCCCGCCAAAAGATGTGTCTTTGGCAAGGACGAAGGAAATCCCGGCTGACGAGTGCCTCGTGTTTGAGGGCTTCATGGACTTTCTCTCCGCCGTGACGCTTGGCGTAACCGGTAACGCTGACTGCCTTGTACTGAACTCTGTCGCCAACGTGGAGAAGGCGGCGGGATTGCTGGACGGCTACGGGCGCATCGGATGCTTCCTTGACCGTGACGAAGCCGGACGGCGGACGCTTGACGCTCTTGCCAAACGGTATGGGGCGCATGTCGCCGACCGTTCCTCCCTCTATGGCGGTTGCAAGGACTTGAACGAGTATCTGCAACAGACAACGAAAAAACAGAAAAACAACCATCTAAAAATCGAAGAAAAATGAACATACTGAACAACAGAAACAAGAGAACAAATATCTTTAAGGTGGTGGCGTTATGCCTGATAGCCGCTGTGTCATTCACCATCGTGTCGTGCGATGACGACATGGACATCCAGCAGTCCTATCCCTTCACGGTGGAGGTCATGCCCGTGCCGAACAAGGTGACGAAGGGGCAGACGGTGGAAATCCGCTGTGAGCTGAAAAAGGAGGGCGACTTCGCTAACACGCTTTACACCATCCGCTATTTTCAGTTTGAGGGAGAAGGAAAGTTGAAAATGGATAACGGCATCACCTTCCTGCCTAACGACCGCTACCTGCTGGAGAACGAAAAGTTCCGCCTGTACTACACGGCGGAGGGCGAAGAGGCGCACAACTTTATTGTGGTGGTGGAGGACAACTTCGGCAACTCTTTCGAGTTGGAATTTGACTTCAACAACCGGAATGCAAAGGATGACGGTTTGACCATCGTTCCCATCGGCAACTTCAGCCCCTTGCTAAAATGATGCGTGTATTCATGACAATGCTCTGTTCGCTTCTGACGGTCTGTTTTGTGTCCGCACAGATCAGCCGCCAAGAGGGAACGGACGGGCAGGCGGCAATCTACCGGCTGTCTCTATTCGAGAGGGCGGTACGATGCACGAAGTATTTTGAGGGATGGCACTCGGAAAAGCACCACCCATACGTGGGTTGGGGTCACAAGATTTTGCCGGGCGAAAGGTACTCGGCACGAACCATGACGAAGCGGCAGGCGGACGCGCTCCTGCGGAAAGACCTGCGGAAGTTCTGCGCGATGTTCCGGCAGTTCGGGAAGGATAGTCTTTTACTTGCCACGCTTGCTTACAACGTGGGTCCATACCGGCTTTTGGGTAGCAAGACAATCCCTAAAAGCACCTTGATAAAGAAGCTGGAGGCTGGCGACAGGAACATCTACCGGGAGTATGTAGCCTTCTGCAACTACAAAGGAAAACGCCACGCCATGCTGCTCAAACGGAGAAAGGCGGAGTTTGCACTGCTGTATATCCCGTGACTGTAAATGAAAATCCGATGAAGCCGCCAACTTCATCGGATTTTCCGCTTTTCATACATTCGGGATTGTACCCGTATCTATCACGTCACCATCCCTGCAAAATTCGATGCTTCCGGGTGTAAATCCCATGCTCCCGATTGCGATGTGACGGATATAGTCCGCATACTCCCTACCTTGAAAATTCTTTCCCGTAAGGTTTTTGAAAATCATCTTTATGCTTATGCCGTCGTTGCCGTGCAAGATGATTTTTCCGTCCTGCCTGATTGTTTCCATAATAAAAACTTGTTTTTGTGAATAATATCGCAGATTGGCACAGAGGTTTCTTTGCTACTTTCTTTGTCCGCCATCATGCTCACCGAAAGAAAGTAGGGCGGCTCTCGCCGCCGCAACTCAAAAGCGTGTGTAAAGTCCCGTCACCATCGTGAATATTTCTTCCAGCATATCAAAATAGATGCCCTCGTGTACGGCAATGTACTTTTCCTTGCACTCGAAAGTCTTTTTGCTGAATGTCCTGCGGTAGAACCGCATATTGTAGAGGTCTGCCCCCGCATCATAGATGATGTCAAGGCGGTTGGCACTTGTCTTGTTCCGTGTAAGGCTCATCCGTAAGCCGTTGCCCATGTCGATGAAATCACGGCTACCCGTCATGGCGGTAAATCTTCTTCCGCCTATCTGCTGTAATATCGTCTGTGCTATCATTAACCGTTGTTTTTAGGGTTTTAAGTGTTGGCGGTGTCCGCACCGCCAACTTGTTCAAAATTCTCGCATCTCGGCAATGGGTGTCTGCCGTTGCAGCCACTCTTTCACACATTCCATATTATACTCGCTCGTGATGACTGCCGTATGGCTGTCGGTGGCGGTGAAACGTGTGCTTTCGTAATCATCTATCCACCCTTTGAGGGTGTCAGTTCCCCACGCTTGGGCATCGTCAAAGATACCGTCCAATGCCGTGATAGGTTCGCTGAATTTGACTATCAGCGTTTGATAGGTCGTGTTCATCGGTTGCCCTCCTTTCCCTGCTTTGCGTTCAGCCACTTGTCCCTTGCGGTTCGGCACTCGTCCAATGTGGTTTTTACACAAGCGAACAATTCTCCGTCCGTGTGGCGGTAGTCGTATTGCACAAGTGTCCGCCTGCGTCTGCCGATACCCGATTGGAAACGCTCGTATTTCTCCGTACCTGCTTCCGTGCAGGTACTTACTCCGTTGATGGTCATTCGTGTTGCCATAATGTTGCTTTTTAGATGGTTAAAAATGTACTGACAGAACTCTGTTCTTCATCACCATTTCGGGGTTGCTCGTGTAGCGTTGGTGCAGGTAGAAATGGTGTGAGCCGAAGCCGTAAAGGAAGAACTTGTCAAGTTCGTGCTTCTCGGCAAACTCCTTTACGCTCTTTCTCAATTCCCCCTCACTCGTTGTGAGAGTGAGGAGGTTTACAAATTCAAGGAACAATGCAGGGATTTTATCGTCCCACACACAAATCATGCTTTCAATTCTTACTTCCATATCAATGTTGTTTTAGGGTTGATGCTATGCCACTTTCATCCGCTCACGGATAAGGTTGGCGTTCTTATTCACAAGGTCTATGATGCGCTCGTGGTATTCGGTGTCTTGGTTGTACTTGCCGTGGCACTGCACCACCTTGAGTGTCCGCAAATCCACCTCTACGGTTTCAATTATCTCACCGCCAATCCTTGCCGAGAGTATGAGGGTGTCGGCTTTCTTGTAGTATTCACTGCCGAACACGCAGATGTTCTGTGCCTTGCCCTCGCTGTAATACTCGTCTATACTTTCAAGCACCTTGATGATTATTTCCTCGTCCGTGATTACCAATCCGAAGAATTTGGATTTGTTGGCGATGAAATCCTCCGCATCTTTTTCCCTTTGCAGTTGCCGCTGTTGCTCACGCTCACGCCTTTCAATCTCCCAGCGGCGGCGTTGCTCGGCTCGTTCCTTCTCGTGTATGGTTTCAATCTTTCGGGTTGCGTTGTCGTGTGCCGCCATGAAATCTTCGGGGCAGATGTTCTTCGGGTTGCGGAGGTCTTGACCGAGTTTGTTGAGCATACGCAGATAGTCGCACCACATGGAGAAGTTGTCTATCAGATACTTGTGACGCTTGGCAATCAGATATGATGCCCAGCATTCATCGGCAGTACGGGCATTGAAAAGAAAGTGTTTCATAACCTCAATCTCACCGCCTTTCATAAGGGTTTCAATTCTTGGGTCTGAAAGCAAGGCTTTGAAAAGACGCACGGGGGAAATGCCGTGGAAATCGCCCTTGAAGCCGTTGCGTCTGAGTTGGGGTAATACCCTCATTTTGGGATATGCACAGCTTCTTGCCACAACATCATCGTATAGGCTGTTGTGCGGTCTTATCTCCATCGCGCTGCACAATGCCCATACATCGCAGTAACAGAATGTGAAGCCACGGAGCAACGCCATGTCCGTAACCTTACCGTCGGGTGAAATCCAACGCTGCACAACCTCGTGGCAATAGAAGTGCATCGGCTCGCCTTTCCTGCTCTCGCATCTGACCTGCGCCACACGGATTACCTGATAGCCTTTGCAGGTGGTTATCACGCTGAAATACTGCGTTTCCTTGTAGATACGTTTGCGTGTGTCCTGCACTTTGAGTTCGGCATGGCATTTGGGGCAGGTGCAACCTTCAAGGGTGTCGCACAGTACGCTGTCGCTGTGCCACTCGTGACCGCAGTCGGAGCAGGTGATGTTCCCTTTCTTGGTGCGGTAGCCTATATGTTCAATGCAGTGGCGGTATGCCCATTCAATTTGTGTCGTTGATATGGGGCGGAGGTTGGCTGAAAGTCTTGCCACCTCTTTCTGTATCTTGGTCTTCGGTTTCATAAGCCTAAATCAAATAATGAGGGTTGGGGGTGGGTTTCTTTTCTCGCTGACGGTCTGTTGCGGTTCTGCAACTTGCGGAGTTCCTCCTCTTGGTATCTGCGGACTGCATTCTGACGTGCCTCCGCCTTTTCCTCTTCCGTGAGTTCCACAACATGGTTCACCACCACTTGGCAGTTCATAGGTTTGCCCACCTCTATCTCGTTTTCCTCATAGTAGTGGATGACTTGCCCGAATATCTCTCCGTCCGTGAAGCCGCTGCAACCGCTTTTCTGCACATAGTTCAGAATGTGGGTCACACACTCGTCTATGTTTTTGGCAGGGTTGCGGTACTTCTTCGCAAAGAGCGTATCTTCCTCCGCCCGCTGTTCCAGATACATTTGTATCGTTCTTTTGAAATGGTCTGTTCCTTTCATATCGCTGTCGTTTTTAGATTGTCTGTTTAAGTATCTCTCTCCAATAGGTCGGCTCTACCTCGCTGAGAAGGAAGTCCATGAAGTCCCTCCGTGCGTCCTTGTTCAGTTCGTGGTACAATCTTCGGAAAGTGCTAAAATTGCCGTTGATGTACGTTTCCACCATATACACGAAGATGTTGTCCACCTCGTAATATTTGCACTGCTGCGCTACCGTCTTGCAGTTTCTCTTTGCCATGTCGGTAAGGGTTAAAGGGTGAATAACCAAAGGATGAAGCCGAAGAAGGCAATGGTGAAAAGGATAGCCACGATTACACCTATCGCCACTCGGAACACTCCGTTTACAATC
>NZ_QTLN01000051.1:0-6236 GCF_003602735.1 Bacteroides sp. AF39-16AC | reverse complement strand
TAGTCCACATCGAAAGGCACGTTGCTCTGGTTCTTTATCTCCGTGTGGAAATAAAGCAAGCCGTTGTGCGTGTAGATGCCTTTCAACAGGTATTGGATGCCGAAACGCTTGCAGCCGATATGCTTCACCTCGCGCTTGTTCTGTTTGTGGATGGACTTCATGATAAGGCGCACCAGCATCGGGCTTTCGCTGCCCAGCTCTTTCAGATAGATTTCCTGCGCGTTGTTCGGGCGGTTCACCGTGCTGCCGTCATGGATGAAGTCGCACATCTCCACGTTGAGCAACAGCGGTTCGGCGGCGTACTTCACGTTGAAGGTGTAGAAACTGCCGTCCTCCGTGATGACGGACATATTCGTTTCGTTGGGAAAATTCCTTACGGTAGCCTTCACACGGATGATGTTCTCCGCTCCGTCGGCTTTCCCGGCAATCAGGTCGGGCGAGCCTAAATCGACATAGCGCACCTCCGCCGGAAAAATGACGTGGACGGTCTTGTCGTAGGTCACTTCCAGACCGTGCGGCGGTATCATGCGGTCGAAGGTCAGCTTGCGTGACAGCCCGTGATATAGGTCGCCGTCCGCCTCCTTCTGCGGATAGACCTCCTTCGTCAAGGTCGGTTGTTCACTTCCGTTGGTCGTTTCAACGGTTACATTCTCCTGCGCGTTGGCAGTTATGATGCCCATAGCGAGGGCAAACATGATGATTACTTTTCTCATTACTTTTGGATTTTAGTGGTAATTTTTATTGTTTTCAATATTTTTCTTGGTAAAGCATGACCCTGTACCCGGCTTTCAGATGCACCTTGACGGTTCGCATCTTTTTGGCGATGTACTGGCTCGTGCCTTGTATCAGCCCCTTGCCCAAGTCGGAGGCGAGCTGCGCCCCGGCATTGGTGGAGATGTTGATGCTGCTTCCCAGCGAGCCGCCCATGTTGGCGGCGACCTCCCGGACGGCGTTCATCTCCATCGAGTTCGGGATGAAGATGCCGGGCTGTCCGTCCGTGTCATAGACCGCAAGCTCCACGGGGATAATCGTGCCGTCGTATTCCAGCGAGGTAATCTCGATGTCGAGCCGCTCACCCTGTATCTTGCCCGTGCCGACCACCACCGCACCCCGGGGTATTGTCCTGCCTGCCACCGCCATAGGCTCCAGCAGGCGCAGCCTTACCGTCTGCCCGTCCGTCACGCTCTGCGCCCCATGCACGCACGCCGGTATGGTGTTCCTGTCCAATACCTCCGCCGTGCCGACAGCCGTGTTGAAACCCCGGTTGCGTTCCTGCGATAAGGCGGCGACAAACTCCGCGTTACTCATAGGCTGTGAGAGTGAAGAAACTACTTGATGCTCCACCTGTCTGATAGGCATTGCCTTGTTCTTCTTCCCTTTCTGCACGGTAGTTGGCTCTGCCCTCTGTTCCGCCGATGGCTGTCCTCCGTTCTGACCGCCCATGTACTTTGCCGCCAGCTCGTAGGACTTCTCCATAAGAGCCACCTGCTCGTCCATAGAGGAAGCCTTGCCCCTCTCGCTTTCCAGTTCCGACTCCAGCGATGCGATGCGCTCCAACAATTCGTCCATCTCCGCATTGTCGTTTTTCGGCTGGTCGTAGAAGTTTCCGAGCGTGGCGTTCAGGTCACGGTAGGCGGCTGCGGAGGACTGGATGGTCTGCGGCGTGGCTGGCTTTGCCCTTTCTTCCTTGCCGCCCGGATTGGCGAGGTCGAAGTCCACTCCGTTCTCCGTTCCCGCTATCTCGCGGTCGAACATGTCGCCCAGCTGCCCGATGGCACGGTTGCGGCTCTCCTGACGCTCTTCCATCTCCCCATGCTCGTAGGCTTTCAGCTTGTCGCCGATAATCTGCCGGTTCGCCTTGTCAGCGTCGGGCATCTCGGTGTTGTATCCGTCCGTTCCCGGCGGTTGCTCCTTGCCGGAGGACGGGGCGAATATCAGCCACATCGCCCCGATGAACACCAACACCATAGCGGGCAGCACGATCATCTTCTGCCGTTTCAGCCGTTGCGCCTCTGTCAGCGGTTCGCGCTCCTTTTTCGGTTTCCCCGTTTCGGGAGCAGCTTTGTTCTCTTTCGTCGGTTCATTCTTTGTCTGTTCCATATAAATAAGGTGTTAAGTGATTGCCTGTTTCCGCCGGGGTCGGCAGTTCCACCCGTCCGGCGTGTCCCGTTTCCATATGTGAGCCGTCGTTCCTGCCGATGTCATAGACGGCTCTGCCGAAGGTGTAAAGGGCAAGCACCGCGAAGGCGGCGAACATCCCCAGCACGATGCGGCGGCGTGTTTCCGGCGGCAAGCCGTCCAGATACCCTTTGAGACTTGCCGCCAAGCGTTTCCGTTTGTCGTGGAGTTTCCAATACATGCCCCACATTGATTTTCTGATACTTTTCATGTCCTGTTACCGTTTGATAGTCTGTAAATCCTTGTTCTCAATGATGGTGAAACCCTCGATGGTAAAACCGTTCGGGTTGTCATCCGACCGCGATGCGTTCAGCAGGCGGCAGGTGGTCACGAGGCTGCGCTCGGTGACGTTGCTTTGCCGGATGATTTTCTGCGTGGCGTAGGTCACGGCACGGTAGGGATAGGCGTTGAAGTCGCACACCACGCTGTCCACCTTCAGCACTTGGTTGATGTTCCCGGCGATGATGCGGTTGTAGTACCCCTTCTCCGCGAAGTCCGAATAATAGTGGTACACGCTCTTGTCCGCCAGCAGCAAGGCACGTTTCACGTTGTGTTCAATCGCGCTTTTTTCAGGTGATAGCGTGAAGAACATCTCGTGGAAACGGCGCACATGTTCCCGTGCCTCCGCCGGGCGGTTCTGCGACAAATCCTGAGACAAGGCGAGCATCAGGCTCTTGCCGTTGTCCAGCACATAGATTTTCTCCCGTTGCTTCTCTGCGAAACGGTAGGAGTTCCACACGCTCCACACCGTCACCACGGCGCACAGCGAGAGGAA
Organism: Bacteroides sp. AF39-16AC; assembly: GCF_003602735.1. Taxonomy (NCBI): domain Bacteria; kingdom Pseudomonadati; phylum Bacteroidota; class Bacteroidia; order Bacteroidales; family Bacteroidaceae; genus Bacteroides; species Bacteroides sp. AF39-16AC. Next base: position 3,283 of record NZ_QTLN01000051.1, on the reverse strand, counting down.
GACGATACCGAACAGGCGTATCTGCCTGAACGACGATTCGATGTTTCTAAGTGATTTGAATTCCATTTATATTTTCCAATTTATGATTGCACATTGATTATTTCAGCAATTTGCCGACACGTCCGACTGCGTTTCCTGCGGCTGCACCCGCCACGCTGCCCGCCATGCTTCCGGCTCGTCCCGCCATCTGGTTCACGTTGCGACCGTAACCGCCCATGCCTCCGGCTTGGATAATCCAGCCCGCAACGGTGGGAATGGTAAAGTAGCCGATGATGCCGATGCAGAGGAATACGATATACACCCCGTCGCTCGAATCCAGCGAGAAGTTCGGGTCTGCCTGCATCCGCTCGATGTCGTTTTGCAGCATCAGAACCTGTATCTTCGCCAGTATGGTGCTGAACATGTCCGATACCGGTAGCCACAGATAGACCTGTATATAGCGGCATATCCACTGCGTGAGCGTGTTTTGGAAACCGTCCCATACCGACAGGGCGAAGGCTATCGGACCGAGAATCGCCAGCACCACGAGAAAGAAGGTGCGGACGGTGTCTATCACGAGGGCGGCGGCTTGGAACAGCAGTTCGAGTATCTCGCGGAAGAAGTCGCGGATGCTCTTCTTCATGTTGTACATTCCCCGGTCGATATACATTCCCGCCATCGTCACCATGTCGGAGGGCGACCAGCCGAGTTCCTCCAGTTGCTTGTCAAATTCCTCGTTGGACACGAGGTAGGCGGTTTCGGGGTTGCGTACCATCGCCTCGTATTCCAGTTTGTCCTTCTGCTCCCGGTATCGGTTCATGTCCAGCGTTTCCGCCTCCAGCATCTTTGCCGTGCCCTGTACGACGGGTGAGAGGATGCTGTTTATCGTGCCCAGCACCACAGTCGGGAAGAACATGATGCACAGACCGATGGCAAAAGGACGGAGCATCGGGAATACGTCTATCGGTTCAGCTCTCGCCAGCGACTGCCATACCCGGTAGGCGACGTAGAACAGCGCACCCAGCCCGGCGATGCCTTTCGCCACACCAGCCATGTCCCCACACAGCGGCATCATCTGCTCATAAAGTGAACGTAAAATCTGATGAAGGTTGTCGAACTTCATAGGCTACCAGTATCTTTCGTTCATGTTCCCGTACAGCCCCATGATGCGGTCGAGGTCGTTCTTCTTTTTCGCACGCAGGTAACTCACGGAGATGTTCTTGTTCGTGTAGTAGCTCACGAGGTTGCGGTAACGCTTCATCTTCGAGTGGCAGCGTTCCACCACGTCCATGCGCTCCTTGTCGGTCATGGAGAGCGTGGTGATGTTCACCACGTTCCTGAGTTCCGTCAACACTTCGTTGCTTTCCTCCAGCAGTTTCGTGTAGCCGAAAGCGATTGCGGAAAGCTCTTCGGGTCTGAAATTCCCGTCACGGAGCATCCGTTGGAAACTGTTCACATAGATGTCTGTGATGTCGCCCACCATCAGGATGGTCTGCTGCACCTTGCGGGCGTCCTTGACCAGATTGTTCACCGATTTGAGGGCATCGTAATACTTCTTGCCCTGCTGATAGATTTTCACCGTCTCCTGAAAGTTGCTCACCATGTTCGTGGCGGTCTTGGAGGTATGGATGATGTTTTTGGAGGCATTGATGATGCCCTGCGCTAGATTGCCCGGATCGCTTACGACCCACTGTGCGCTTGCCCTGCCCGCGAAAAGCAGGCACAGGCAGATAATCATTGTTATTCTTGTTCTCATGTTACTTTGGATTTTAGTGGTTGTTATTCTTCGGTCGGATGTCCCGGCTGCGGCTTCACCCGCACATAGTCCCCGTTTGGCGAGAAAGTCAGCACATCCGTGGCCTCGTTGTAGGACACGTCGATGCGGAAGCCGGTGTTCATGAACAGGTTGCCGTTCTCCTCCTGCAAGAGATAGGTTTCCGGCTTGAGCTTGCGGCGCAGACCGCTACGACGGAACACCGTCACTTTGTAGGCTTCGCCCTCCTTGTAGATAAGCACGTCAGGTTTTCCCTCCACGCTCTCCCAGTTCCCGCACAGCATGTCGCGGCGGTTGTCGGCCACGTCGCAGGATTGCAGCATCATGACCGCCAATCCGATAAGGCACTTGCTGACTTGCAGCATTTTCACTTTTGGTAAATTCATACGCGTTTTTCTTTTTTGGTTGATACATTCTGTTTTTTAGTTATTCCTTGTTTCTCCGCCTTTCGGCAAGCTGCCGGATGGCGGCTTCGATGTCGTCGCCCAGCTTCTCCGCCAGACGGTAAACCTCCACTTTTTCCGTTTCCTCGGTGGTGTACGCCAGATACTCTTCCGCGCTGACCTCCGTGGCATAGACCGCCGACTGCGTGCCGCCCAAGCCTATCCACACCTCCTTGTAGAGCCGTGAAGGGTTGTTCGCCATGTTGATGGAGAGTATCTGCGACTTCTCCTTTTCCGTCAGTCCGAGCAACGCCTGTATCTGGTCGAACTTGTTCATATATTTCCTTTGGTCAAGCAGGATTTTACAATCCGAGTTGTTGATAATGCTCTCTTTGACCACCGGAGAACTGATAATGTCGTCCACCTCCTGCGTCACCACGATTGCCTCGCCGTAATATTTTCTGACCGTCTTATACATATAGCGCAGATATTCAGCCATGTTCGCCGATGAGAGGGCCTTCCAAGCCTCTTCCACGATAAGCTGTTTCCGCACGCCTTTCAGCCGCCGCATCTTGTTGATGAAGGCTTCCATGATGATGATGGTCACGACGGGGAACAGTTCGCGGTTTTCTTTAATCGAATCTATCTCGAAGACGATGAACCGCTTGCCGAGCAGGTCGATGTTCTCCGTGGAGTTGAGCAGGAAATCGTAACGCCCGCCCCGGTAATACTGCCGCATGGTGGTGAGCATGTTGTCGATGTTGAAGTCGGACTTCTCCACCTTGATGTCACGCTGTGCCAGTTCCTTGCGGTAGTCGTCACGCATATACTCGTAGAAGGTGTTGAACGACGGCACGATGCTACGGTCGGATTGGATGCGCTCAATATAGGCACTCACGGCACTGCCCAGCTCGCCGCTCTCCGTCTTTGTCACCTTGTCGTCCTCCGACTTCCAGAGCGTCAGCAACAGGGTCTTGATGCTGTCCTTCTTCTCCACGTCGAAGATGTAATCGTCGGTGTAGAACGGGTTGAAGCTGATGGGCTTATCTTCCGTGTAGGTGAAATACACACCGTCCGCTCCGCCTGTCTTGCGTCGGATCATGCCGCACAAGCCCTGATAGGAGTTTCCCGTGTCCACCAATACCAC
>NZ_QTLN01000050.1:0-6406 GCF_003602735.1 Bacteroides sp. AF39-16AC | reverse complement strand
GTTCGCAGCGAAGATAGAGGTTGCAATCAATAGCCATTTTTTGACTGCTTACAGAAGGATTCATGTTTCTGTTCCTGATATTCGCAATAATAAAAATAGCCCAATAAAAATACGATGGAAACAGCCATCTTATTAAAGCCGATAGTCATGGCTTTAAATTCCATCAAAAATAAATAAGTAGTTAAACACAATCTGTATATTGTTACATTCCACTTATACTTTTTATCCTCAGATATTACTTTTATCGGGCTCAAAAGAAAAAGTTGATATAAAATCAGCACCATATATCCTACAATACCCCAATAAAACAAATTACGCATAACACCGATGTCTATATGTTTATAATAGGAACCAGTCAATGGATCTGTAAAATATCCGGTACCGATTAGCACTTCTATAGGAGTAATAGTTACCTCCCACATTTCTTGCAATCGATCCGTAGAACCGGTAGAAAACTCATCATTATAAAATAGCTTATAAAAGGGCTCGAAAGCGAAGGGAAACACATTCTCGACCAAGTGTATGGATATAGCAGGGAATAAAATATAAAATAATAGACAAGTAACCACTATAAACAGAAGTATCTTTATTATTATAAGTATCTTGTAAATTCCTCCACGATTGGCATTTAGAAGAAACAGAATGACACCAAACAGTGCACCGACAAAGCCAGTCCTGCCGGCAAACATTGTTCCTGCCAAAAGAACAACCCCTGTTATGATTTTATATACATTGATTCCATCCAACAAATATCTTTTTACATAAATAATATATAGCAATCCAAAGGCAAGCCCCAAACTCCACCCGGTTCCCGCTGCCAATGCCAGTCCCCGTCTTCCCGCTTCATTTGTTTGCAATTCATAAGCCCTATTGAAAGGCAGCAAAGCCGAGGCAAAAGGAGGGGTAACCGAAGCTACTATTTCTATAATGGACTGTACGAAAAATGCATATACAATATATTTCTCAATGTCAAAAGCAGTTATATGATAGCGTCTTCTCAACTCGGTCACAATAACGATACCCATTGATAAATGAATCATCTGTGCGAACACCGTTTTCACATAAGAATAATCAAAAGTGACATGTAAAGCACTATATGCTAATCCTACAAAAATAATGAAGGTAAGAAATGATAAAGTACGTACCGAGTAAATATCTTGATGGAAATAAACCTTATCATGCAGGTAAAGATAGAGAAAAGGGACGGCTATAATGATAGAACTAGTGATGGGACCGATTATATAAAATGAGAAAATATAGCAAAATACAGTAACCACACATGCTATCTCTTTCAGAGCAATTATCTTTTTAAATTCAAGCATAAACTTTAGCCAAACAAATCTTTATCCATCTACTCCCGTAAGCCATCACATTAAATGCGAATAGCATTCTCCAAGATGCGAGTTTCAATGCGATACGCCAATAACAGGACATTTCTTTATAGGTCAATATACAAGCATTTGCTTCCGGATATAAATCACTCCATTTTTTTTGTTGTTCCCCTTTGCTATTTAACAACAGACATAGTCTTACAGTCAATTTCATATAACACAGCTCATGATTCAGTTCTTCTAAATCATTATCGTATAAAAAGATTTCAAGCCTTTTTATTGCTTCTATCTGGTTTCGGAGAGATTTTTCAGACATACGTTGCGTATATGAATTAGTATTGAACTGTACATAATGATAATAAGCTTTAGGCAGATACACAATCTTCGCAGAATGAAAGCAAAGAGGGATGGTTGTCAATACATCCTCCCACATATTCACACCATCAGGAAAAGATATATTATTCTCTACATAAATTGCTTTTCTGACCAATTTATTCCAAATTCCACAGTGTAGCTCCCCTGCCAACATTTTTTTTATGCAGAATAAAGGATTGTCCGGATAATTCTGCTTTTGAATAGAAGTATGGTTTGCGTATTCATAATAATAATCTGTAACTACAATGTCCGCATCCGTTTCTTTAGCTTTGGCATACATTGCCTCATACATATCCGGTTCAACCCAATCATCACTATCACAATGTATGATATACTCTCCTTGGGCTATCTGTAATCCCGTATTTCTTACAGTTGCTAAACCGGAATTCTGTGTGTGATGAATTATCCGTATGCTTTCCAGTCGTTCAGGATAATCTGTCAGAACCCGTTGAAGAATTTCCATACTGTGATCGGGAGTACAATCATCTACAAAAATATATTCTATATCCATTAATGTTTGTTCCATCAAAGAACGTGCACAATGCTCTATATATTTTTCTACATTATAAACCGGAATGATAACGGATACCTTAATCATATTATGCTTCTTCAAAATGTCCTATAAACTTTAAAAACTTCATTGTTGACAAACGTGGTAAATTGAGTAATTTCCATTTCAGACTTTTATTTCTTCCTGGCTCTACATTGACAGTGGTTGTCAAATCACCATCCCATAGCTGATTTATCAGGTGTGGTAAAACAGCTTGTAGTTTCACACCTTTATGGCGGATGTAATACCAGTCATCCGCAGTGATATAAGGACGTGTTTCTATCAGAAGTTTTGCCGCAGCAAGGTTTATTACATACGAGTGAGTTAAGAAAGCATCATACACATTAGCCAGCTTGTACTCTCCCTCCAGATGGGTTGTATTGCCATACCAATACCAGCCCGACAATAAAACAACCGTAGGGATGCCCGTCTGCATCATCTCTCCTATCTTTTCCAATACGGTTTTAATATCCACAGACAAAGAAATATCATCCTCCAATATGAGGGCATACGGAAGATGTTCCTCCACCATTTTCTTATAGCATTTCTGGTGGCTGAGCGTACAGCCTATTTCGCCCGGACGGACTTTTACCGAGTAGCGCTTCTCAAATTCCTTTTCATCAAACGCTATAGTCCGTTCCTCTGTGTTCATGCTCCTCCCGTCCACGGCATTAATATATTCGATGCTTAAAAAAGGAAGTTTGCGGCATTGTTCTTCCATATATGTTCTGCGATCTATGGAATGCTTCAAGTTTATAATGTATGCTTTCATTTTGAGTAGTCATAGGGTTTCACCGCATCCAAATCCTTTAGCCAAGTATCATAAAAACTTCGGCATTTTCCATAGTTATTATCCAAGAAATATATCTTGTCTTTTCCCAATAATATGGATAGTATCATAACATGCAGGCGTGTAGTGTTGATTTCCTGATAACAACCAATAAAACGAGCCCCACTCTTTATCAAATGAGGGCGTAATATTTGATTGCAATAAAAATCAATATTTTTTTTTGACCATTCCGCGCGGATAATCCTATTCAATTTAAACAACGCATAAAGAAAACGCAATTTCGGTGTTGCTTTCTCACAAGTTGGCCAATCCCGAATATCAACCCCATGCCATTCCTCCCGGTTTATAGGTATAGACTCTTTGTCCATGCGCGCAATAAGCAAGCGACCGGATAAAGAAGACATGTGATGGTTCTCCAATAATTCTTTCGATATACAAAAAGCCATATCAGGCAGTAATAGTATCTCATTGCTAAATGAAGATTTCAATAATTCAAAAGAACGTCCATCCCGGGCACATATAGTTAGATTTTTATGCTTTCCCATTGCATTCGCATCCGGTGCTATCAATGATTTATCTGAATAATGAACAGTCTGAGGAAATAGAATGATTTTATTATTAGGATATTTTCGTATAACCTCCAATCTGAACATTTGTGCATCACGCCATACATCACCGAAATTTCCACCTCCGTGAAGCAGAATTATGACATCGGATTGCAATTTAGGAAAGGTACAAGTTATTGCATTGGCAAAGTCCAAGCATTTATATTTCAATGTTTTTAAAAAGCATCTTTCCCCTTCCCAAATGAGGGTGTCACCGATATTCTCATGATAGGGCAGATCCCATAACACATAATCATTGTCAATCAGAGGAGATAACTGATCAAAAATGATATTCCTTAATTTTTCTGTTTTTTCAAAACCATTCATTTTTTTATCTTTCAAATAGTATCGCAATCATTTTTTTCAGTCCGAATATTCTGATGACATTATACAAATGCCTAAAAGTTTTTGTTTTATATGTGAATTTGCACTGTTCTTGTATCAGCTTCATCATATTAACCGATGTATTTGACACTTTTATGTATTCATACGCAGCAGGGGCTCTTTGAACCATTTTCGGTAATGTCATGAAGTCATGATAAAAATATGATAGAAACTTATCATACTTATTAGGTACCGGAACTAATAAATTTTCAAATTTCAAATTTCTTATAGGGAATATATCTTCATAGTCTATTATTATTTGTCCGGAGTACTCAAAATAAGGATAGGTAAACACCGTGTTTAGCATGGGTAATTGAAGTCCGTATTCTGTATTATAGTAACTCAGAAAATTCCATTTTTTACTCAAGTATTCCTTACTGTGCTTTTGATAGTTTAAGTTGAAATCTTTCGACAAATATACCTTGTTGAATATATAATAATTGGCCTTATCCCTCATTCTGTTGTTTTCTTCCAGATTGAAAGTGTCTCTATCTAAAACATTTACGGGGCGTATATCCAACTTCACTGGCATTAATGTAAATGTCTTCTCAAACCGCGCATACAGATTAATCTTGCTTGCAAAGAAATTGCAACAATGATACCCCGTCTTTTCAGGTGAATAATATAGGTAAGTTGTTTGATTCTGTTTTGAATAGTCTTCCAATAAAGAAATCAATTTAAGATAGTCGCTTTTGCAGAGTGAAATATCAATATCATCATCCCATGGAATAAATCCCTGGTGGCGAACTGCTCCTATTAGCGTTCCTCCGTCAATCCAATATTGAATATTATTGTCGACACAAATTTGATTTACTATGCTCAATAAGTGCAGCATCTCTTTTTGCACCTCTTGCAGATGGGTAATAGAGTAATATTCTATTCCATTTTTCTTTTGATACAAGCATTTATCGGTTTTATAAATGTCTAATCCCATAACTTCTATTTTAAAATATATTTTTTTGATATATAATATCGATATGCACAAATGATATACTCCGGCAATATGTAAGCTAAAGCCATGGTATACAATGAAACGTTTCCTAAAAGGATTACTAAGGCAATTATAATTGAATAGGATACAGAAGAATATATCACACTCAAATTATATTCTTTGATATATCCGAAAGTGACTAATGTGGAAGCACCTAAAACGCTACTGATTCCAACGGCAGGCAACACTGTATTTAATACATATACTAAATTGGTTGCAGCATCGAGTTGTGAACTTCCTAAGAAATCGACGACATACGGAGCTATGAAAAACATAAAGAAAATAATTATGAAACTTACGCTTATAGAAACTTTCAACATTGTTTTTACTACACTTATATCTTTTGAATATGCTACGGATGGATATAAAACTTGGGCAATTATGTTGAAAGGAATTCTTAATATTCCAACTATTTTTGTACCCAAATCATAAACAGCCAAATCTCCATAACTTAATGTTGTTCCTATCAATACGGCATTTGTTTTTTCCATAGCAACAGAAATAAAACGAGAAAAGAAGAAAGGAATACTTCTGCAAAAAACCAATTTGATATAACGAAAAGGAACAAATGACAGTCTGATAGAGAAAAATCTGATTAGGATATAAAAAGAAACGATGGATGCAAAAATGCCTCCTAATGAATTCAACAGAGGTACGAAAATAAAATTGTCATCGGATTTTATTATTAGGAAGATTAAAAATAAAGAAAGGAAACGGGTCATAAAAGATATTATGGTAATATACTTCATCCTTTCCATTCCTTGAAAAAACCACGTAGGGAAATAAATTTCCTGTATACATAGACCTAATGAAAACAAGTATAAGAATTTGTAATGGACTATATCTGTAAACAAAATTATACTGATGTATATGATGGCAACTAACAGAAATATAAAAGATTTTAGGAGAAAAATAGAACTCACCACATGGGATAATGCAATATGGTTATTCCTTTTTTTACTGACGTCTTTGGCGGCAGAAACATTAAATCCGAAATTGACCATAATGACTAGATAGGCAACTATGGATTGCGCCATTACTACAGCTCCGTATGTATCTTTCCCTAATACTTTTATCAGATATGGATAAGTGATAAGCGGGAAAAATAGTCCCAAGAGTTCTAATAATGAAAGATATGAGAGATTGCTTATAATTATTTTATAACGACTTGTTTTCATGAATAAACGATATATGTTGGTGTCGTTCGATATTTGATTTGAAGCAGACTATACGTCTTCTTTTTTTGGGGGGAGAATACTAACATTCAACTCACACAGATAAAATGCCTTCGTTGCAAACCCTACCATTACATATTAATAGTAATGGAATCATTAGTGTCCACTAAAAAATCATAGTCGTTCTTTGAAATTGTTGAAATTC
>NZ_QTLN01000005.1:0-198580 GCF_003602735.1 Bacteroides sp. AF39-16AC | reverse complement strand
GTAACACATTTATTAGTTTGTAAATGTGTCTACCTATATCAGGATAAGACAAACGGCTTTTACATTATAGGGTAAACATCCGGTAAATATAATCTGCTGATTATTAGCTTATATATTGTCGGTCGTAACCTTTAGATGTCTTTCGCTTTGAAGGCCAGCGCATACATTCGCATCTGCTTTACCATAGACAGCAGTCCGTTGCTACGGGTGGGCGACAAGTGTTCCTTCAGTCCTATTTTATCAATGAAATAGAGGTCGGCGTTCAGTATCTCATCCGGTGTGTGCCCGGAGAGTACTTTGATAAGCAGTGAAATGATTCCTTTCACAATCAGTGCGTCGCTTTCGGCCTGGAAAATAATTTTTCCGTCCACTTCGTCTGCCTGCAGCCATACGCGGCTCTGGCAACCTTCAATCAGGTTTTGTTCCGTCTTGTATTTTTCGTCGAGCGGTTCCTGCTCGTTTCCTAAATCAATAAGAAGTTGGTACCGGTCCATCCAATCGTCGAAATCATTGAATTCGGCAATTACTTCATCTTGTACTTCGTTGATACTTATCATGGAATTTACTATTTACGATTTACTATTTGATTGTCTATTTCTCATTGTAGATGACTTCGAGCAAGGTCTGTCCCACTGCGTTGAGAGTGCCCTTGTCGATGATGTCCATGGTGTCGTCTATCGTGTGCCAGAAGTCACCGAAGCCGGTGTCGCAGTTCGGGTCATAGTTGATGATGTCCACGCAGGGAATCTGCCGCAGGTTGTATACATACATATGGTCGTCTGTCACTTCGGTGCCTTTTTCTTTGGGGAAGAAGTTGCCGAAGCCCAGGCGGTGGGCTGTGTTCCATATCTTGTTCACGTACTTACCGGCGGTTCTTTGAGAGAACTGTTCCTTGTAGAAGGTGGCGTTCTTTCCGCCTACCATGTCGAGCAGGATGCCGTAGCGGGCATTATAGCCGTCTACATGGGGTACTCGTCCCCAATATTGCGAGCCCAGGCACCAAGTGTCGTTCTTGTATGCACCTTGATAGAAGTAGGGGATGCCATAGTCTTCAGCGTCAAAGAAGATGATGTCGATGCCGATGGCTGGAGCCTGCTGTTGCAGTTGGCGGGCCACTTCGAGCAATACGCCCACACCGCTGGCTCCATCGTTCACACCCAGGATGGGGCTGTGATGCTTCGTCTTGTCGGCATCCTGGTCGGCATAAGGACGGCTGTCCCAATGGGCACAGAGCAGTACACGCCTTTTGCTTTCCGGATTATAGGCGCCGATAACATTGCGCGCTTTCAGGATAGTGTTGTCGTAAGCCACCAGGTCGGCATGCTGGTTGTATACTTTGGCGCCGAATTCTTCCAGCTTCTTGGCAAGGAATTCTCCGCAGGCTTTGTGGGCGGCGGTGTTGGGCACGCGCGGACCAAAATCCGCTTGGGTCTGTATGTATTGGTATGCACTGTCTGCACTGAACTGGGGCACTTGGACAGTCGCTTTGGTCGCATCGCCCTCACTGTCATTATCGGCTGCAGACTTGCTGCTGTTGTTGCTGCATGCCACTATCGCTACAATCAGCAACAGCAGCAACGGGATGAATGTATAATTCCGTTTCATTCTCTTTCTGTATTAAAACTTAGTTTCACTTCTTTCTTTCCAACTTTCAGTGTTACCGCAGCGCCGTTTATCAGCGGTACATTCATGCTGACATGTCCGACGGGAAAATCGAAACATATCGGGTAATCGTATTCCTTCACCAAATCGGCCAATGCGCCATATAGGTCTTTTCCCAGGGACTTGTTCTCCTCGTATTCGGTGAATTGTCCGATGATGAGACCGGAAAGCTTGTCGAGGACACCGCCCAGTTTGAGATTGTACATCATGCGTTCCACCGCATGCGGGCGTTCTCCCACATCTTCGATGAAGAGGATGGTGCCTTCGGCGGGAATATCGTAAGGAGTACCACGCAGCCCGTAGAACACAGACAAATTGCCGCCGCGCAACACGCCTTTTCCCTCTCCCTTATGATTTAGTTTGTGCCCCGGGCAGACATAACTGAATGCTTCGGTTCCTCCCAATGCCTGCCCGAATAGTATATCCTTCAGTGCTTGTGTGCAGAAGTCGTCTTCCGGTTCTACTGTGAGATGGCGCGCCATGGGGGCGTGCAACGACGCGAAGCCATTCTGCTGGAACAGATTATGGAGGGCGGTGATGTCACTGAATCCGATGAGCCATTTGGGATGCTGCCTGAACTTGGTAAAATCCAGTTTGCCTATCAGATGCACGGCTCCGTAACCGCCCCGACTACAGAATATGACTTTGGCTTCTTCATCGTCCATGGCTTCCTGCAGGTCCTCGAGGCGTTGCCGGATATTTCCTGCATACGTTCCGTTGGAACTCCCCGCGTGCTTTGCGAATACGACTTCCAGCCCCCAGGACTTCAAACGTTTGTAGGCGCCTTTCAGGAAAGATTTGTCAATCTTGCTGGAAGGGGAGAGAACAATGACACGGTCACCTTCCTGCAGATACGGAGGGAAAATAAGACTACCCATATTATATTATCAATCTATTTTGGGCAAAAGTACACAATTCACCACAGATATCACAGATTAACACGGATTTTTAACAGAAGAGAGGGAGGTTATATATGATATATAATCAACAGAGTAACTCAAATTCTGTTCAAATCCGTGTCAATCTGTGTAATCTGTGGTGAACATATCAAAATGATATTAAACATATAAAATTTCAATGGGGCAAATGCCGTATTTCTCGACATTTTTTTAGATATTTGCTAAAAATCTAACGTTATGGAACCGATACGGAACTTTGCCCAGTTAACAGCCCACCTGAAAACCTTGAATAAGAGGAAACGTATTGCGGTAGTCTGTGCCAATGACCCTAATACAGAATATGCCATATCCCGTGCCTTGGAGGAAGGGATTGCGGAATTTCTGATGATTGGCGATTCTGCCATATTGGAAAAATATCCCACCTTGAAGAAATATCCTCAATATGTCAGTACCTTGCATATAGAAGATTCCGATGAGGCTGCACGTGAGGCGGTGCGTATCGTACGCGAGGGTGGAGCGGACATCCTGATGAAAGGCATCATCAATACCGACAATTTGCTACGTGCCATTCTGGACAAGGAACATGGTTTGTTGCCTAAAGGAAAGATTCTGACCCATCTGGCCGTGATGCAGATACCTACTTACGATAAACTGCTCTTTTTCTCCGATGCTGCGGTCATTCCCCGCCCGACGCTGCAACAGCGCATTGAAATGATTTGGTATGCCATCCATACTTGCCGCCATTTCGGGATAGAGCAGCCACGTATCGCGCTGATTCATTGCACGGAGAAGGTAAGCGCCAAATTCCCCCATTCATTGGACTATGTGAATATTGTGGAACTGGCGGAAGCCGGAGAGTTCGGCAATGTCATCATCGACGGCCCGCTGGATGTGAAGACCTCTTGTGAGAAGACGAGCGGTAACATCAAAGGCATTGTATCACCGATTGACGGGGAGGCGGATGTGTTGATATTCCCAAACATCGAATCGGGCAATGCTTTTTATAAGGCTGTATCTCTGTTTTCTCATGCCGATATGGCCGGGTTGCTGCAAGGACCCTCATGTCCGGTGGTATTACCGTCGCGTAGCGATTCCGGTTTGTCCAAATATTACAGCATTGCCATGGCTTGCCTGACCAGCGGGGTGAAAGAGCCTTGATTGTAATTAGTAATTTGTAGTTCGTAATTTGTAAATCGTAATCAATGAAAATACTGGCAGTAAATCCCGGTTCCACCTCGACAAAAATTGCTGTCTATGAGGATGAAACTCCCCGTCTGGTACTCAACATCCGGCATTCGGTGGAGGAGCTTTCCCAATTTCCCCGCATCATCGACCAGTTCGAATTCCGCAAGCACTTGGTGCTGGAAGCGCTGGAGGCCAATGACATTCCCTTTAAGTTCGATGCCATCGTCGGCCGTGGGGGATTGTTGAAACCCATTCCTGGCGGTGTGTATGCCGTGAACGATGCCATGTTGGACGATATGCTCCACGCCATGCGTACCCACGCCTGCAACTTAGGTTGTCTGATAGCCCACGAACTTGCCGCCATGCTGCCCGGCTGCCCCTCTTTCATAGCCGATCCCGGCGTGGTGGACGAACTGGACGATGTGGCACGCATCACCGGTTCGCCTCTGATGCCCAGCATCACCATCTGGCACGCCTTGAACCAGCGAGCCATCGCCCGGCGCTATGCTGCCGAGCGTAGTGCCCTGCAGCCCGAAGCTCCCGTGCATTACGAAGACCTCAATCTGATTGTCTGTCACTTGGGTGGAGGCGTTTCCGTAGGAGTCCACCGCCACGGCCGTGCGGTGGACGTGCCCAATGCCCTCGACGGTTTCGGCCCTTTCTCGCCCGAACGTGCAGGCACCCTGCCCGCCGGGCAACTGATAGACCTTTGTCACTCGGGGCGTTACACTACCGAAGAACTGAAGAAACGTATTTCCGGCAAGGCGGGACTTGCCGCCCATTTGGGTACTACCGACATTCCCGCCATAGAGAGGCGCATCGCTGAGGGAGACACCCATGCCGCTTTGGTGCTTGATGCCATGATTTACCGCATTGCCAAGGAGATAGGCGGTGCTGCTGTTGTGCTTTATGGCAAGGTGGACGCCATTCTGCTTACGGGAGGTATGGCACATTCCGAGTACATCACTTCGCGGTTGCAGGAGCGTGTCTCTTTTCTTGCCCCTGTTCACGTCTATCCCGGAGAAGACGAATTGGAAGCATTGGTAATGAATGCGCTGGGAGCTTTGCGTGGAGAACTTCCGGTGCAGGTTTACCGATAATAATCATATCGCTTTTGTTCTTCATGAGAGTGTCATAACTCACCACAGATTACACAGATTCATGCAGATTTTTTTAGTTTATTGATATCTGACATATTTATCTGTGTGAATCTGTGTAATCTGTGGTGAGTTATGACATATATGGAATCCCGGTTTACTTACCGTAATCGTCGTACATCATCAACAGATGTGAGGAGCTCCAGCTGAAATGGGGAGCTTTCAGGCGTTCGCCGGTATGGGTTCCGTAGTTCTCGTGGATGGGAGCACCCTCTTTCAGGCCACTCAGGCGGTCGAAGACTTGCAGCGTATATTCATCTGCCAGCCGGTTGTAGCCGTAGTTGCGCAGTCCGCGGATGGCAAAGTAGGTTTGGTCCAGCCAGATGGGGCCACGCCAGTAGCCGCGCGGATTGTATTTGGGATTGTCGGCGGCAATGGTCGGGAAGGGGATATACGTGGAGAACTTTGCCGTATCTTGAAGCATGGGCAGCATGCTGTCCACTTGCGCTTGTGTGGCAATCCGGGTCCACAACGGAGTGTAGGCTTCGCAGCCCGGCTCTTCGATGAATGAACCGTCCTTCAGGCGGCGATCGCAGAAGAAGTTGATGTTCTTGTCAAAGAAATAGTCGGCTACCTGGCTACTGTAGTCCGGTGCGTCGAAAGGTATCTTCAGCAGGCTGGAGAATTTCTTCAGCAGTTTGCATTCCAGTGCCAGATAAGCGTTCAAGTCCACACTCTCCTGATCCATACTCCAGGCATCCTCGTAGCCTCCGTTTTTCAGCATCACGGCGCCGTCAAAACGGATGGCGTTGTCCATGCCGCTTTCCCAGGCGGCAGCTTCCAGTGTTCCGTCGGTAGCACCGTACTCGCACATGCCATTGCGGTTGTGGTCGCGCTTCTCGTACCACCATCTATAATAGGAGAGCAGTTGCGGATACATCTCGGCAACGAAGGCGGTGTCACCCGTATGGGTAAATATTTCATCGACAGCCCAGCATACCAAGGGAGGCTTGCTGTCACGGGCATTGTTCTCGGAGGGGTCGGTGTAGATACAGTCGATAATCATGCCGTCCGGTTGCTGGTAGTCGAACATGGCTCGGATGTTGTTCTTGGCCAGTTCGGGGTCGAATTTGGCGGTTCCGGCACTGAAGCGCCAGCTATCCCATGCCCAAAAGCCGACGAAATAGCCTACGGCATGGCTCGGGATGATACCTTCGTGAAGCAATCCACCGCGGTGTGTCCGCCAATTGGAGATGAGCGTGGTGACGGCTTTCACGGCGATACGGTCATATTCGGGCTTCATGTCCTTGCGCAGTATCTTGGTGAGGTAACCTTCCCAACGTTCGGCATTGGCTTGCAGGGCGGGGGCGGGATTGTTGAGCAGGCTCGGCAGGTTTTGCAGGTTGGCAGTCATCTCTTTTTCGGAAGTGAAGAAAGAGATGGCTACGTTGACAGGGTAGCGCGGAGAGCGGACGAGGGCTGTATAGTTATTGTCGGTCTTGGCCAGCTCTACATTAGGAGTGAAGGTCACGGTTACGGTTTCGCCACTGGGATGACGGGCGATGACGGAGTTCTGTTCTACGCTGACGGTGATGTCTTTGCCCCATTGGCTACCGGAGAGCAGCAGGTCTTCAGCCGTGTCGGCTTCGATGCGCAGCAAGGCGGTCGAGGCACTTGTGAAGTTGAGCCGTTGCGTGATGCTCCCGTGGGTGGAATGTGCCGACATATAGAGCTCGCCGGGGTAATAGCAAGTGGAATCCGGAACAAAAATGTTTTGTGTATCTTTGGCAAAGCCTACGACGGCGGCTGACTGTGCCATCCACTGGCGGCGGAACATATCGAGGCTGAAGGGGCCGCAGAAGCCGTTGACCCATTGTTGCCGTTCGGGCAGCGTGAAGCCCATCCACGAGCCGGCGTCGGTGAACCAACCGTAGCAGCGGTGCAGAGTGTCGGGAGTGTAGGAGATGTCCAGTATGTCGGCGAAGGCATACCGTTTCTCCGTAGTGCTTTTCATGCCGGGGGTGCAGGCTGCGATGCCTGCAGCCAACAATGTGAAGCAGAGTATGCGTATAAATTTGTATTTCATATGAATGAGGTATTTAACGGTTATTTGTGCGCTTGTTCCGCCGCATCATCCTCCGGTGCGAGAGGGGCGAGCGTGAAGCTGTATTTCCATTCGTGCGGAGTGATGGTGTACTCGGGATGAACTTGTGCTCCCCAGGTATTGTCACCGCCTACGCCCATCTGCTTGTGGTCGATGTTGAGCCATATCATATCTTTCTTCTGGATGCTTCCACCGTGGCGGCGCTCCATCTGTGAGGGACGGTATTCAATGTCCTCCATCGGGAAGTTCCAGGCGCTTACGCTCAACGGTTCCTCGCCCACTACCAGCAGACCTTCACCGGCAGCATTGCGCAGGGCCACCCAGCGTACGTCACAATGATTGGCCGTCTCTTGGGCACGTACATACGGATGGAATTGTTCCCACACCGTGGCGTTGTAGAGGCCTATCAATGCTCCCGTCTTGCGGTCGGCGTACGTCTCTTGCGGACCACGGCCCAGCCAGGTCATCATTTCATATTCGGCAGGGAGTATCATGCGCATGCCCAGACGAGGCATCTCGCTCAATGGCTTCTTGCCGGGGGTGAAGTGCATGGTTACCTGAACCTTGCCGTCGGGAGTGATTTTGTAGAGAGTCTGCAAATCAGCATCTTGTTCTTCCATGCGGTAGGTCGCAGTGACAGTAGCCGTTTGTCCGGCTTCTGCAACTTCGATGTTCTGCAGTTTGGCATCGCGTCCGGCGTTTCTCCAGGTGCCGCAGCGTATCAGGTGCCCATTTGGAATATCATTATCGGTCAACGGGCGCCAGAAGTTGGGTTGTAGCCCTTCTTTAATCAGATTCTTTCCGGTGTAGTTCAACTCTGTCATTTCACCGTTTCGGGTAGAGAAAGCTACCTGGAAGTTGTTGCCTTTCACGGTCAGTGTTTCGTTGTTGCGGTCTACGGTCAGCGTTCCTTCCACCGGCTGAACGGTTTTGGCTGACGGTGCAGAAGGCAATTCCCATTGTTCGATGGCAACCTCGTGTCCTTTCGGTACTAATGGCGCTTCGTGCTTGGTGAATGCACGCAGTGTGAGGAAATACTCCTTGCCGTCGGCAGGCAGCGCTTTCAGTGGCAATTCTATGTTGGCAGAGTTTCTGGGAGCAATCTTGGGGAAATCCATCTCACCGTTCTGAACGGTCTTGCCGTCGCATTCCACTGCCCAGCGGAGGGTATATCCTTCCAATCCGATGAAATCGTGCCAGTTGGTGACCTTTATCTTGTTCGGGGTGAAGGCAAGCGGTTCGAAGTGGATGTATTGCAATACCTTCTTCACTTCGTAAATGTGCGGGTGCGGGGTGCGGTCGGCAGCAACCAGGCCGTTGGCACAGAAGTTGGAGTCGTTGACGACACCTACAAATCCCATGTCGCCGCCAAAAGCCCAGATGTCGCGCTGGTTCTCGTCCTTGATGGCAAACGTCTGGTCTACCCAGTCCCAAATGAAACCGCCTTGCAGCTGGTCGTACTTATAAATCAAGTCCCAGTAGTCCTGGAAGTTTCCTACGCTGTTACCCATGGCATGGGCATATTCGCAGAGAATCATGGGGCGGGCATCACGCTGGTTCACGTGTTGGCGCAACCTCCAGATGCGTGCGTACATGGGGCAATAGATGTCGCTCTTAGAGTTGTAACCACCCCCTTCGTATTGTACGGGACGGGTGGGGTCTATCTTCTTGGTATAGTCATACAGAGTTTCGAAGTGCTTGCCGTAGCCCGACTCGTTGCCCATGGACCAAGTCACGATGGCGGAGTAGTTACGGTCGCGCGCAATCATACGGCTCATCCGCTGCATGAAAGGCACCTCCCAGTCGGGGTAGTTGGCAAGGGTCTCATCTTTGTGGAACATCATGCCGTGGCTTTCGATGTTGGCTTCGTCTACCATATAGAGGCCGAACTCCGTGCAAAGTTCGTACCATGCATGGTTGTTCGGGTAGTGGCAGTTGCGCACGCCGTTCAGGTTGAACTGCTTCATCAGTTGGATGTCGTGTATCATGGAAGCTACGCTGACGGTGCGCCCTTTGACGGCTTCGTGCTCGTGGCGGTTCACTCCCTTGAAGAGGACGGCCCGGCCGTTAATCATCTGCATGCCGTTCATCATTTCCACGGTACGGAAGCCGAAAAGGTGCGTAAAGGATTCCAGAGGTTTCCCTTGTGCATCAAAGGTGCTGACTACCAGCGTGTAGGTGTTCGGTGTTTCGGCATTCCAGGCTCGTGCATTCGGGAACACTTGCTGCTGGGTAAACAAAGTGTCTGTGGCAGAGGTTATGGACTTTTTCCGGTCATAGATAACCTTGTCCTTGTCCATTACCTTGACTTCCACCGTTTCTCCGGCTTTAGGCCGATGGAGGAATACGTCCAGCTTTAGTTCGCCATCCTTGTAGTTGTTTATCAGTTCCGCTGTCATCCGGAAGTCCTTGACGCGGCTCTGGGGGCGGGCGTAGAGATAAACACTCCGTTCGATGCCGCTGTATTTCCAGTAGTCCTGGCCTTCCAAGTAGGAACCGTCGCTATAACGGAATACTTTTACAGCCAGTCTGTTGTTGCCCTTCTTCAGCAGCTTGGTGATGTTGAAGTGCGACGGCAGGCGGCTGTCCTCGGCATAACCCGCCAATTCGCCGTTTACCCATACATAGTAGGCAGACTCCACTCCTTCGAAATCGAGGAAAACGTCCATGCCTTCCCAACCTGCCGGGATGGTGAACTCGCGGATATAAGCACCTACGGGATTGTAGTCGGTAGGCACGTAGGGCGGATTGGGGGGGAACGGATAACGGGTATCTGTATAGATAGGTGCATCGAAGCCTTGCAGTTCCCAGCTTCCCGGAACTTCAATTTTACCCCACTTGCGGGTACTGAATCCGGGCTTGTGAAAGTCTTTGGGGCAGAGGTCATTGTTCTTTGAAAAAAGAAATTTCCAGGTGCCGTCCAGAGTGATACGGCGTTCCGTTGCAGGATTAACGTCGAACCGTACGTCGGCGGGCAAGGCACGTTGTTTCAATGCGTTGGCTTCATTCGTAAACGGAGTGAAGTGGGCGTGCATCGGTTCTCTGTTCATTTCGTTGACTTGCGGGTTCTGCCACGGCTCGTTGTCGGCCAGGGCACCGGTGCAAAGCAGCGAAGAAAGGAGAAAGGTATAAAGTTTGGTTTTCATTATTAATAGGATTTAGTGATATAAAAATGGCTCTTGTCAGAGACCGGTGTCTGTCAAAAGAGGGTAAAAGCCCTATATCGAGCAGAACAATGTCACCAGGAACGGAACGCTGAAATCGACCACAAACCCGTGGAAGATGGAAACTACGACAAACTGCTGTCCGGCTGTCCGTGTGATGATCGGCAGTGTGGTGTCCATCGTCGTGGCTCCTCCGGCAGAGATGGGGGCAAGGTTTCCGAACCATCGTACCAGCAACGGGGCGGCCAGCAGTGTCAGAATCTCCCGGCTGATATTGGCAAGCAGGGCGATGGTGCCCAGCTCGGCTCCCTTGTATTCGGTAATGAAGATACTGGAGAGCGAGTAATAGCCGAATCCCGAGCCTACGGCCAGACAGTCCGTTATAGAACGGTGTGTCAGAATCAGACTGACGGCTGCCGAACCTGCCAGTGTTCCCAGTATCGTCATGATGGGCAGGAATACCAGTCGCGGATTGAGTGAACGGAAGTTCTTCAGGGTCTGCGGGTCGTTGCCTACGCTCAACCCTACACTGAACATCAGCGCGCAAAGCGCGTAGTAGCTGATATTGGTTTCTGCAATATCAAAAGGCAGCAGATGGCACACACCACAAATCGTACCCAATACAAAAAAGCCCACAATGATAAGACTTCCTTTCATGCCCTGCCTCCTTTCCTTTTATACAAGGCTCTCCAGAGTGCCCAAGCAGCGATAACACTTCCCAAGGTCCCTCCCAAGGTGAGGACAACGGCTTCATATCCGATGGTATGGAGTCCTCTGATAATCTCTTCGTTACTTCCTACCTCAATACCGAGGATAAACAGTAGCAGCCAGATAAGCAGGGTGATGATTGGATGGACCTTCTTTAAGTCCCGTTTCCGTAAGAGGTAGCCCAGCAGCATTCCTGTGAGCATTAGTCCGATGATTGTAAACATTGTCTGTATGGTTTTGTGAATAGATGGAAAGCTGTCTTACCCTCAAAAGCACCTCCTGTTCAAAGAGGGGGAGGCGCTTCTGAGGTTTGACAATTGCAAAATTACTTCATTTCCAAATATCTTTGGTTCTCTTTCACTCCTTTTTCTTGTGCAGGGCATAAGCGGAATGAGAATTCCATCTTACGGGCAGGAATCAGGTATGGTTGATGCGGGTAGGCTCCCCAACTGGTATCTCCACCCACACCCATCTGCTTGAAGTCTATGTTCCAAGTCACCATATCTTTGGGTTGGATGTCTGAGATATGGCGTTGTGACTTGCGTGTGCCGGGTTCATCCAAATCTTCTGTCGGGAAGAGGTAGGCACTGCCGCTGATTGTGGGTGCACCGATAACCATCAGGCCATTGCCTTTCAGATCGGTGAGGCTCATCCAACGTACATCGGTCTTGTTGCCGTTTTCTTGTGGACGGTCGTAGGCGAAGTACTGTTCGGCTACGCTACCTTTGTACAGACCCACGAAGGAAGAACCGTTGCGGTCGCAATAGTTCTCGTGCGGACCTCGACCTAGCCATGCCATTTGGTCGTATTGCTTGTTCAGGGTGATGCTCACACCCATGCGGGGCATCAAAGGTAAAGTGTCGTTGGCAGGAATGAAAGTACAGTTCACATCGAGGCTGCCTCTCGGTGAGAAGCGGTAGCGGACAATGAATTCCGAACCGGCAACTTCTTCGGGCAGACGGTAGTGTGACACTACTTCATAGCCATCTTTGTCGAGCGCTGTTTTCTCCAATGAGGTGAGTTTGGCGCCACGTCCGGCTTCACGCCATGGGCGCAGGGTCTTGTTCATGTCGTTGCCCATGTCATTGTCCGTCACCGGACGCCAGAAGTTGGGACGCAGTGCTTCCTTAATCATCTCTTCCTTGCCTTCCTTGAACGAGCAGAGTGCTCCGGTGGCTTTGTCGAATCCTACACTGACATTTCCGGCAGTGAGGACAAGCAGGGCTTCGCTGTCGGTTGCCGTCACGTTGCCTGAGGCAGCTTTGGGGGTAACAGCCTTATAGAAGGGAAGCTTCACTTGTTCGGCAGCCAATTGTGTACCGGCCTTCAGCAGACCCTCGTCGCGCTTCTGGCTGGCATAGAAATTCAGGTAATATTCTACTCCTTCGGAGGAATGGATGGTGGGGAACTGTGTCCGGAATACGCCTGTCTGTTGGGCGGGCAAATCTACATTATCTATGCGTCCTTGTGCCAATACTTCGCCGTTGCCTTCCAAACGCCAAGTGAAGTCAAAATCATTCAGGTTGGTGAAGAAGAACTTGTTTCTAAGCTCTACCAATCCTTCGTGATAATCGAGCAATCTGAAAGCCATATTCTGGTACACCCGTTTCACTTCATGTATGTGGGGCTTCAATGTGCGGTCTGCGGCAATTAGGCCGTTCATGCAGAAGTTGGCCGAGCTTGGAGTGCCTTCGGGGGCAAGGTCGCCGCCGTAGGCCCAGTAGAACTTACCGTCGTCGGTCTTGTTGTAAAGACCCTGGTCCACCCAGTCCCAGATGTGACCGCCTTGTAGAGAAGGGTACTTCTCGATGATGTCCCAGTAGTCTTGCAGATTGCCCACACTATTACCCATAGCATGAGCGTATTCGCAGAGGATGAGGGGCATGGTGGGCAGATAGAGAGCATGGTTTATCAACACGTCTATCTTCTTGTACATGGGGCAGAAGATGTCGGTGAAAGGACGGTTTTTGCCAGAGTCCTCAGAGTGTACGGGGCGTTGGGAACGGTCGTGGGCATGAATCCAAGCATAGGTGGCTTGGAAGTTACAGCCTGAGCCGGTTTCGTTGCCCAATGACCAAATAATGACGCAGGGGTGGTTCTTGTCGCGTTCAAACATACGTTCTGTACGGTCGATGAAAGCCTTCTGCCATTCGGGTTGGTTGGCGAGGCATTGGTCGGGTTTGTAGCCCATGCCGTGGCTTTCGATGTTGGCCTCGTCCACTACATACATGCCGTAGATGTCGCACAGTTCATACCAGCGCGGGTCGTTGGGGTAGTGGGAGGTGCGCACGCTGTTGATGTTGTTTTGTTTCATCAGTTCCAGGTCGCGTATCATGGAGGCTTCGTCCACTACATGGCCGTGGTAAGGGTCGTGTTCGTGGCGGTTTACGCCCTTGATGTAGACGGGTTGCCCGTTGACGAGTAACTGTGCATGTTTGATTTCCGATTTGCGGAATCCGATGTTGCGGCAGATGTACTGTGTCTGGCCGTTGGCACGCAGTGTAATCATCATCTGGTATAGGTTGGGCTTTTCAGCACTCCACAGCAGGGGCGCTTCGATGTGTTTTAGGAAGTGCAGCTTGTTGTCTTTGGCGCGTTGGCGTTCGGTGTAGATGACTTTTCCCTCTTTGTCCGTCAGGCTCACTTCCACTTCGGCACCTTTTACCTTGGGCGTTTGAGTACGTTGGGAGTTTTGGGCATTGTCCAGTTCCACATAGAGGTGGAAGTCGGCGTCCTTGTACTCGTTGTCGAGGTCGGTCACTACTTCAAAGTCGCGCACGTGGATGTTGGGACGGGCATAAAGGTACACATCACGTTGTATACCGGCAAAGCGCCAGTAATCTTGATCTTCTAAGTAGTAGCCGTCGCTGAACTTGAATACCTGCACGGCAATCTCGTTCTGTCCGGTTACTGCATAGGGGGTGATATCGAACTCACTGGGGGTCTTGGAATCTTGCGAGTAACCCACCTTTTCACCGTTGACCCACACATAGAAAGCTGAGGCCACGCCTCCGAAGTGGAGGACGATTTGCTTGCCTTTCCAGTTGGCAGGGACGTTGAATGTGCGTTTGTAGGAACCTACGGGACTGTTTTCCACGGCAATGAGTGGCGGGTTGCGCTTGATGCCGTAGCCGGCACCTACATAGAAAGGATGGCCATAGCCTTCCATTTCCCAGTTGGCAGGCACTTTGATGTTGCCCCATCCGCTTACATCGTGGCCTTTTTCAAAGAAGTCCATCGGGCGCTGGTCCGAACGGGGAACAAACTGAAACTTCCAGGTACCGTTCAACGACTGAAAATATTCCGATTGACTCTTGTCGTTCTTCACTGCTTTCTCTTTGGTGGTGTAGGCCATGAAGGTGGCGGCAGAAGGCAGACGGTTGATGTGCAACACATCAAAGTTTTCCCAATCGTTGTCCGAGTGAGGATATTTGTCGGTTCTTACGGCGGTTTCCGCTTTCTTGGTGTCGCCCGTCTTGTTCATGGGTGTACCGTCGTACTGTGCAAATGCGCATAACGGTAGCATCAGTGCGAGGGTGCAGATTGAATGTATCTTATTCATATTCGTATGCTTTTAATGATGTATAATCGTTTGTCTTTTCAGACTTTTGAGAGTTGTTTTGCGTGAGAGTTACTCATCGAGCAGCATCTTGATGATACATGCCGAACTCCAGCCGAAGTTAGGCGAATTGAGCGCTTCGCCGGTCAGCGGGTTGTAGTTCTCGTGGATAGGGCCGTCGGTGGTGAGTCCTTGGGCGTTGTTGATGAACTTCTCAGTCAGTATGTCGGCTTCCCGGTCGAAACCATAGTTGCGCAGGCCGGTGATACCGAAGTACACTTGGTCTACCCAGACCGGGCCGCGCCAGTAGCCGCGCACGGGACGCAGGCGAGGATGGCTGATGTCCAAGGTACCCAATGGAAGGGTGGAGTTGAACTTCTGCGGGTCCATCATCTTCTGCATCACCTGTTTGGCCTGTTCGGGAGTGGCGATGCCTGCCCAGAGTGGCAGCCAGCATTCGGCACCCATCACTTTGATGTGCTCGCCGGTATCGATACGGGTGTCGTAGAAGAATCCGGTTTCCTTGTCCCACATCTTTGTCTGTACGAATTCCTTGATGACTTTGGCTTCGGCATTAAGCTGTGCCGCCAGTTCGGGCTTGTTCAGGAGGGTTGCCATTTCGGCGAGGATGGTCTTGTCTACGTAGAGGAACGAGTTCAGGCAGATGTTCTCCTGGTTCATGGACCATGCCTTCTCGCTGTTTTTCTGCATCACGGCATCGTCAAAGCGTACGCCGTTGTCCATGCCGCTTTCCCAACAGGCAGCAATGAGAGTGCCGTCGGTGGAACCGTATTCGCAGATGCCGTTGTGATTGTGGTCGCGCTCGGCATACCACCACTGATGGAACTTATAGAGCTTGTCGAACATTGTTTCGAGGAATTTCTTGTCGCCGGTAGCTTTATACACGTTCATGGCTCCCCAGGCGGCTACGGGCGGTTTGGCATCGCGCCAGTTATTGTATTTCTTGTTGTAGCTGATGAAGTCGGGTACCATGCCGTTATCGGCTTGATAGTCGAAGAGGGTAATCATTTCGCTTTTGGCTATCTCCTCGTTGAAATGTACGTTGCCCGAAGCAATCTTCCAGGAGTCCCACGACCAGATGCCGTTGATGAATCCGTTGTACGACGGGTTGCTGCCGCCATGCAGGATGTCACCGGCAGGGGTGCGGTAGTTGCTGTTTAGGGTCATCATTGCTTTTACGAGTACCTTGCGGTATTTGTTGTCCTTGAGGTACTTGCTGTTTCCGCTCAGCAACGAAGCGATTTGTGCGTTCCATTGCTGTTCGTTTAGTTCAAAGCAATTGTCTATATTCAGCGTTGCTATGGCAGCCAGTTCTTTGGCTGTGTCTTCACCGCGCAGCGTTAGGGTTTGGGTCATCTCCGACTGATAAGTCTTGCCGGGTTCCAGGGTCATTTCACTTTTTTCTGTGACGTGCAGGCTATCGCTCCCCACAGCCTGAATCTTGTCTGCTGTGAGGAATCGGATTACCGTGTTCGTGGAATCTTTGGGGCGGATGAAAGAGAGACCTTTATCTATGCTGCTTACGACAGAGGTAGGCTCGTATACGCCTCCGTTCCAGTCGAAGCTGACCTTTACCGGTTTTTGGCTCATATTCTTCACGATTGAACGTATGGCTACGGAACGTGAGGTGAGGTAGCACAATTCGGTAGTGAAGTTTAAGTTCTCATCGTTGTATTCCTGTATCAGTTTGCCGGGGAGGTATCGGGTGGTCTGTACATTGTACACCATCCTATACTGTTCGCCGTTCACCCACAGCGTAGGTTCGGCGAGTCCGGCAGCTATCCATCCGCGTCCGGTCATGACCATAGGTCCCATGAAAGCACCGGCATGGCGACGGTTTTCGTTGTCGGGCAGTGAGTATGCCATCCAAGCACCTTTGTCGGCAAAGACGTAGGCATCCCAGTCTACGGCTCCGGCGGGAGTGTTCTTTATGTTGATAAGATTACAGAAGTCCGCTTGCTTGGATAAAAGCGGTTCTGAAGAAGTGGGAGCTTTGACGCACGAGGTCAGTATGCAGGCAACGATGCCAGTCAAAGCGATGTTTTTATTTGGATGTCTCATGGTAAATTAAGTATATGATGAAATGAAGTCTTGAAACAGAGAGTTCTATTAAAAGCAATCTCTATCGGATGGGATCCCGTTTCCGGCATTTCGCTTCCGATAGAGACTGAGTTGTAGGGTTATCGGTTATTTTGTGTAACCTTCGTTTTGCACCCAATCAGGATTCATCAGGAATTCTTTGTGAGGGATAGCGAGTCTGATATGCTTGGTCGATATGAAATTGCTTGCGAAAGGCTTTTCATGACTCTTAAGTGCGTCTTCCACAATGCCCCAACGGATGAGATCATACCAGCGTGAGCCTTCGAGAGCCAGTTCGCAAGGACGTTCCACATCCTGCAGGTGCTTCAGCACTTGTTCTTTACTTAGGGTGTCGGACAGTGGCGTTACGTGTACACGGTCACGTACTTTGTTGATGTATTTGATGGCTTCTTTAGAGTTTCCTTCATCGTTCAGACACTCGGCATAGAGCAACAGGATGTCCGCATAGCGGATGAGGGGGATGTTGAAACCGGAATAATCCCAGTAATCACCCAATGACTTGTCGTAAGTCACATATTTGCGCCAGTAGATATTGTCTTCTTGGTGGTAATCACTGAATCCTTTGCCGTCTTCGTAATAGAACGGACGGGATTTGGGATCGTCGAAAATGATAGTCTCATACAATCGGTCGCTGTATTCCCCATCTTCGGTGAGGTCTTTCTTCAGTGTATTGAATAACCATTTGGACGGATATGCTTCCTCGTATGCGCCACAGCCACTGTCGGGACCCAAGTGCAAGGTAAAGAGATTGTATTCGTAGTGCCCGCCTTCCAGACTTCCGGTGAACTGTACTTCAAGGATGGATTCCTTATTGTTCTCGTGTAGTCCGTTGAAGTTGTCGCCATAGTTCTCCATCAGTTCATATCTGTGACTGTCAATGACTTTCCAGAATTCTGTTTTGGCTTTGGCCTTTTCGCCGATGAACATATAGTATTTGCCTAAGAGTGCTGCGGCAGTATATTTAGTGACGCGTCCGGCCATGTTTGTATTCCATTTTTCGGGAAGGTTGGCTTGACATTCACTCAGTTCTGTCTCGATGAAAGTCTTCAGTCTGCCGGCTTCTACCTGAGGAGGATAGAATTCCTCTTCGGTACCTTCGAGTTCGTGCTCGAACATTGGTAGTCTTTCACCGAAGTTGATGAAGAGACGGTAGTAGTAGAAAGCTCTCAGAAAACGTGCCTCGGCAATACTGGTCGCTTTGGTCTGCTTGATGCCTTCGTCATCGTTGTCGGGCACATTGGGAATGTTGTCCAGACACTGGTTGCAATAGTTGATGCTGGTATAGAGGTTGGTCCATTCATCGTTGGGCACGTAGTTGGTCGATTCGTTGTTGTACATGGCCAGTTCCATCCAGGCGGTCACGTCGGGGCGGTAGTCCAGCTCGTCGCTGCGGTAGTTGTCTATCACAATGTAGCGTTCGAAAGGTTGCGCCCATTCGATGGTAGGCTGTAGTCCAGCGTAGGCTGCGGTAAGTCCTTTGAGGATGTCGGATTCGCTCTTCCAGAAGTTTTCGGGGTCCAGTGAGTTGGGGTTTCTGTCTTCATCCAGGAAATTTCCGGTACATGAAGAGAGTGCCAGGCCTCCTAAGACTGAGGCGCACAATAATATATTCTTTAATTTCATAATCATCTTTTTTAAAGTTTTGGTTCAATTAAAATCCGAATTTAATACCGGCCATGAAAGTGCGGCATAGAGGTGATGAAGCATAGTCGTAACCCATGCGGTCAATACCACCGTTGGTAGAGGGGTCATAGCCACTGTAACCGGTGATGGTAAAGATGCGTGTACCACCTACATAGAAACGGAGGTTGCTGATGCCCAACTTACCACAAACTGTAGCAGGCAGGTTGTAGCCCAGTTGCAAGTTGTTCAGGCGGAAGAAGTCGCCTCGTTCGATGAAACGGTCGGAAGTGCGAGCATTCTTGTTCGGGTCGCCGTATACGGCACGTGGAATGTTGGTGTTGGGGTTCTCCGGAGTCCATGCTTTCAGTGCGTTTCTGCCATAGTTGAACTTGGTATCCATACGTTCCAATTGATATTTGGTATAGTTGTAACGGTCTACACCGAGGTCACCGTAGAAGTTGGCTACCAAATCGAAGTTCTTGTAATTCAGTGTTACGTTGAAGCCGATAGAGGCCTTGGGGCAACCGTTGCCCAGAAGCTTCTTGTCATCGCTGTCCAGCATGCCGTCACCGTTTTGGTCTACGAAGCGGAGGTCACCGGGTTCTGCGTTGGGCTGCATGGGAATCCAGTTGCCTTTGCTGTCCTTGCGTCCGTGTGATTCTTTCCAAAGTTTGGCTTCTGCTTCATTTTGGATGATGCCTGCGGTTTCGTAAGCCCAGAATTCACCGAAGTAACCACCCACGTAGGTACGTGAAGCACCATATTCGTACATATAGTTGGGGTCTGCCATTGATTTCAGTTTACTCTTGAAGTGGCTCAGGTTGAAGTCAAGGTCATACTTGAAGTCCTTACCTGCATTACCGTGGTAAATCAGTTGCATTTCCATACCGGTGGTGCGCAGTTCACCGTCGTTCACCGTCAGTGCACCGTAACCGGTAGACAGACTGATGTTCTTTTCGGAAAGCATGTCCTTGGTGTCCTTGATGTAACCTTCAATCGAGAATTCCAGTTTGTTGTTCCATAGGCTCATGTCCACACCGATGTTTTTGTAGAAGGTAGTTTCCCACTTGATGTTCCTTGAGGGGAGGCTACGTACTGCATATCCCTGGTTTACGACTTTGCCGTCGAAGGGGTAGTTGATGTTGTCGGCGTTGGAGTCCAATTTGGGAATGTAGAGATAGAGAGGTACCGATTGGTTACCGAGGGCGCCGTAGCTCATACGCAATTTGAAGGAGCTGACTGTTTCTTTCATATCTTCCCAGAAAGGTTCGTTGGCAATGTTCCAGCCTACTGATACAGAGGGGAAGAACCCCCACTGGTTACCGTCGGCAAAACGTGAAGAACCGTCATAGCGGAACGAGGCCATTAACATGTAGCGCATTTTCCAACTATAGTTCACACGGCCAAATACGGAACGCAAGCCGCTACGGGTCTTTTCACCTTGCACACCATAGTCTTTGCGTGCCTGGCCCAGAATGCCCATGTCGTTGTTCTCGAATTCGGAACCCGATGCACCCAATAGGTCGTAAGTGCTTTCTTCTTGTGAAGCTCCCAGCAGGAAGGCGAAGTCGTGACTGTCTTTGATGGTGAAGTTGTAGTTGGCAGTCAGTTCCAGCAGGTCGTTGACGCTTCTGGTGCGGGTCTGTGATAGTGAGGCGCTTTCGTTCCACTTCATGGCACCCAGTTCGTAAGTAGGTTTGAATACGCGGGTTTCGCGGAAAAGGAGGCTACGGCTTGCTTGTGCCTTGATTACCAGTCCCTTGATGGGCTCATATTGCAGATAGCCCGATCCTTTGATGTAATCTGTGGCGCGGGTGTTCTCAATCAGGTTATTATAACCTACCATGTTGGCAGCATCGCTCATGTTCATGCCGGGGATGGCACCACCGTATCCGCCGTCACAATTCTCGTCATACAGACGTGCGATAGGTTCCATGTTGGTCACTTGGTATATGCCGGGAAAACCTGAGTTGGCTTCCATTTCCGATTCCCAACGGCTGTAGTTTACTGATTCGCCCACTTTGAACTTGCCGCGTTTCATGTCTGAGTTTAAGCGGAAGCCATATTTCTCGTCACCCGTGCCGGTCACGATGGCTTCGTTTTTTGAATAGAATACGGACAAAGCTACGTTGGCATTCTCACTGCCACTAGTGTACCCCACATTGTATTTCTGTGTGAAGCCGTTGCGGTAGTATTCGTCCTGCCAATCGGTGTCGCCAAACTGTGTGGGGTCTTGCTCATAAGCCGCAATGTAAGCAGGCCAGTTTTTGGGGTTTTGACCGGCGTTTGTACGGGCCATCTTTGCCATGTGGATAAATTCTTCGGCATTGCAGACATCCAGTTTCTTGGCTATCTGATCCACTCCCCAATAAGCTGAGAACGTGATTTTGGGTTTGGATTTGGTACCACGGTAAGTCTCAATCAGGATAACGCCTGCGGCGGCGCGTGCTCCGTAAATAGCGGCGGTGGCAGCGTCTTTCAATACAGACATTGACTTGATGTCTTCGGGGTTCAGAAAACTCATATCACCCGGAACGCCATCGATAATTACCAACGGAGAGTTGTCTGTTCCATAAGTGGTTACACCGCGCACCTGCAGGCTGGGAGTGGAGCCGGCGGCACCGCTACCATAGTTAACTATCAAACCGGGAGCCATACCCTGCAGGGCAGTTTCGGCATTAGCGGTAGGTATGTTGTTTAGTTTATCGCCCGATACGGAACTTACCGAACCGGAAACATCCGATTTCTTTTGTGTGCCATAACCGATAACGACTACTTCGTCCAGTAGTTCGGTGTCTTCTTTCAGCACCACTTTCAATTCCTTGCGACCATTGAGGGCGATTTCTTGTGGAGCATAGCCCACGTAAGAGATAATAATAGTGGCTTTTGGGGAAACGCTGAGGGTAAAGTTACCGTCGATGTCAGTGATTACTCCATTTGTTGTTCCTTTCTCTAATACACTGGCTCCGATGACGGATTCACCGGAAACATCGGTTACGGTACCGTTCAGCTGAATGTTCTGTGCCAATGCGCCCATAGGCAGCATAAAAGCAAAGAAGAGAAGTAGCTGAATGACTCTTTCTTTGTAGTAGTTACTTTTACTCATTTGAATAAGTTTTTAAGGTTAATACTATTGGTTTTTCACAATACTAAATTAAGCTTCATAAACAGGAATTGCTAATGAATGTTATCTACAAGCAGACTACAAGAGAGGGATATTCTTTGTTTTATTATCTACAAATAGTTTTGTAAGTATTTGATAAATAGGAGTAAATGAGATATTCTATATCTACAAAACTATATCCACATAAACTTTTCCCGATTTACATTAATTATTGAGTTGCGCAAGTAAACGGTGATTAGATGAAGAAGGAAACCAACTCTTTTAGAAATATCAAGCAACTCAAGTTTCGCAGGTCTTTTATAATCATTGATAAACAGTAGTATCTCAACTCTCCTCCCCGGAGGAGAGTTGAGATACTACTGTTTATCAATGATGTCCCTTGCAGATGGTTTGCAGATGTTTTATCTGCAAGCCATCTGTAAAAGAGGAAGTCGAGTATAAGACGGATGACATTCATATCTTATCTCTTGCAAAATACGGATAACTTATTAGTTCATAGTGATGAACACTTTGTTTCTGCAGTACAAAACACTTCGTTCATGTAGTATAAAACGTTTTGTTTGCACAACATAAAACAAGGTGTTTATATAGTATGAAACAAAGTGTTCACTATAATGGAACAAAGTGTTCGCCCTAATGAAACACATTGTTCTACACGTCGAAACAAACCGTTCTGTGTGTTGAAACAAGCGGTTATATTGGGGGAAACAAAAAGAAAGCTGTCTTTTCCTGATTTCACTAGACACTTTTTTTCTTTATAAACGCCATTAGTAGACGGTTCTTTCATTTGCATACTGATACAGTAGTCCCTTCTTCCGGACTTGCGAGCCTATGCTTACTTGTTCGATGCCTTGTTTCTACTGAGACAAAGTGAGAGCAAACTTTACCCTCACCTTTTTGAAATTGCCCTTACTCACCTCTGAAAGTCCGATGAATAAAGACTTTTAGGTAAGCAGTGAGGGCGGTGAGGGTAGAAATGCAAAATAAATATTTTCAGCCTTGAGCCGGGTTATATATTCTGTAGATAGTCGGTTAGGTCTTCTTCGGAAGAGAGGTTGAGGGATTTGCGCAGGCGGTATCGGTTCATATTGATGGTTTTGGGGGTGGTGCCGGTCAACATGGATATTTCTTTGGTAGACAGGTTCACCCTTAGCAGGGTGGCAAGATATTTCTCGCCTTGTGTCAGTTTGGGATGAATCGCTACCAGTCTTTGGAGGAATTCATTGCTTTTATCATCGATGTTTGTCAATAGGGCACTGTTGGTTTTGTCTCCGCTTTGGCTCTGGCTGATGAATGCGTTGATTTTCTTCAGGTGGGGCGTGATGGCTTGCGCGTCCATCTTATATCCTTCTTTCACCATTCCGCGTATTTTGTCCAGCAGTTCATTGCGGCTTTTCAGGAATACGGCGAAGCTGGTTGCCTCCTGCCGACTGGTAGCCAGGGCATTGTGTACATTTTGAAGTTCCAGCTCTTGCTGATGCATCTTCAGTTCGGCCACTTCTTTTTCGGACAGTTGCAATTGGTAACGTGCTTCTATCAGTTGCAAATCTTTTCGGCGTTTATACCATTTATATAGAAAGATGCTGAAAGCTATTCCCAGAATAAGTACGCTGCCCAAAAGCCACAAATTGCGTTTCAGTAGCTCTATCTTGTAGGTTTGTTCCTGCATTTCAGTGGCATATTTTTGGTCTTGGTATCTTTTATAGGAAATTTCCTGCTCGATGTTACGTAGCTTGTTGCTACTTTGCAGTTCCTTGCCCAGGTGGTACCTCTTGTCCAGATACTTATAAGCTTGGGCATAGTCACCTATAGCTGCATATACCATGGACGAATATTCGTAATTGTCGCAAATCAGTTCGCGGGCTCCGATGTTGTGGGCATACTCGTAGGCTTTATGCAAGGCTTCCAAGGCTTTGGAGTATTGCTTGTCATAGTAATACTGTTTCCCCATGTTGTTGTAGTTTTCGCCAAGAGACCATTGGGCGTCCAGATTCTTGTTGATGGTGATGGCTTCCTGGATGAAAGAAAGTTTCTCTTCCGTATTTCCCCGGTACAGACAGAGGTTGTTCAGGTTGGTTGCAATCTCTTTCAGGTTTCGTTGGGCACGGTTGATGGCCAGCGCACGCTGGAAGAAACGCTCGGCAACGGTAAATTCACTCATGAAGTGGTGCATTACTCCACGTTCGTTATAGCATCCGGCCACAGAGGTGGAATCGCCGATGGATTTGAAGATGGAGGTTGCTTTGTCGTTCAGTTCAATGGCTTTGTTGTAATCGCCTAGTTTGCTGTATACACGCCCCATCAAGGAGCAGAGTTGTGCCATTTGTTTTTTGTTGGTGGGATGGATATATTTTTGGGTGTCATAAAGATTCTTGATACTTAGGTCGAAGTTCCCCAACAATTGTTCGGCTTGACAGTAGAGAATCATGGCTTGTGCGCGGACCTCACTGGGCTCATCTTCGGGAAACAAGGCAGAAGCCTGAGCTGCATAGTAGGAAGCTTGTTTGGGGTTGTTGTACAGGTATTTCTGTGCTTGGTCAATCAATTTCTGTGCTTGCTGCATGTCTTGAGCTTGCAGTGGGGCAGCTGCTGACAGAAGACATACGAGTAGTAGACATAGGTTTTTCTTCATGGCATCGTCTTGTTTCTGCAAATTTAATTAATTCTTCTTAGAAGTCCGGTTTCCCTCCAAAAAGATTTATCTTTGTGCCTCAAAGATAGCGATATATATGTTATTACCTTATTTGAATAAAGATTTGATAGAGGCAGGATGCGATGAGGCCGGTCGCGGCTGTCTGGCCGGTGCGGTCTATGCCGCTGCTGTTATTCTGCCAACGGACTTTAAGAATGAACTTCTGAACGACTCCAAGCAGCTGACGGAAAAACAACGCTATGCCTTGCGTGAAGTGATTGAGAAAGAGGCTCTGGCATGGGCGGTGGGCGTCGTCTCTCCCGAAGAAATTGACAAAATCAATATTCTCAATGCCTCCTTTCTTGCCATGCACCGTGCTGTTGACCAACTGAATGTCCGTCCGCAACATCTGCTGATAGACGGCAACCGCTTTAAAAAATATCGGGACTTGCCGCATACTACCGTAGTGAAAGGAGACGGGAAGTATCTTTCCATCGCTGCCGCCTCCATTTTGGCAAAGACCTATCGTGATGACTACATGAACCGCCTTCACGAGGAATATCCGTATTATGACTGGAATCGTAACAAGGGGTATCCCACCAAGAAACATCGTGCCGCCATTGCTGGGCGGGGCACTACACCCTATCATCGCTTGACGTTCAATCTCTTGGGGGATGGGCAGTTGTCGCTGAACTTCGGACAATGATGCTGTTTAGAACCACTTAATCCTTCTGAACCATACGAATGTCACTGCTGATAATATTGCCGACAAAAGTATGATGAAAATAAACGCGTGCGGAAAACTCTCCAGGTGGATGTCCACATTCATGCCGTAGAAACTGGCTATCAACGTGGGAATCATCAGTGTAATGCTGAGGCTTGTCATACGTTTCATGATGGCATTCACATTGTTGGAGATGATGGAGGCGAAGGCATCCATGGTTCCCGTCAGAATATCACTGTAGATGTTCACGGTATTGTATGCCTGCTTCAACTCGATGACCACGTCTTCCAATAATTCCAAATCCAGATAATTGGTGTCCTGAAAGATGTTTTTCAGCCGTCCTATCATCACTTCATTGCCACGGATGGAAGTGTTGAAGTAGACCAGCGTCTTCTGCAGCTTCATCAGTTGCAGGAGGTCTTCGTTGCGGATGCTTTTCTCCAGCTCTTTTTCGGCGGTGGCCACATCGTTGTTTATCTGTTTCAGATACTTCAGGAACCAGACGGCGGAAGAGTAGATGATTCGCAGAATCAAATCCAGTTTATTGTTGACGACTATGTTCTTCCGGCGTGTGTGCTGGATGAAGTCCGGTATCAGCTCCGTGTGGTGATAGCAGACAGAAACGATGATTCCGTCATTGGTGATAATGCCGATGGGCACGGTGATGAACGGCACGCCGCGTTGGTTGCTCTGCATCGGGATGCGGAGGATGGTCAGCAGCCAGTTGTCTTCTGTTTCCGTACGCGGGCGCTCGTCCACGTCGGCTATGTCTTCCAAGAATGATTCGGGAACTTTCAGCTCTTCGGTAAGGAATTTGAAATCATCGTTGTCCGGGCATTCTACGTTGACCCAGCAGTTGGGTTGCCATTCGGCCTTTTCAGTGAAGCCGTTTTCACTGTAGAGATACTTTCTCATTGTTTGCCTCCTTTCAGGTTGGAACAGAGGCATTGCAGTCAACGTCTCCGTTCGTTTTATTGGTGAATACTATTGCACGTTCGTGGGTTTGAATCGTCCATATTTCTTGTTTTTTATTTTTTAAGCGTGGCAAAAGTACATAAATCATTTGAAACAGTACGCTTTAACGGCTGTTTTTTGTACCTTTGCAGCGCAAAAACAGGTTCCTACTATAAAGAACGTTTGTATCATACAAAAAGATTATACAATTAAATTCGATTAATATTATGAGTAAGAAAGCCCTTTTAATGATTCTTGATGGCTGGGGCATCGGCGATCAAGGCAAAGATGATGTGATTTTCAATACACCTACTCCGTATTGGGACAGTCTGTTGGCAG
This sequence comes from Bacteroides sp. AF39-16AC, assembly GCF_003602735.1. Taxonomy (NCBI): domain Bacteria; kingdom Pseudomonadati; phylum Bacteroidota; class Bacteroidia; order Bacteroidales; family Bacteroidaceae; genus Bacteroides; species Bacteroides sp. AF39-16AC. The sequence goes on along the minus strand of NZ_QTLN01000005.1, from coordinate 172,685 downwards.
CTTATCCGCATTCCGAGCTTCAGGCAAGCGGTGAAAACGTTGGTTTGCCCGACGGACAGATGGGTAATTCTGAAGTAGGTCACCTCAATATCGGTGCCGGACGCATTGTTTACCAGGATTTGGTGAAGATTAACCGTGCTTGTGCCGATGGCAGCATCCTGAAGAACAAGGAAATTGTTTCTGCTTTCTCATATGCAAAGGAAAACGGCAAGAATATCCACTTTATGGGACTGACCAGCAACGGTGGCGTGCACAGCTCTTTTGACCATTTGTTCAAACTCTGCGATATTTCCAAGGAATACGGTATCGAGAATACCTTCATCCACTGTTTTATGGACGGTCGTGATACCGACCCGAAGAGCGGTAAAGGATTCATTGAACAGTTGACTGCCCATTGCGAGAAGTCTGCCGGCAAGATTGCTTCCATCGTGGGACGTTTCTATGCAATGGACCGTGACAAACGTTGGGAACGTGTGAAGGTTGCTTACGATTTGTTGGTAAACGGTGAAGGCAAGGTTACTACGGATATGGTCCAGGCTATGCAGGAGTCCTACGACGAAGGCGTTACGGATGAATTCATCAAGCCGATTGTGAACGGTGGCTTCGACGGTACCATCAAGGAAGGTGATGTTGTAATCTTCTTCAACTACCGCAACGACCGTGCCAAGGAATTGACCGTTGCCCTCACCCAGCAAGATATGCCCGAACAAGGCATGCAAACCATTCCGGGCCTGCAGTTCTACTGCATGACTCCGTATGATGCCAGCTTCAAGGGTGTACATATCCTTTTTGATAAGGAGAATGTACAGAACACATTGGGCGAATATCTTGCTGCCAATGGCAAGACCCAGCTGCACATTGCCGAAACAGAGAAGTATGCACACGTGACTTTCTTCTTCAACGGTGGCCGCGAGACTCCCTACGATGCTGAAGAGCGCATCCTGGTTCCTTCTCCGAAGGTTGCCACTTACGACTTGAAGCCTGAAATGAGTGCGTACGAGGTGAAGGACAAGTTGGTTGAAGCTATCAAGACCCAGAAGTTCGATTTCATCGTGGTGAACTACGCCAATGGTGATATGGTGGGACATACCGGTATCTACGAAGCTATCGAGAAGGCAGTGAAAGCCATCGACGAATGTGTGAAAGACACCGTTGAGGCTGCCAAGGCAAACGATTATGAAGTAATCATCATCGCCGACCACGGTAATGCCGACCATGCTCTGAATGAGGATGGTACTCCGAATACTGCCCACTCTCTGAACCCCGTTCCTTTCGTTTACGTTACTGCAAACAAGGACGCCAAGGTTGAGAACGGTGTATTGGCTGACGTAGCTCCTTCTATCCTGCATATCTTGGGTATGGAGCAGCCGGCTGAAATGACTGGTAAGGATTTGATTAAGTAAGGCGTCAAAGCCGTAACAATATTTAGACGCGGATTATACGGATTCCACGGATGCTCTTAAAGTTGAGTCTGTGCAATCCGGATAATCCGCGTCTTTTTTCAATAGAACGATTATGATACAGATTGGTGATGTTGTGGTTTCTTTCGATGTTTTGCGCGAGAAGTTCTTGTGTGACTTGGGTGCCTGCCAGGGGATTTGCTGCATTGAGGGCGATGCCGGTGCTCCCGTAGAGCTGGACGAGGTGGAGAAACTGGAAGAGGTGCTTCCGCTGATTTGGGACGAGCTTTCTCCCGAAGCCCGCACCGTGATAGAGGAGCAAGGTGTGGTCTATACCGATTGTGAAGGTGACCTGGTGACTTCTATTGTGAACAACAAGGATTGTGTCTTTACCTGCTATGATGATAAAGGCTGTTGTTATTGCGCCATCGAAAAGGCTTACCGTGAGGGTAGGACCAACTTCTACAAACCCATATCCTGTCATCTCTATCCGATAAGGGTGGGGAACTACGGACTCTATAAGGCAGTGAACTATCATCGTTGGGATGTCTGCAAAGCCGCTATACTGTTGGGGCAAAAGGAAAATCTGCCCGTGTACAAGTTTCTGAAAGAGCCGCTTATCCGTAAGTTTGGTGAGGACTGGTATGCAGAGCTGGAATTGGTAGTGGAAGAGATGAAAAAACAAGGAATCCTATAGTTCTTCCGTGCGGAGACGAACCTCTTCTTTGGAGGAGAAGAGGGATAAAGGAAAAGCCCCGGTCAGCAGGATTATCCTGCCCGTCCGGGGCTTCCTCGTTGTAAGATGTGAGGTTGGTTATTTATTAAGCGTCAATATTTGCATACGTTGCATTCTTTTCGATGAAATCGCGGCGCGGGCCCACGTCTTCACCCATCAGCATGGAGAAGATATAGTCGGCTTCGGCTGCATTTTCAAGATGCACCTGCTTCAGCATGCGGTTTTCCGGATTCATGGTGGTTTCCCACAACTGTTCCGGGTTCATTTCACCCAAACCTTTGTAGCGTTGGGTGTGTACTGCGTTTTCCGAACCGCCGCCGTAAGTGTCGATGAACTTCTGGCGCTGCTGGTCTGTCCAGCAATACTCTTTCGCCTTGCCTTTGGTGCAAAGGTAAAGGGGAGGAGTGGCGATGTACAAGCAACCCTGCTGGATAACTTGCGGGAAGTAGCGGAAGAAAAGCGTCATAATCAGCGTGTCGATGTGAGAACCATCGACGTCGGCATCGGTCATGATGATAATCTTCTTGTAGCGCAGCTTGTCAATGTTCGCTTCTTTGCTGTCTTCACCGTCCACGCCGAAACGGATGCCCAGCGCCTGGATGATATTGTTTACTTCGTCGCTCTCGAATGCCTTGTGCCACATGGCCTTTTCCACATTCAGAATCTTACCGCGAAGCGGCAGGATAGCTTGGAACGCACGGTTACGGCCTTGCTTTGCTGAACCGCCTGCCGAGTCACCCTCGACGAGGAACAATTCGCATTCTTCCGGGTCCTTGCTGGAGCAGTCGGCCAACTTACCGGGCATGCCACCGCCGGACATCGGCGATTTGCGTTGTACAGATTCGCGTGCCTTACGTGCGGCGATACGTGCCTGGGCGGCAAGAATCACCTTGTCTACAATCAGCTTGGCTTCCTTCGGGTGTTCCTCCAAGTAGTAGGTGAGGGCTTCGCCCACAGCCTGGTCTACGGCACCCATCACTTCGTTGTTACCCAGCTTTGTCTTGGTCTGTCCTTCGAACTGAGGCTCTGCCACCTTGATGGAGATAACGGCAGTTAATCCTTCGCGGAAGTCGTCGCCTGCAATCTCTACCTTGGCTTTCTCCAGCATCTTGTTGTCTTCGGCGTATTTTTTCAATGTACGGGTCAGTGCACGGCGGAAACCTGCCAAGTGGGTACCCCCTTCAATGGTATTGATGTTGTTTACGTAAGAGTGTACATTTTCGTTATAAGAAGTGTTGTACATGATGGCTACTTCCACCGGTGTGCCTTGCTTCTCGGTGTTGATGTAGATTACATCGTTCATGAAGTGCTCGCGTGAGGAGTCCACGTAGCGCACAAACTCCTTCAGGCCTTCTTCCGAGTAGAAGATTTCCTTCTTGGCATTTCCCTCTTCGTCCTTTACGCGAAGGTCGGTCAGTGAAATCTTGATGCCTGCGTTCAGATAAGCCAGCTCGCGCATGCGAGTGGCAAGAATATCATAGTTGTAGACTGTCTCCGTAAAGATGGTACCGTCCGGCCAGAACTGTTGGCGTGTACCGGTAATGTCTGTTGTGCCCACTTCTTTGACGGAGTAGAGCGGATGTCCGCAGGAATATTCCTGCTGATAGATTTTTCCGTTACGGAAAACCTGGGTAGTCATGTGTGTAGACAAGGCATTTACGCAAGATACACCTACACCATGCAGACCTCCCGATACCTTATAGGAACCTTTGTCGAACTTACCTCCGGCATGCAGTACGGTCATTACAACTTCCAGTGCGGATTTCTTTTCCTTTTCGTGATAGTCTACCGGGATACCACGTCCGTTGTCTTGTACGGTGATGGAGTTGTCCTCGTTAATGGTGACTTCGATGTGGTCGCAATAGCCGGCAAGTGCCTCGTCGATGGAGTTGTCCACAACCTCGTACACCAGGTGGTGAAGTCCTTTGCTGCTAATGTCGCCAATATACATCGCGGGACGCTTTCTCACTGCTTCCAAACCTTCCAGTACCTGGATGTTTTCGGCAGAATAGCTCCCGTTATTGGAGTGAATCTGTTCTTCAGTCATAATCTTTTTTCCTTATTGTAATAACAGAGCAAATATAGTGAAAATCCTCGGGATATGGTGCTAAACAAACGGATAAATTCGGGTAGTTTACAGCTTTTTAGCACAGAAAAGAAACTTGTGTGGAAGCAGGTAAATAGAGAGGTATAAATGAGAAAGGCCGGACTAAAAAGTCCAGCCTTGTAATATCTTTTGTGTAACAGTCAACTTAAACCAGCTTGTTGATATAGATAGCCAATTTTGACTTCAGGTTGTTAGCCTTGTTCTTGTGGATTACATTAGTCTTAGCCAATTTATCCAACAGTTTTGTGATACCCGGATACATCGCTGTTGCTGCAGCTTTGTCTGTAGTAGCACGAAGCTTACGAACAGCGTTTCTCATGGTCTTGCCATAATATCTGTTGTGAAGTCTTCTTGTTTCTTCTTGTCTGATTCTCTTCAGTGATGATTTATGATTTGCCATCTCGACTAATCTTTTTTAATTCGTTTATTTTTTTATTTTGTAGCCCGTGGGGGAATCGAACCCCCCTTTCAAGAATGAAAATCTTGCGTCCTAACCGATAGACGAACGGGCCATCCTTTGGTGAGCGTTTCCGCTCTTGCAAAGAGCCTTTATTTCTCGTTTGCGGATGCAAAGGTAGAAACTATTTTTGAATTACCAAAACATTCGCAAGAAAAAAATATAGCTTTTTGTTGCTTTTTGTCTTAGGGTGGAATTTTATCTGCTGAAAATCAGTGTGGTATGTGCTTTTATTTTTTTACACTCCTTACCTTATTTTTTTATTCTTCTCCTTTTGTTTCTCTTCTTTCGGGCTTTTTTTGTAGCTTTGTTATCAGATTGAAACCAGATAAAGAAATCGGGAATGTTACAGAAAACACTGGGAATTGTGCTGCATACCTTGAAATATAAGGATACATCTCTCATTGCAGACATCTATACGGAGGTGGCTGGCAGGGCTTCCTTCATGGTGTCCATACCCCGTTCGCGCAAGGCGGCGGTGAAGCCGGTACTCTTCCAGCCGCTGGCATTGGTGGAACTTGAAGCCGATTTCCGTCCTAATGCCACTATATATAAGGTGAAGGAGGCGAAGTCTCTTTATCCTTTCGCCACGCTTCCCTACGATCCCTACAAATCTGCCATCGCTTTGTTTCTTTCGGAATTCCTTTATCGCGCCGTCCGGGAGGAGGCAGAGAACCGTCCGCTGTTTGCTTATCTGTATCATTCCGTCATCTGGCTGGATGAATGCAGGGAGGGGTTTGCCAATTTCCATCTGGTCTTCCTGATGCGCCTTTCCCGTTTTCTCGGTTTGTATCCCAACCTGGAGGATTATCATGCCGGAGATTACTTCGATTTGCAGAATGCTTGTTTCACTCCCTTGCGTCCGCAGCTCCATTCCAATTACATCGCTCCCGAGGAGGCGGCCCGCCTGACACAGCTGATGCGCATGAATTATGAAACGATGCATCTTTTCACCATGAACCGGTTGGAGCGTACCCGCTGCCTGAACATTATGAATGAATATTATCGTCTGCATCTGCCGGATTTCCCGGTATTGAAATCACTTGAGGTATTGAAGGAGCTTTTTGATTGATTATCGTCGATGTAACGGCCCAATAAGTGTGCGCTGCCTTTATTATAGGAGTAGGGAGTTTTACTTACTGCTGTAAGGGTCGTTACGATAAGCTGTAACGGTCGTTACAATATAGGGTAACGACCGTTTCAATATAGGGTAACCGTCGTTACATCATTAGGTAACGGCTTTTACATCTTATGGTAAACGGTCGGTAAATATAATGCGTTGATAGATAGCGTATAATCTCTTGTGGGGGAGGATATGGATTGGTATGTAAAAAGCCGTGTTCAACAGACTTTGGACGCTGAGTCCCTCTGTTGAAGCACGGCTTATATGATAGGGGAAGTGTATTTCTTTATCCCAGCAACTCTTTTACTTTGGCTGAGATGGCGCGGCCTTCGGCAAGTCCGGCAAGTTTCTTGCTGGCTACACCCATCACCTTGCCCATGTCCTTGCCGCTGGTGGCGCCGACTTCGGCTATGATTTCCTTCAAGGCTGCCTCCAGTTCTTCGGCGCTCATCTGCTTGGGCAGATAGGTTTCAAGCACCTTTACTTGTGCCAGCTCATCGTCTGCCAAGTCCTGGCGACCTTGCTGTACATAGATTTCAGCGGCGTCTTTGCCTTGCTTGGTCAGTTTTTGGATAATCTTCAAAGCATCTGCATCGCTCAGGGTATCGTTGGCTCCGGGAGCGGTTTTGGCTTCAAGGAATACTTTCTTTACGTTTCTCAATGTTTCGAGAGCCACTTTGTCTTTGGCTTTCATGGCTGTTTTAATGTCTTCGCTGACTTTTTCAAATAAATCCATATTGTTATAGGTTTACTCCTGTTCCCCCGAAGGGGAGGAGGATGGTTTTACATATCGGGAACGGAAAAATCAGAAGGTGATGACTCCCCCTGCACCGCCTTCTGCCTCTTGCGCGGCTTCGGTGGCGAGCTGCCCTTCCTGCTCTGCCTTCATCTTGATGCTGTTCAGCGTACTTTTGTCACGCAGATAGGTCGGAGAATTCTCTACCATGCTGATGATGTCGGCGTTGTCCATGTCTTCGGGATTGAAGAGATAGATATGGCGACGGCGGCTGCGCTGGGAACGGGCATTGGCATCCTTGCCATAGTACACTTCGCGGCGGTTGCGTCTCTGTTCCTCTTCCTCCTCCAGCTCGGCAAGGCGTTGCTGTTCTTCGGCGGTGCGCTGGGTGATGCGGTCGTCCATCTCCTTCATGTGGATGTCCTGGATACCGAAACCAGTGGCAAGCAGGGTGATTTTCACTTTCTGTTCCAGCTTGTCGTCAATGGCCATACCGAATTTGGTTTCGAAGTCGCGGCTGAAACGGTTCATGAACTCCTTCACCTCGTCCATCTCGCTCATCATCAGCTTGTATTGTGCACTGTAAGAGATGTTGAGGAGTACTTTCTTGGAGTTGAAGATGTCGTTGTTGTTCAGCAACGGCGAGTGCTGCGCGTTCTTGATGGCTTCGCTGACACGGTTGTCACCTTCGCCGTAGCCGGTACTCATGATGGCTACGCCGCCGTCCTTCAGCACTGTTTTCACGTCGTTGAAGTCGAGGTTCACCTTTCCATGCAGGGTGATGATTTCGGCAATACTCTTGGCGGCTACCGAAAGGGTGTCGTCGGCCTTGTCAAACGCGTCGTCCACGGATAGCTCGCTGTATATCTCGCTCAGCTTTTCATTGTTGATGACCAGCAGGGCATCTACGTGCTTGCTGATTTCCTCTACGCCATCCAGTGCCTGGTCTATCTTCTTGTCGCCCTCCCAGCGGAAAGGGATGGTGACGATGCCGATGGTCAGGATGTCCATTTCCTTGGCGGTTTGTGCAATGATGGGTGCGGCACCCGTACCGGTACCACCGCCCATTCCGGCAGTGATGAATACCATCTTGGTGCCGTCGTTCAGCATATTCTTGATGTCTTCGATGCTCTCTTCTGCTGCCTTGCGGGCACGGGCAGGGCGGTTTCCGGCTCCCAGGCCTTCTTTTCCAAGCTGTAACTTCACGGGCACGGGAGAGTCCTTCAACGCTTGGTTGTCTGTGTTGCACAGTACGAACGTCACGTCGTGTATACCTTCCCGGTACATATGGTTCACGGCATTGCCGCCACCTCCGCCTACACCGATTACTTTAATGATTTTCGGTGAATCGGTCGGGAAATCGAATTGTACTATATCTTCCATAATAACTTAATTTTCTGGCACATTATCACATTATTACTTCATATCGTCGTCCGAGAAGATTTCGTTGGAAAGCTTGTTGAAAGTCTTTTCGAACCAGCTGGGGCCTTCTTTCTTTTTCTTCTTCTTTTCTTCCTTTTCGCGCAGTTCCCTTTCTTTGCGCTCACGCTCCTTGCGTTCTTTCTCTTCCTTCTCGCGCTGTGCCTTGGCGGCGCGTGCGGCGGCTTCCTGCTCTTTCAGCGCTTCGTCGTCAACGAATATGTCGACCGGTTTGGGAGGAACATTGGAGGCAGGCTGCTGCACCGGCTTCACCTCTTGCAGGCAGCAATTCTCGTTGCCGGCAGCCAGCAGGCCCAGCAGTGTGTTGTGCATGCCGTCCTTCTTGGGCTCGTCGCTGCGTGTGTGGACGGTGGTCTGTACGAACTTGGCGGTCTTTACCTTTTCAATCTTGCTCACTCTATGGAAGGCTTTCTCAAGATTCTTCAGATTGGCTCCTCCACCGGTGAATACAACACCGGAGAAAAGTTTGTCCTCGTAGCCGGAAAGTTGCAACTGGTTCCATACGTTGGCAAGAATTTCTTCTGCACGTGCTCCGATAATATTGTTCAGCAGGGCCAGTTCGAAGGTACGGCCGTCTTCCGACGTGCATACGGCAGGGGTCTCGGCGTCTTCTTCCTCCTCGTAGAGGGCATCACCGTATTGCAGTTTCAGCTTCTCGGCATCTTCCTCTTCCATTTGCAGGGAAGTGATGTCGTGGGTAATGTTGTTTCCACCCAGCGGCAGTACGCTGAGGTAGCGCAGGATATTGTTCTTATAGACCAGCACGGTGGTGGTGTCGGCACCGAAGTCCACCAGTGCACAGCCTGAACGCATCTCGTTTTCGGTCAGCACGGCTTTGGCCAACGCAGTGGGAGCCACGAGCAGGTCGTCGGCAATTTCCACTTTGGCTTGCTCGAAGCTGTGTTCGAGGTTCTTCTTCAGCGAGGCACGCGCCACGATGTTGAGGAACTGCCCGGTGATGTATCTTCCGGCAACTCCTACGGGCTCCACATGCAGCGTGTTGTCTATCTTGTATTCTTGCGGGGCTACATCCAGCACACTCATGTCTACCAAGGGTACATCACGGTTCTCGTCGCAAATCTCGTCTACCAGTTCTTGCGAAATGATGCTCTCTTCCTCCAGCGTACGGCTTACCGCATTCCTCACCGTGCGCAATGATTGTCCGCCGATGCCTACATATACTTTGGCGATGGAGTTGTTCAACTGGCCTTCCAGCTTGTTGATGATGGAAGTCAGCGCTTGTGCGGCCTTGTCAATGTTGTAGATGGCCCCTTTGTGTATAAACGGGGATGCATCTTCGCGTGCATAAGCCAACACCTGGATACTTCCGTCACTGCTCTTCTTTCCTGCGATACCGGAAATCTTGGAAGAACTCAACTCGATAGCGGCGATGAAATCTGTTGTTGCCATATCTATTTATTTACTATTTTACTATTTACAATTTACTATTTGCTGCGCTTTGATAAAGAAGGACTATTAGTAAATCCCTTTCTCTACTCTCTCTTTGTGCAGATGATTTGATTATCAAATTCAACGCTGATACGGGAGTATTTGTTCCAACCCACCTGGTTCAATCCTCTTTCGTAGAATGCCTTTACACGTTTCAGCTTCTTCTCGAATCCGGCAATCTTGCCTAAATAGATAAGATGGTCGCCGACACGGGGCACTAACTCGATGTTCTTGCCGGGCAATACGTGAATTTGCTCTATCTGTGCATTCCAAAAAGAATTCTTTTGCAAAAATACACCAAACTTATATAAATCCCTCATGGCAAACGACTTTTCTACATTTCCGGTTACAACGGCGAGGTGTGCAACGCACTTTGCATCGGGGGGCATCACGGTACCTTTGTTGTCCAGATAGTAGTTTTCGCCGTTGGCGCTCATCACGCGCAGGATGGGGGTGCGCTGGGTCACTTCGATGCAGAGCTTGCCGCTCGGGGTTTTGTAGCACTCCACCTGGTCGATGAGGGGATGCTTGGCAAGTTCGCGCTCCAAGGTCTTGGTACGCACGCGTTCCAGGTCTTTCCCAATGGGGCTGATGCCTTTCTTTTCCAGCAGGGTAGCTACTTCCTTCTTCGTGATGAAGCCGGCATATACCGTGTCTTTTATCACCAGTTCCACGTCTTGGCACACCTGCGAGGTGGGCTTGCGGTTGAAAGCTGTGACAGCCACTACCAGGTAAGCAATGACAAGCAACAGAACGATAGAAAGTAGAATCCTTTTAACCATGATATTTTTCTGATAATAGTTGGGTGATTTGGGGCGCATAGTTGTCCAGGTCACCGGCTCCCAGCACTACCAATACTTCGGTGTGCTTTTGGGCGAGGAGGCTGAGGACGTCTTCTTTCCTACAGATGCATTTCTCGATGCCGGGGCGGAGGTTGTCATAAATCAGCTGACTCGTCACGCCGGGAATCGGTTGCTCGCGGGCAGGGTATATCTCTGTCAGAATCACCTCGTCGGATAGGGAAAGGCTGTCTGCAAAGTCACGGTAGAAGTCGCGGGTGCGGGTGTACAAGTGAGGCTGGAAGATGACGGTTATCTTCTTGTCTTGGTACAGCTCGCGGACGGACTTCACGCTTTGGGCTATTTCCGCCGGGTGGTGGGCATAGTCGCTGAGAAATACAATCCGGTCATTCTTCAGCTTGAAGTCGAAACGGCGGTCCACTCCGCGGAAGCTTGCCATGCCTTGCTTGATTTCTTCGTCGGTGGCACCGCTGAGATGGGCGAGTGCCATGGCGGCAACACCATTCTCGATGTTGATGCTGACGGGAACACCCAACTGAATATCGTTGATGCGGGTGTCAGGCGCCACGAAGTCGATGAAGATTTCACCGTTTCCGATGCGGATATTCTCGGCATGGAAGTCGCCTTCGTTGCGCGAGTAGGTATAGGTGGTGACGCCCGGTTGTACGTCGGCTTGCATTTCCAGTCCTTTGTGCAGAATCAGGGCGCCGCCCGGCTGGATAAGCGTGGTGTAGTGGCGGAAGCTTTCGAGATAGGCTTCTTTGGTGCCGTATATATCCAGGTGGTCGGGGTCGGTGGCAGTAATGACACTCATCCAGGGCGATAGCCAGTGGAAGGAGCGGTCGAACTCATCTGCTTCGATAACGGTATAAGGGCTGGTGGCGGAAAGCAGCAGATTCGTACCGTAGTTCTTCGAAATACCTCCGAGGAAGGCGGTGCAGCCCACGTGTGACTGGTGCAGCAGGTGGGCAGCCATGGTGCTGGTGGTAGTCTTGCCATGCGTACCTGCCACGCACAGACCTTTGCTGCTGCGGGTGATGATGCCCAATACTTGGGAGCGCTTATGTATGTCGAAACCGTTTTCACGGAAATAGGTCAGTTCTGCATGCCCTTGCGGCACGGCGGGGGTATAGACCACGAGCGTGCTTGCCTTGTCTTTGCACTCCTCCGGAATAAGGTTGATATCCTCTTCGTAGTGTATCTGTGCTCCTTCCGTAATCAGACGTTCTGTCAGTTCGCTCGACGTACGGTCGTAGCCCGCTACTGTCTTTCCTTTAGAGAGGAAATAGCGTATCAGAGCGCTCATGCCGATGCCGCCGGCACCGACGAAATAAACGGAGCGAATGGCTTCAAGCCTCACCCCCTGCCCCTCCCCCGTAGGGAGGGGAGATGAGTTACTATTGTTTATATTTTTATTCATATTCAAATTTTTTCTTCAAACTCTTCTTCCAAAAGTATGATATTATAAAAAGAACGATAGCAGTACTATCTATTCCCCCCTCCCTACGGGGGAGGGACAAGGGGAGAGGCTCTTCAATACCTCCTTCGCAATAATTGTCGCCGAGTCCGGCAACGCTAGCTTGGCGATATTCTTGCTCAAGTCTTGCAGCTTCTCGGGGTTAGCGATTGTCTCCAACGCCACCGGCAGCAGCTTCTCTTTCGCTTCCACATCCTTCACATAGATAGCTGCATCCTTATCCACCAGCGCCAGCGCATTCTTGGTCTGATGGTCTTCGGCCACATTGGGTGAGGGAACCAGGATGACCGGCTTGTGCAGCAGGCAGAACTCGGAGATGGAACCGGCTCCGGCACGTGAAATCACCAGATCGGCAGCGGCATAGGCGTTTGCCATATCCTTAATGAAGTCCGTCACATACAGATTCGGAATGGCACTGATATGCGGGTTACGTACGGCTTCTCCCGTAGTGGCTGTAATGGCTTCTCTGACTTGGTCAATGTATATCTTGCCAGTCTGCCAGATAAACTGTACGTCGGGGTGGGTACGAATGACATCCAGTCCGGCAGTCAATGTCTGGTTGATGGTGCGGGCTCCCAGGCTGCCGCCCAGAATGAGGATAGTCTTCTTTTCCGGGTTCAATCCGAAGTACTTTACGGCGTCTGCGTGCAGGATGGAATGTCCGAGCAGGTTCTGGCGCACCGGATTACCTGTCATGATTATCTTTTCTGCCGGGAAGAATTTTTCCATACCTTCGTAGGCCACGCAAATCTTGCATGCCTTCTGTGCCAGCAGCTTGTTGGTGACACCGGCGTAGGAATTCTGTTCTTGTATCAGCGTGGGAATACCCATCATGCCCGCCATTTTCAGCGTAGGACCACTGGCATAGCCACCTACACCGACGGCTACTTGCGGGTGGAACTCCTTGATGATGCTCCGTGCTTTCCACTGGCTTCGTATCAGTTTCAGCAGTACGGAGAAGTTCTTCCACAGATGTTTACGGTCGAATCCGGCAACGGGTAAGCCTATAATCCGGTAACCGGCATCTGGAACACGCTGCATTTCCATTCTTCCTTCGGCACCTACGAAGAGAATCTCCGCGTCGGGACACAACTCTTTTATGGCGTTAGCGATGGAGATGGCCGGAAAGATATGTCCTCCGGTACCGCCGCCGCTGATGATAAGCCTCACCCCCTTCCCCGTAGGGAGAGGGGTAGAGTTACTTTGGGTTGTATAGTTGTTCGCCTCTTTACTCATATTCTTGTTCTTTTTTATTTTTGTATTATTGGCATGCTCTCCATTACTCTATTATTCTTTTCTCCCCTCCCTACGGGGGAGGAGTTGGGGGAGAGGCTGTTATTCAAACTCCGCATCACTGTTCAGTACCTTTGCTGTCGGCTCGGCGGCTGTCTGTGCTTCGCTATCGGCCGGTTGTTCCGGGTGCTCGGCATTTCCGGCATCTATCAGCATCGGCACTTGCGCATCATGCATCCGCTGTTCCTCCAGCTTGGCTGTATAGCGGCTGACACTCAGTATCATGCCGATGTAGGCACAGTTGATGAAAGTGGATGTACCACCCTTGCTGATGAGTGGAAGCGGTTGTCCCGTGACGGGTGCCAGACCTACGGCAACCATCATGTTGAACAGCGCCTGCGTGACGAGCAGCAAGGCTATTCCGGTAATGAGGAAAGCGGGGAAAGTGCGGTCGCATTTTTTGGCGATACGGCCCACTCGCACCAATAGGCAGACATAAAGGAACACAACGACTATTCCGCCTACCAGTCCCAGTTCCTCGATGATGATGGCATAGATGAAATCGGAGAATGCCTGGCTCAGAAAGTCACGCTGTACGGAGTTTCCCGGACCCTTGCCTACAACGTTGCTCGTAGCTACGGCAATACGGGCATGTGCCACTTGCCCGTCGCCGTCGATGTCGAATTTGGCGGCAGGAACTTCCTCCTTGTTGGTAAAGTCTGCAATACGGGATTTTACAGTGGTGAAGCGGTGCCCCATCGGTATATTTTCCAATGTCTTGTCTGGCGTGGCCAGCAGGAAGGCGACAAAGACTGTTACGAATGCCACAATTCCTCCTCCCAGTATCAGCAGTTTCCTGGCAGATACCCGCCCGATGAACATCATCAGGTAGACCGTTCCGAAGAGCAGCATTCCCGTCGAGTAGTTTTCTGGCAGGATAAGGCCACAGACAATGCAGGTAATAATCATGATGCGCTTAAAGGCTTTCGGACTTGCACCGTCTTCATCCTGCCCTTTCGAGAGGATAAAGGCGGTAACGATGACAACGGCCATCTTCGCTATTTCTGACGGCTGGAACTGAATGCCCATGAAGGTCATCCAGCGGGCTGCGCCGTTTACGCGGTCGCCGGTAATGAATCCCATCAGCATCACAAAAGCCAGCAGTCCGATGGATATCGGAAGCAGGAATACCGGGAACACCTGAAACCATTTATAGGGGATGTTGTGTACCAGTACTACAATGACGGCGCCTACCATCAGGAGGATGCTGTGCTGCGTAATCGGTCCCCAATGGTCGCCACTCTTGTAGGTCAGCGTACTGGCAGCACTGAATACCTCTGTGATGGAGATGAGGCAAAGGAAAAGGAAAATAATCCAAATCACTTTATCGCCTTTGAATATGCTCTTTAATAAATCCAATGCTTCGCAAATTAAAAATTAATAATTAAAGAATTAAAAGTTGCCGTTCTTGTTACGGGATGCGTAATAGGACTGTTGCGGCATCCGTATCTTATAGTGCTCTGACACATGCTTTGAACTGATCGCCGCGGTCCTCATAGCTCTTGAAGAGGTCGAAGGAGGCACAGCAAGGACTGAGCAACACGGTTTCACCTTTCTTTGCCAGCTTGAAGGCTGCTTCTACGGCATCCTGCATGCCGGTCTGCACGTCGGCTACGGGCAGTCCCAGACGGTCGAAGAAGGCGTGCAGCTTTTCGTTGTGCAATCCCAAATAGACCAGGGCAGAGCACTTTTCGCGTACGAGGTCTTCGATTTCCGTGTAATCGTTTCCTTTGTCTTTACCGCCGAGGATAAGTACGGTTTTGCCGGTCATGCTTTGTAGGGCATACCAGCAGGAATTTACGTTCGTAGCCTTGGAATCGTTGATGAAGCTCACGCCGCGTACGGTGGCTACTTTCTCCAACCGGTGTTCCACTCCCTTGAAGTCGGACAAGGCTTTGCGGATATATTCTTTCCGGATGCCGGCCAAATTGGCCGAGATGCCGGCGGCTAACGAATTGTATAGGTTGTGTGTGCCGTGCAGCGCCAGCTCCTCTTGCTCCATATTGAAGGCTATCGGTTCGTTGATTTCCACTTCACCGTCTTCCACGTATGCGATGGCCCCGTCTTCCTTCACGGCAGCGAACGGGTAGAGATGGGCGCGCAGGCCATGCTTGTCCAGCTCGCGCTTGATGATGGGGTCGTCGTTCCAGAAGATAAAAGCGTCTTCCGATGTCTGGTTTTGGGTGATGCGGAATTTGGCGTCCACATATTTCTGCATACAGTGGTCGTAACGGTCCAAGTGGTCTGGTGTGATGTTCATCAGTACGGCAATGTTGGCACGGAAGTTATACATATTGTCCAGCTGGAAGGAACTCAGCTCAATGACGTAGTAATCATGCTGCTCCGTGGCTACCTGCAAGGCCAGGCTGTTGCCGATGTTGCCGGCGAGGCCGACGTTCAGGCCTGCACTCTTGAAGATGTGATAAATGAGCGAGGTGGTTGTAGTCTTTCCGTTCGAGCCGGTGATACAGACCATCTTTGCGTCAGTGTACCGTCCCGCAAACTCTATCTCAGAGATGATGGGCGTACCTTTTTCCTTTAATTTCATAATGAGCGGAGCGTCGTTGGGAATACCGGGGCTTTTCACTACTTCGTCAGCATTCAGAATCAGCTCTTCTGTGTGGTGTCCCTCTTCCCAGGCAATGCCGTATTTATCCAGCAGTTCCTTGTATTTGTCTTTGATGGCGGACATGTCGGAGACGAACGTGTCGAATCCTTTCACTTTGGCCAGTACGGCAGCGCCTGCGCCGCTTTCGCCAGCTCCTAATACTACAATTCTACTCATACTTTTTTAATTAAGAATTAAGAATGATGAATGAAGAATCGCTATGCAGCGAGATGATGTACAGCTAAATTCTTCATTCTTCATTCTTAGTTCTTCATTTGTTTGTTATCTAATTTTTAATGTTATAATCGTTATCGCTGCCAATACAATCGTCACAATCCAGAAGCGGATGGTGATTTTGGATTCGTGGAACAGCTTGTCCGGTTTGGTGAATACTACGCTGCATCCCGGCTCTATCAGGCTCATGGAAGTGCGGAAGTGGTCGTGTATCGGTGTTCTTTTGAAGAGACGTTGTTTCACGCCTTTCCGCTTGCCTGCCTTGTAGTAGAGGCGTTGCAGGATGACCGAAAGGTTCTCCACCAGGAAGATACCGCAAAGGATGGGTATCAGCAGTTCCTTGTGAATAATGATGGCGTATACTGCGATGATTCCTCCAATGGTCAGACTGCCCGTATCGCCCATGAATACCTGGGCCGGATAGGCATTGTACCACAAGAAGCCGATAAGTGCACCGATGAAGGCACAGATAAAGATTACCAGTTCTTCCGAGCCGGGAATGTACATGATATTCAGGTAGCCGGCATATTCAATGTGGCTCGATACGTAGGCGAGTATTCCCAAGGTCAGTCCGATAATGGCAGAGTTCCCTGCCGCCATTCCGTCCATTCCGTCATTCAGGTTGGCTCCGTTGCTGACGGCGGTAACTACGAAAATCGTGATAATCACAAACAGTATCCAACCTGCTGTCTGGGCATGTTCACCCATGAAGCCCACTAGGTCGGCATAGTCGAAGTTGTTGCTCTTGAAGAATGGGATGGTGGTCTGTGTTGCCTTGATTTCCTTGGCGGCATGCACCACTTCTATCTGTCCGTCCGGTTTCTCTATTTCTATGTTCTCGCGGATAACCACCTGCGGACTGAGGTAGAGAGTCAGTCCGACGATAAGTCCCAAGCCTACCTGACCGATGATTTTGAACTTACCGTGCAGGCCTTCCTTGTCCTTCTTGAATATCTTGATGTAGTCGTCGGCAAAGCCCAGCGACCCCAGCCAGATTGTGGTAATCAGCATCAATATCATATAAATATTGCTCAATTTGCCCAGTAGTAGGCAAGGAATGAGTATGGCAAAAATAATGATGACACCGCCCATGCTGGGTACTCCCACCTTGTTTACGCCGAACGGGTCGATGCTGGCATCACGTTGCGTTTCAGTAATCTGCTTGCGTTTCAGTAGATTGATGAACTTATCTCCCCAGATACTCGAAATGAGCAATGCCAGAATGATTGCCATCAACGAACGGAAGGATGTATAGCCAAACATGCCCGCACCGGGGAAGTCATATTTGTCTAACCATTGAAATAAATAGTATAACATGATGTTAATTATTTAATTGTTTAATGTGCTAATGTGCCAATATGCTAATTGATAGTCTGGTATATCTGCTGGTAAAGGAATGAATATCCTACATGACGCATGGCAATTAGCACATTAGCATATCAGCACATTATTTCATTTAATATCTCTTTGTCGTCAAAATGGTGTTTCACGCCTTTAATCTCCTGATAATTCTCATGCCCCTTGCCTGCAACGAGAATCACGTCTCCCGGCTGTGCCAGCATGCAGGCTGTCTTGATGGCTTCGCGGCGGTCGGTGATGCTGATGGTTTTCTGCATGTCGTCTTTATCCAGTCCCGCCAGCATGTCGTTGATGATGTCCTGCGGCTCTTCAAAGCGCGGGTTATCGGAGGTGATGATGACCCGGTCGCTCAAGCGGGCGGATTCTTTGGCCATGATGGGACGCTTGCCTTTGTCGCGGTTGCCGCCGGCGCCCACAACGGTAATCACTTTCCCTTTTCCTTCCAGCACTCCGTGAATGGCGTTCAATACATTGACCAGGGCGTCTGGAGTATGCGCATAGTCCACAATGGCGGTGTAGCCTTTCGGTGAACGGATGGCATCGAAGCGGCCGGTTACCGGATGCAGCGTGCTGAGGGCAACCAGTACATCCTCTTCTTTCTTGCCAAGCAATACGGCAGTACCGAATACCGCCAGCAGGTTGTAGGCATTGAACTTTCCGATGAAACGTACTGCCAGTTCGTGATTGTTGAAGTCGAGTAACATTCCCTCGAAATGAGACTCCAAGACTTTGCCTTTGAAGTCGCTAAGACTACGCAAAGAGTAGGTGTATACCTTCGAACGGGTATTCTGCGTCATCACAAGTCCGTTCTTGTCATCCAGGTTGGTCAGGCTGAAAGCTCCTTTTGGCAGTTCGTCGAAGAACTTTTTCTTGGCTTTGAGGTAGTTCTCCACCGTTTTATGATAATCCAGATGGTCGCGGGTCAGATTAGTGAAAATACCGCCGGCAAACTTCAGACCGCTGATGCGCTTCTGGGCAATGGAATGGGAACTGACTTCCATGAAGGCATACTTGCAGCCGGAATCTGCCATTTCTCCGAGCAGGCGGTTCAGGGTTATCGGGTCCGGGGTGGTGTGTTCGGTCGGTACGGGCAGGTCGTCGATGTAATTGCATACAGTGGAAACCAGTCCGACCTTGTAGCCGAAATAGCGGAAAGTATTATATAATAAGGTGGCAACGGTTGTTTTTCCGTTGGTTCCGGTCACGCCGATGAGTTCCATCTTGGATGTAGGGTCACCATAGAAAGTGGTAGCCACTTTCCCTACGGCATCTTCACTGTCTTTCACCTGAATGTAGGTGATGCCGGCCTTAAGCTCTTCCGGCAATTCTTCACACAATACTGCAACAGCCCCTTTATCGATGGCAGCCGGAATATAGGCATGCCCGTCGGTCTGCGTACCACGCATGGCCATGAACAGATGTCCGGTTCCTATCAGGCGGGAATCTATATTCACCCCCGTTATCTCCATGCTTGTACTTCCGGTAATCCGGACCGGCTGTATTGTTTGCAACAAATCACTTAATCTCATACCTTATTATATATAGTGTATATCCAAATCTTGTTTATTCTCATGTTAACGTAGTGTCAGGGCTATGGTTTGTCCTTTCACTATCCGGCTACCGCTTGCTATGGACTGGTTCCTCACCCGTCCTACGCCGTTTAGCCTTACTTTCAGTCCTTTACTCTCTAAAAGGTAGACAGCATCTTTCGCTCCCATACCTACCACGCTGGGCACGGTGCCCGAGGCCGGTTCCTGGTCTTGCAGGATGACTGCCGACGGAGCTGCTTGTGTATGCCCCCACTGTTCCTTTTTCTTTTGTCCGGCGAACTGTTTCTGAACGGGCACTTTCAAATCATTCAGTACAAGGAGTGCTTCGTTCATCTCTCCGGCTTTCACGGGAGGAATCACATTGGTGGTACTGTCTATGGCACTGCGTATGTCAAAACGCAGGTCTTTGGCATAAACTCTTTCTGCTATTTTCCCGAAGACACTACCTGCCATCAGACCGCCTGAAGCTGGTAACCCAGGCTTCTGGATGGAAACGATGCAACTGTATTTGGGTGCTTCCGAGGGGAAATATCCGCAGAAACTTACAAGGTAGTTCACCCGTCCCGACTTATATCCGGCGGCTCCTTGTGAAATCTGTGCCGTACCCGTCTTGCCCGATACGGAGAATTGCTTGCTGCCGGCGGGTTTTGCCAGACCTTGCGATACCACTTTCCGAAGGATTTCGCGGATCTGTGTCAGGGTATGGTCGGAACATATCTTGGGATTGATTACTTCCGTAGGATATTCTTTCACTACCTCACCGTCCTTTACCGCTGCTTTCACAAACTTGGGGCGTACCATGACCCCGTTGTTGGCTATGGCATTGTAGAAGGTCAGTATGTTCATGGGAGGTACCTGGGTTTCGTAACCGATACTCATCCACGGCAAAGTCGTTTTGGCAAAATAACGCTCTTTAGGCCCTTTGATGTTGGGTTTCCCTTCACCGGGTATTTGCAGATGAAGCGGCTGGTCGATGCTCATGCGCTTCAAACCGTCCACGAACTTCTGCGGATTATCCTTGTAGTGCTTGTCGATGAGGTAGGAGACACCCACATTGGAAGAAACTTCCAGAATACGTGTCACATCTATCTTTCCGTAACCTCCCCGGTGCCAGTTGTGGTCCCTCATCTTACTGCCGTACATATTCATAATACCGTTGCCCGTGTCTACCTCGGTATCCGGGGTTATCTTGCCATCTTCCAGTGCCACCATAATGGAGGCTGTCTTGAAGGTGGAGCCCGGTTCCAACATATCGCTGATGGCATTACTGTTCATTTCGTAGTAATTGCCGTCTCCGGCTTTCATCATGTTGACAATGGCCTTTACTTCTCCGGTAGCCACTTCCATCAGTACGGCTACCCCGACGTTGGCATTGATTTCCTTCAACTTGTCCACCAAGGCTTTTTCGCAGATGTCCTGCATGCCTACGTCGAGGGTGGATATGATGTCACAACCGTCTACCGGGGGAAGGTCTACGATATTCAGGTATTTATTCATCACCTTCTGACGGTGGGTAATACCGTTTCGTCCTTTCAGCAGGGTGTCGAAGGCCAGTTCAATGCCGTTACGGGCTCCCATGGCTGTATCGGCATAGAGACGGCCCAGGGTTTGGGCTGCCAAAGAACCGAACGGCTTTTTACGCTGGTTGTATATCTGTTCGTGGAACCCGCCTCTGTACTTGTTCATCTTGAATACGGGTAACCGCTTGGCTTCCTTATACTGAATGTAAGAGATGCGCCGGTTGCGGTTGGGAAGAATGTTGTAGTTCCGGCTCTTCATCTCCCGCCCCTTGCGCAGATGGCTTTTGAAGGTGGCGGCACTGATGTCCGGAAAAATCTGATGAAGCCCGATACAGATGGAATCGAAATTGGCTTTCCAGATAGAATCCTTGCGCTGCTGGTCCTTTTTGCGGCGCTTCTCGTCCCTTTCGCCGGACATGAAGTCCATATATATTTTATATTCCGGCAGCGAACTTGCCATCAGTTTGCCATCCGAGGACAGGATATTTCCCCGGTTGGGCTTCACCGTTACATTCTCTTTTACGAAGCGGTCGGCTACATCGTGCCAGTACTGTCGCTCGGCAAACATAATCATGGCGCCTTTCACAACAATAGCTATCCCCACCAACCCCATGAGTAGGACGACGAAGAAGTAACGGGTCATTATGTTTTTTTTATTTACAGCCAATGTTATTTACGATTTAACGATTTACGATGTACTATTGAAATTACTTTAATCCTCAATTCTCCATTATTTTAGTAAGTACGGTGGATTAGTGGAAGTCTGCAAATCGCTTTCTTTGGTGGCGATGTATTCCTCGATGCGCGATTGGCGGCTCCGCTCCATCAATTCCGAACTGCGTGTCAGGGCATCGTACTTGATGTCTATCAGCTCTTTTTTAAGATTGTCTATCTCTATCAGTTGCAGTTGGCATTCGTAACGGTTGTTGATGTAAATAATGATAAGCACCATGATAAGGAACAACAATCCGGCTTGGCGGCGGAAGAAGTCTGTGGCCAGAATGTCGCCTCCGATGATGTTCTTCAGTGAGGTGCGTTTTTTCACCTTTTCCGTATTCTTTTCTTCTTGCTTCTTTTCCATTGCTAGTCACTAATCATTCATTACTCTTTCTGCAATTCTCAGCTTGGCGCTGCGCGAACGCGGATTGCGCTCTATCTCTTCCTCGTCCGGTACAATCACTTTGTTGTTGACTAGCCGGAACGGGGTCAATACGTTCCCGAAAAAATCTTTTTCGGCCTTGCCTTCCACGTTGCCGGTTTTCATGATATTCTTCACCATACGGTCTTCCAGGGAGTGATAGGTTATCACCACCAGGCGGCCTCCCGGCTTTAGCGCTTCTGTTGCCGCATACAGCATTTCTTTCAGTGCTTCCATTTCCTGGTTTACCTCAATGCGCAATGCCTGGAATACTTTTGCCAGTTCTTTCTTCTCGCGTTCGCGGCCGAAGAGTGGTTTGACGATTTCCAGAAATTCGCCGATGGTGGCAATTCTCTGCGTAGCCCGTGCCTTAACGATGACAGATGCCAGTTTCCGGCTGTTCTTCAGCTCGCCGTACAGATAAAAAATATCGGCCAGCTTTTCTTCTTCGTAGGTATTCACGATGTCGGCAGCGGTTAGGCCGGCACGCTTGTTCATACGCATATCCAGTGCCCCGTCGAAGCGGAAGGAGAATCCCCGTTCGCTGTCATCAAAGTGATGGGAAGATACGCCGAGGTCGGCAAGTATGGCATCCACTTTTTCGATGCCGTGATAGCGTAGGAAGTTGTGCAGGTAGCGGAAGTTGCTGCGTACGAATGTAAAATGCGGGTTGTTCACAATGTTGCGTTCCGCATCCTCGTCCTGGTCGAAGCTCAGCAGCCGGCCGCCGTCTTCCAGGCGGGACAGTATCTCGCGCGAATGTCCTCCTCCACCAAACGTTACGTCTACATACGTGCCGTCCGGACGGATGTTCATTGCATCTACGCTCGGCATCAGCAATACGGGGATGTGATATGTTGTTTCTTCTTTCATCATCTGTTGTTTATAGCTTATTTTCGTCACAACAAATATTTTCGTCTCCCAGCAGTTCTTCAAGAGCCTCGCTGAACTCGTCGGGGTTCATGAATGGTTGGTCGGCACGTTCCTTAGCCCAGATTTCTATTGTGTTGTCCACACCAATGAAGCGGACATCACTTTGTATACCCGCCATTTGCAGGTAACGTTTTGGGAGCAGGATGCGTCCGTTCCCGTCAGGGGTCATGACTTCCGCGTCACTTACGAACTGGCGGAAAATCATTTGTTGTTTGGCGTTCCATTTATTCAGTCGGCAGCGAAGTTGGTTTTGAGTGGCAAACCATACACTTTCCGGGTAGAGCACCAGGCAATCCTGATACACGTCCTTACGCAACACGAGTCTTTCTTCAGAAGCGGCTTGCAGCTGTTTCCGGAAGGTGGCCGGGATGAAAACTCTTCCTTTTGCATCCGCCTTAGCCTCGATATTACCTAAAAATTGTATCATTTCTCACCTTATTATAATAAGCGACGGTAAAAATACACATTTCCCCACAATTCCCCACAATCTTTTAACTAAAATCTTAGGAAGAAGTTTTCAACACCTTGTTGATAGCTTATTCATTTGATAATGAAGCTGCTTTTGAAACGCTTTGCTGGTGGGGGATTCGTGTAGTCTCTTTTGAAAAGATTCGGTTGAGGATGACGGTCTTTGGTTTGAAAGTCGCTTGTTGGTGGAATGGTGTCTTGGGTGGGAAACTTCTTTCCCAGCTTTGCGGATATCTAAACCAAGACTTGGTTTCTCTATCCCCAGGCTTGGTTTGGAAAAACCAAAGTTTGGGATAAAGCTCTTTCTTAACTCTTTCTTGTTTTAGTATTAACTTCTGAAACTTTTTTTGTTAACTTCCCGTCTATTTTGTGAACGTTACTACTTACCGGAAGATGATGGGAGGGAGGAGTGATAATATTCCCCCTGGAGTGGTTGATTATTACATTCATCCACAGAATCCAGGGGGGATAAATGTTTTTTTACTGTATGCTGTTCAGCAAGTCTAGCTTGCCCTCGTTCACCAGTTTTAGAATGAGTTCGCCAAACAATGTGTTTTGCCATGCAAACCAGGCGCGGGTGAACTTGGCGGGATTGTCTTTGTGGAAAGACTCGTGCATAAAGCCGGTTCCGGCTTCTGTATCCATCAACATCTTCACGCAAGTTTTAATCTCTTCATCGTTCTGGCTTGTGAAGGCTTTCATCATGATGCTCATCGGCCAAATCATGTCGTAGCCGATGTGCGGACCTCCAATGCCTTCGCCTGCCGTACCTTTGAAGAAGTATGGGTTATCCTCGCTCCATACGAAACGACGGGTGTTCTGGTAAATAGGATCGTTGATGTCCACATCGCCCAGATAGGGCAGTGCGATAAGGCTCGGTACATTGGCGTCGTCCATCAGAAGGTGGTTGCCGAAACCGTCTACCTCGAAGGCATAGATGGTGCCGTATTTGGGATGGTTGTAGGTAGCGTATTTTCGTAGGGCGGTTTCTACTTCTCCGGCCAGGTCGGTACATTCTTTTGCAAGCTCCGGGCGGTTATTGACTTCAGTCAGAATCTCGGCTGCCTTACGCAGCGAAGATACGGCGAAGAAGTTGGAGGGTATCAGGAATTGGAAGGTGGTGGCGTCATCGGAAGGGCGGAAAGAAGATGCAATCAGTCCGACCGGTTTCACCGGATTGCCCCAGCCGTCGTTGGTCATCGTGTCCAGTGCGCGTTCAGTTACCCGCTGGAAATGGTAGGAACCGCGTCCGTCACGGCGCTGTTGGTCGCGGAAGGTGGTCAGGATGTTTTGGATTGCTTTTATCCACTCGGCATCGAAGATGCTTGTATCACCGGTCGTTTTCCAGTAATGGTAGGCAAGGCGTAGCGGATAACACAGTGAATCGATTTCCCATTTACGCTCGTGCACCTCGTCGTTCATGTCGGTAAGGTCGGTTTTCCAGTGTCCGTCGGGGATGGGGCCGTCGTTGAAGGCGTTGGCAAACGGGTCTACATTAATCAGCTTGAATTGGCGGTTGATGACTCCTGCAAGCATCGTCTTCAGTTCCTTGTCTTCATTGGCCAGCTGTACGTAGGGCCACACCTGCGCACCTGAGTCGCGGAGCCACATGGCATGGATATCTCCGGTGTAGACAAATGTGTCGGGCTTCCCGTCTTTCTTGTCCTTGCGGAAATGGACGGTGGTGTCCAGCGTGTTGGGAAAGCAGTTAGTGAACATCCATGACAGCTTCTGATTTTTCAGCAGCTGCTGTATCCGTTGAATTTGTTCTTCTACGGCTTTGGAACGGAACAGTCGTTTTGATTCTACCGGTCGGTTGTCTTTCTTGATAGCGTCGGAGGCGCATACGTGGTTACTCATGGCCGGCTGTACGGCAAAAACGGCAGGAGTAGCCATTGTCATTGCTGCAAATGTGCAGGCTGTAATGATTGTCTGTTTCTTCATGTTGTTTATTAATTACTCGGTTTTTCTTTAGGTATCTTGGTTTGTGTCCCATGATTGCCCAAAGATAAGCATATTTACTTTTTTATCCGGCCAATTAATAAACAATTCTTAGGTTGCCGTATTCTCTTATCTGAAATCTTTCAGTTCCTGTTGCAGTTTCTGGCGGGTAAAGAAGATGCGGCTCTTTACTGTTCCAAGTGGGAGGTTCAGCTTTTCTGCGATTTCACGGTACTTGAAACCGGAGACATGCATGGAGAAAGGTATCTTGTACTCACGTGGCAAGGCATTGACAATGCGGTGCATTTCCTTCAGGTCGTAGACGCCTTCTGTGCTGTCGAGTGTGAGGTCGTGCGGCGTGTTCAGATGATAGAGATTGTCTGTGGTATCTACAAATGTCTGGTCACGTACCACTTTACGGTAATTGTTGATGAAAATATTACGCATGATGGTATATATCCATCCTTTAAAGTTGGTATCAGGTGTGTACTTCTCTTCATTGTCCAGAGCTTTCAGGGATGTCTCTTGAAGCAGGTCGTTGGCCTCTTCGCGGTCGGAGGTTAATTTATATGCAAAGCGTAATAAGTCGTTTTGAACTCCGAGTAGGTCTTGGGTAAATGTTCTATTATTCATAATGGATGTTTTTTAAATTATTGTTCGTTTTATTGATGATGCAAAGCTACGGATGATTTCTCTTTTTGATAGACGGAAATCAAACTCTCTTTGGGGTAAAATCTAACAATTGGCAGTTTTCGGGTGGCTTTGGTTAGCTTTCAGTGCCTCGGATAGGTGGAAAAGTGGGATGTAGCCAGAGATTGCTATCCTGATTTTTGTAAATAATATTATCGCAAAGCGTAACGGCTTGAATGAGTTTGTGTACGAAATACAAGGGGCGAGACCATGAAAGGCAGACGCGGGATTGTCCCGGCCTGCCTTTCTCTCTTTTGATACAACTAAAATCTGTACTCTTCTTAATTTATGGAAATCACTGGTTTTATATGCTGAGTTCTTAAACAAAATCCTTCAAGTCTTGTTGTAGTTTTTGGCGGGTGAAGTAAATGCGGCTCTTTACCGTGCCTAAGGGCAACCCTAGCTTCTCTGCAATTTCGCGGTATTTGAAGCCGGAGACATGCATGGAGAAGGGAATCTTGTACTCCCGTGGAAGGGCGTTGACAATGCGGTGCATCTCTTTCAGGTCATATGCGCTTTCTGTGCTTTCAAAAGCGGCGTCGCGCGGCAGGTTCAGGTGATAGAGATTGTCCGTGGTATCCACGAAAGTCTGGTCACGCACCACTTTGCGGTAATTGTTGATGAAGATATTGCGCATGATGGTGTATATCCATCCTTTGAAATTAGTATCGGGCGTATACTTCTCTTCGTTATCCAGAGCTTTCAGGGATGTTTCCTGCAAGAGGTCGTTGGCTTCTTCACGGTCGGAAGTAAGTTTGTATGCAAAACGCAATAAATCGTCTTGAACTCCGAGCAGGTCTTTTTTAAATGTTATATTGTTCATATGTGCTA
This sequence comes from Bacteroides sp. AF39-16AC, assembly GCF_003602735.1. NCBI lineage: Bacteria > Pseudomonadati > Bacteroidota > Bacteroidia > Bacteroidales > Bacteroidaceae > Bacteroides > Bacteroides sp. AF39-16AC. Next base: position 146,395 of record NZ_QTLN01000005.1, on the reverse strand, counting down.
TGTTTTTTTTCGTTAATCTTGATATTGCAAGTTTACGGAAGTTTTCTCTTTCAGGCAGACGGATTTCAAACACACTTTAGGGGAAAAACTATCAATTGACAGTTTTTAGGTGCTATTTGATAGATTTCGGGTGCAGTTTTCTGTCATTTTTTTGCGATTAATTAAAAAGATGAGTTAATTTTGCGCATTCATTTCATCAAAAGAAGAATGGCTGACGACTCTTTATTTTTGATTGACATAGACAAGATACTTCGGGAAAAGGCTCCGAAGCAGTCTAAGTATATCCCCAAGTTCGTGGTTTCTTATTTGAAGCATATCGTTCATCAAGAGGAATTGAATGTCTTTTTGCGGGAGTCGAAAGATAAAGTCGGTGTAGATTTCCTGAAAGCTTGTCTGGAGTTCCTTGATGCCAATATTGTGGTAAAGGGGGAGGAAAATCTGCCTAAAGAAGGGCTTTATACTTTTGTGTCCAACCATCCCCTGGGTGGGCAGGACGGAGTGGCACTGGGTTATGTCCTGGGCTCCTTTTATGGTGGCAAGGTGAAATATATGGTCAACGACCTGCTGATGAACCTGCACGGACTGGCGCCGCTTTGCATCCCCATCAACAAGACGGGAAAGCAGGCCAAAGACTTCCCCAGAATGGTGGAGGCGGGATTTGCTTCGGACAATCAGCTCATCATGTTTCCAGCAGGGCTTTGTTCGCGTAGGCAGAATGGGGTCATCCGTGACTTGGATTGGAAAAAGACCTTTATCGTGAAGAGTGTCGAAGCCCACCGTGATGTCGTTCCCATCCACTTCGAGGGGCGGAATTCCAACTTCTTTTATAATCTTGCCAATCTTTGTAAGATATTGGGTATCAAGTTCAATATCGCCATGCTTTACCTGGCAGATGAAATGCTGAAGAATCGTCATAAAACATTTACCATCACCATAGGGAAGCCTATCCCCTGGCAAACTTTCGACAAATCGAAAAGCCCGGCCGGATGGGCGCAATATGTGAAGGATATTGTATATAAATTGTAGAGAGACCGTATTTATATTAAAGAAGAACTACTAACAGAAAAATATGGAAGATGTTATTGCACCGATAAGCAAGGAGCTGTTGAAAGCGGAGTTGACTGAGGAAAAGCGTCTGCGCATGACCAATAGAAGTCATAATCAGATATATATCATTACTGCCCAAGACTCTCCGAATACAATGAAGGAGATCGGCCGTTTGCGCGAGATTGCATTCCGTGCTGCGGGAGGAGGAACGGGCAAGTCTATGGATATTGATGAATATGACATCATGGACAACCCGTACAAGCAGTTGATTGTCTGGAATCCGGAAGCAGAAGAAATTTTGGGTGGATACCGTTATATCTTAGGTACGGATGTGCGTTTTGATGAACATGGTGCCCCTATTCTGGCAACTGCCCATATGTTTAACTTTTCGGATAAGTTTTTGAAGGACTATCTTCCTACGACCATCGAGTTAGGACGTTCGTTCGTTACGTTGGAGTATCAGTCTACGCGTGCAGACAGTAAAGGTCTGTTTGCGTTGGATAATCTGTGGGATGGTTTGGGCGCACTGACCGTAGTCATGCCCAATGTGAAGTATTTCTTCGGAAAGGTGACTATGTATCCCAGCTATCATCGTCAGAGCCGTGATAAGATTCTTTATTTCCTTCGGAAACATTTTGCGGATAAGGACAACCTGATTACTCCGATGAAACCGTTGCTTCTGGAGTCGGACGAGAATGAATTGGATGCTCTATTCTGTAAAGACTCTTTTAAGGAAGACTATAAGATTTTGAATTGTGAAATCCGTAAGGCGGGGTACAATATTCCCCCGTTGGTGAATGCCTATATGAGTCTTAGCCCTACCATGCGTATGTTCGGTACAGCCATCAATTACGGTTTCGGAGATGTGGAGGAAACGGGTATCCTGATTGCCGTGGACGAGATTCTGGCAGAAAAGCGCATCCGCCACATCGAGTCGTTCATAGCGAGCGAACCGGAGTCGTGCAAGCTTACGTCGGGAGCAAATAAGGTTGTATCATAGGACTATCCGGAAGAATGCTTGTCGTCTGTTATACCGCTGGTAAGCTATTCCCGTTTATTTTCCTGTATAAATCGAGTGCAAATACATCCGTCATTCCGGAGATGTAATCCAATACCGCCTGTATTCTTTCATAGAGTGCAGGCGCTTTTATGTTGTACTGGCCCGATACGCGATTGATGAGCAGTTGCGAATATGCCTTTTCCGGAGAACACACGGCGTCAATCATCAGTTCGAGCAGGGTACTGATGATACGGAAACCGGCAAGTTCAATGTCCAGCACGTCGCGTGAGCGGTAAATCTTCTTCAGGGAGATGTCTGCACAGTGCTTGTAGGCATTGGCAGGTACTTCGGATATATGGTTGATGAGGCTTCCTTCAAATTCTCCTTTCAGAATCTTTTCTTCATTGTCTACAAAGGCCTGCACGCACTCGCCGATAAGCAGTCCGATAACGCTGGAACGCAGATAGGCTATTTGCTCATTGGTGTCGCTTACTATCTCCATGGTTTTGAGCCGGTGTGCTTGGCGCTCTTTCGAGAAATAAGAGAGAAGTAACTCTTTGGTTTCTTGTGTAGTCAGAATTTTTAGTTTATGGGCATCCTCGATATCCATCATCTGGTAGCAGATGTCATCGGCGGCTTCCACCAGGTAGACCAGCGGGTGGCGGGCATATTTCAACGGGGCATTGTTCTGCTTCTCCATACCCAGTTCTTCTGCTATGCGGCGAAAACTTTCTTCCTCTGTAATGAAGAAACCAAATTTTGACTTCTTGCCTGCGAGACTCGATGAAAAGGGATATTTCACGATGCTTGCCAGGGTGGAGTAGGTGAGTACAAATCCTCCCTGCCGCCTTCCCTCAAACTGGTGGGTAAGCAGACGGAACGCATTTGCATTCCCTTCAAAGTGAGTAAGGTCCTCCCATTGGGCAGGTGTCAGTTGGCCCTTCAGGGACATTCCTTTTCCCTCGGAAAAAAAGGTGGAAATAGCTCGTTCTCCCGAATGTCCGAAAGGAGGATTTCCCAAGTCGTGTGCCAGGCAGGCGGCCGAAACTATGGAGCCTATTTCGGTGAGGTAGCTGCCTTGCAGTTCCGGGTGGCGGGCAATGAGAACTTTCGATACATCGTTGCCTAATGAGCGGCCTACGCATGATACTTCCAAGCTGTGTGTCAATCGGTTGTGGACGAATACACTACCGGGAAGAGGGAATACCTGGGTTTTGTTCTGCAGACGGCGGAAGGGGGCAGAGAAGACAAGGCGGTCATAGTCACGTTGGAATTCCGAGCGGTTTTCATGGCGTTCCTGGTGAAACTCTTCCAGTCCGAAGCGTTTGGCAGATATGAGCGTATTCCAATTCATCATGATGTTATTTGAGATTTGACGATTTACTATTTACGATTGAAGTTACTATTATTTAACTGCAAATGTATCACTATTTTGTATAAAAAGCCGTATTTTCGCCCAAGTTTATAGTAAAAGGAAGATGAATTGCGAAACTTGAATTACTCGAATTGTAAGAATAGAAGTAGCCCCAATCGTAAATAGTAAATCGTCAAATCGTAAATAACATCATGTTGAACGTACAAATCATCAATAAATCAAAGCATCCGCTTCCGGCTTATGCCACTGAGCTGTCTGCAGGAATGGATATCCGTGCAAACCTTAATGAACCTATTTCGCTGGCTCCGATGCAGCGGTGTCTGGTGCCTACTGGCCTTTATATCGCTCTTCCTGAAGGATTTGAGGCGCAAGTGCGTCCGCGTAGCGGATTGGCCATTAAGAAGGGGATTACCGTGCTGAACTCCCCTGGAACGATTGATGCCGATTACCGTGGTGAAGTTTGTATTATTCTCGTCAACCTTTCTGCAGAAACCTTCGTCATCGAAGATGGGGAGAGGATTGCACAAATGGTGATAGCGCGTCACGAACAAGCTCTTTGGCGGGAAGTGGAAGTGCTGGATGAGACGGAGCGCGGTGCCGGTGGCTTCGGGCATACGGGTAAAAAATGAATGGATATTGTTCCGTTTTACGGGTTAAGAATTTATAATTAAATAGATGAGAATCAGAGTAAAAATAATACTTGCATTGTTGATAGGTACCTTCTGCTTTACTACGTACGGAGTGCAGGCTGCCAATGTTCAAGCTTCTAAGGAGAAAATGAGCGGGTACGGTCGGTCTGAAAAGGCACGGAAGGAATTGAAGAAACGGAAGAAGTCGAAGAAAGCCGACGTTTCGCCCGTAAAGGAGCTTACCCCCGAACAGCAGCGCCGTTACGACTACTTCTTTCTTGAAGCCGCCCGTCTGAAAGTCCAGAAAGACTATGATGCGGCTTTCGATGTCCTGCAACATTGCCTGACGATAAACCCGAACGCATCATCGGCTTTGTATGAGATGGCCCAGTATTATATGTACCTCAAGCAGGTGCCGTTGGGACAAGCCGCGTTGGAAAAGGCGGTGGAGAATGCTCCCGATAATTACTGGTATGCCCAGGGACTTGCCAATCTGTATATGCAGCAAAACGAAACGGAGAAAGCCGCTGCCTTGTTGGAAAATATGGCGGTACGTTTCTCGGATAAGCTGGACCCGCTATACAACTTGCTGGAGATTTACAACCGCCAGGAAGAGTATGACAAAGTTATCGGTATACTGAACAAGCTCGAGGAACGGATGGGCAAGAATGAACAGCTCAGTATGGAGAAGTTCCGCATCTATCTGCAAAAGAAGGACGACAAGAGCGCCTTTCATGAAATAGAAAGTCTGGTAGAAGAGTATCCCAACGATATGCGCTATCAAGTTGTGCTGGGGGATGTCTATATGCAGAACGGGAAAAAGCAGGAAGCTTATGAGATTTACAAGAAGGTGCTGGCCGAAGAGCCGGACAATGCAATGGCCATGTACTCATTGGCTTCTTACTACGAAGAGACCGGACAGAAGGGGCTGTATGAACAGCAATTGGACACGCTGTTGCTGAACAAGAAAGTGGCTTCGGACACCAAACTGAATGTGATGCGGCAGTTCATCGTGCAGAACGAGCAGGCAGGCAAGGACAGCACACGTGTCATTACGCTCTTCAACCGTATCATGGAGCAGGAGCCCGATGAGGCGCAATTACCTTTGCTGTATGCCCAATATCTTCTTTCCAAAGGAATGAACAAGGAGGCTGGACCGGTTCTGCGCCAGGTTCTGGCGATAGACCCTACCAACACAGCGGCTCGTATGACATTGCTGGGGGAAGCTGTGCGCCAGGAGGATTACAAGGAAATAATGAATTTGTGCGAAGCCGGTGTGGAGTCCAATCCCGATATGTTGGAGTTCTATTTCTATCTGGCCATTGCCTACAACCAGGCGGAACGGACGGATGATGCCCTTGCCATCTGTCAAAAGGCTTTGTCGCACGTCAAGGACGACAGCAAGAAGGAGGTCGTATCAGATTTTTATGCCATTATCGGTGATGCTTATCACACCAAGAATCTGCATGCGGAAGCTTATGCGGCTTATGATTCCGCTTTGGTGTACAATCCTTCAAACATCGGTGCCTTGAATAACTACGCATATTATCTTTCCGTGGAGCGCCGCGACTTGGACAAGGCGGAAGAGATGAGCTACAAGACAGTGAAAGCCGAGCCGAACAATTCCACCTATCTCGATACATATGCATGGATATTGTTTGTTAAAGGTAATTATGCCGAGGCGCGTCTCTACATAGATGAGGCGATAAAGAATGATAAAGATAGCAGTGACGTGGTCTTGGAACATTGCGGAGATATCTATTACATGACTGGCGATGCGGAAGGTGCCTTGAAATACTGGAAACAAGCCTGGGATAAGGGCAATCGCTCTGATACGTTGAAACAGAAAATACAAAAAAAGAAATATATATCAGATGAAACTAAACCTGCTGAATGATATGGCAAGGATATGCCGCCTGTTGTCCTTGCTGTTGTTGCTGGCTGTGGGGCTTGCCGGTTGCAAGACTTCGCGTCACTCAAGTTCTCTGTCCGGAGAATCTGCCTGCCTTTCCTCCAAAGTGCAGCTGACGGTACCCCATAAAGATGCCACCCTTACTGTGAACGGTACGATGAAGTTGAAGAAGGAAGAATGCATGCAGATTTCCTTTCTGATGCCGATACTTCGTACGGAGGTGGCACGTATGGAAGTCACCCCGGATGAGATTCTGTTGGTAGACCGTATGGGAAAACGTTATGTCCGTGCAACACGTAAGGAACTGAAGGATGTGCTGCCCAAGAAGGCGGATTTTGCCCATTTGGAGAAACTGCTTTATGCTGCTTCCAAACCCAATGGCAAGAAGGTGCTTACCGGCAAGGAACTCGGGATACCCTCTCTGGAAAAGGGAAAGATTGAACTTTCCAACTTCTCGGATAAGCCTTTTGCACTGACTCCTACCCAGCTCTCACAGAAATATAAAGAGGTGGAGCTGGAAGAACTGCTGGAAATGCTGATGGACCTTTGATTAGTTGATAATTGTCAGATAATCCCTCATAACTTATAACTCATAACTTATGAAGCTTCTCCTTCTCTTCTTTCTCCTCCTTTTGCCGGTTTCTCCGCTCCTTGCCCAGTCCAACAAGCTGATTAAGGAACTGGAAAGCAAGCGTGGTGCCTTACAGAAACAGATAGCAGAGTCGGAAACGCTGTTGATAACCACCAAGAAGGATGTGGGAAGCCAGTTGAACGGTCTTGCTGCACTGACCGGACAGATAGAAGAGCGCAAACGCTATATTCTGACTATCAATAATGATGTGGAATCCATAGAGCGCGAGTTGTCTTCATTAGAACGTCAGTTGACCCGCCTGCAACGTGACCTAAGGGACAAGAAGAAGAAATACGAATCGTCCGTTCAATATTTGTATAAGAACCGCTCCATTGAAGAGAAGCTGATGTTCATTTTCTCTGCCAAGAGCCTGGCACAGACCTATCGACGCATGCGCTATGTACGTGAATATGCTACTTATCAGCGCCTGCAAGGCGAGGAAGTGTTGAAAAAGCAGGAGCAGGTGAACCGTAAGAAGACTGAGCTTCAGCAAGTGAAGGTTGCCAAGGAAGGATTGTTGAAAGAACGTGAAGAGGAGAAAGTCAAGCTGGAAGCGCAGGAGAAGGAACAAAAGTTGTTGGTAGCCAATCTGAAAAAGAAACAGCGGGGATTGCAGAACGAACTGAATAAGAAACGCCGTGAAGCCAATCAGCTCAATGCACGCATTGACCGTCTGATAGCGGAAGAAATAGAGAAAGCGCGTAAGCGTGCGGCAGAAGAAGCGCGCCGTGAGGCAGCCGCACGTAAAAAGGCTGGTGAGAAAACCGAAAAAACGGCAACTGCCTCTACGCCCGCAAAGCCGAAGGCACAGCCTTTGGAAACTTACTCCATGAGTAAGGCAGACCGTGAATTATCAGGGAACTTTGCTAATAATCGCGGTAAGTTGCCGATGCCCATCACCGGAGCGTATATCATTACCAGCCATTACGGCCAGTATTCTGTGGAAGGTTTGCGCAATGTCAAGCTGGACAATAAGGGCATTGATATACAAGGGAAACCGGGTGCCCAAGCCCGTGCCATCTTCAATGGTAAAGTGGCGGCTGTCTTTAAACTGAACGGACTGTTCAATATCCTTGTCCGTCACGGGAATTATATATCAGTCTATTGCAACTTGTCATCGGCCTCGGTGAAGCAGGGCGATGATGTTGCCACCAAACAGACTCTCGGACAAATCTTCTCGGATGGGGCCGACAATGGTCGTACGGTGCTACACTTCCAATTGAGGAAAGAGAAGGAAAAACTGAATCCGGAGCCGTGGCTGAACAGATAATGATAATTTAAATTTTTACTCCTTCCAGCAGCTCCAGATACATCCCTATCGCCTCCTCTATCTCCTTGACAAAGATAAATTCATCGGCAGTGTGTGAACGGGCACTTTTCCCCGGTCCCATCTTCAGAGAAGGGAATGGCATCAGTGCCTGGTCGGACAAGGTCGGTGAGCCGAAAGGAGTACGTTTCATGGTAATAGCCTTTTGCACTACCGGATGCTCCGGAGCTACGTGTGAAGAGCTTAGCCGGAAGGAGCGGGCTTTGGCTTCACACGTGATGTGTTTCTGTATTTCATCGAATAGCTCCTGATTGCTATAACACTCGTTGCTGCGAATGTCTACGACAAAAGTACAACGGTCGGGAATGACGTTATGCTGTGTACCGGCGTTTACCATGGTTACGCTCATCTTCACGGGACCCAGCAGGGAAGATTCTTTTGGGAAACGGTAATCACGAAACCAGGCAATATCATCCAATACCTTATATATAGCATTATCTCCCTCGTTTCGGGCAGCATGTCCCGATTTTCCGGTAGCAGTTACGTCCAGCACCATCAATCCTTTTTCTGCAATGGCAGGTTGCATCTCTGTCGGCTCGCCTACAATGGCAAACTGTATGGGAGGGAGTTCCGGCAATACGCATTCTATTCCCCCCTTGCCTGATACTTCCTCCTCACACGAGGCAAGATATATCAGATTGTAGGCCTGAGTGGTGCGGCACAATGTCAGGAATACTTGCAGCAGGCTGACTACACTGGCTCCGGCATCGTTGCTGCCCAGCCCGTAGAGCTTTCCATTACTTTCCAGCGTTGGTTTGAAAGGATCTTTCCGCCACCCGTTGACGGGTTTTACGGTGTCGATATGGGAATTCAGCAGCAAGGTCGGTTTCTTTAAGTCGAACATCGGGCTGAGGCACCATACATTGTTGCCTTTACGTCCTGTTGCCATGCCTTGCATTTCGATATAGTTCTGCAGATAATCTGCCGCCTTCTCCTCGTCGCGGCTCAAGGAAGGAATGGCTATCAGTGATTTGAGCAATCCGATTGCTTCGGAAGTTAAAGTCGGTATATCGTAAATCATATTCGGTAAATAAATAATCTGGCCGCAAACTTACGGATAAAAAATGAAAAGGACGCCAAACCGACGTCCTTTCTGTTTTTTCAATATTGTTTAGAAGAAGCAACTGAGTGATATCATCAAGTTGCGGTTTTTGTTGCCTGAATCTTTAATGTTCTCTACCAGTCCCCAGTCATAACCGATGGAAATCTGATATTTCTGACTGAATTCGACTCCGGCTTTTAATCCGAGACCGAAATCAAAACGCTTCATGGCATCATCCCCGAATACATTGGTGGAGTTATCATCAAACTCATATTCGTCAAGAATATCTCCTTCTGCCTTGGCTTTGCCAAAAAGACCGATGGCTAAATAAGGACCGGCATTGCCGAATATGGCAAAGTTCTCATTCACTGCATATTTATAGCCAATGTGTACAGGAATTTCCAGGTAGTAGGGATTGAACTTGATAGAAGCAGCAGAGCCTCCGTCTATTTTGGCTCCTTTCAGCGTAAGTAATGCACCCATATCGAGGTAGACTCCTTCTGAAATTTGAGGCAATCCTACTTCAGCCTTTACCCCAGCATGAAAGCCTATTTTACTGTCGAAACCGGTAATGGAGAAGTTACTGGAGTTCATGCCGACTGTTGCTCCCCATCTGAGGTTGTCTTGAGCATTGATGCTTGCTAAACCTATGGTCAGCATAGCCATTAAAAGCAATACTTTTTTCATGTTCATTGAATTTGATTTAGTTTGTATATCACCACAAATATATAGATATTTAATATATTTCTATTGTTTTAATGGTAAAGAAAGTATCTTTTGTGGATAATTTGCTAACGGATGGTCGGATACTTTAAAGGTAAAGTTTGAATAATTACCCGCTAATATCAAATTAGTTTCAAATGAAACCACTACCTTTGTACCGTATTTACCAATATCAAAAGTTATGACTTATCATCATTTATCTGTCCTGGTGCATCGCCAGGCAGAGAAGTATGGAGACAAAATAGCCCTGAAATACAGGGACTATGAAACTGCACAATGGATACCCATCTCTTGGAAAGAGTTCTCACAGACTGTACGCCGGACTGCCAATGCAATGGTGGCTTTGGGAATAGAGCCACAAGAGAATATCGGTATCTTCTCGCAGAATAAACCCGAATGTCTCTTTACTGATTTCGGTGCATTCGCCAACCGGGCGGTGACTATACCTTTGTATGCTACCAGCTCACCGGCCCAGGCACAGTATATCATCAACGATGCACAGATACGTTATCTGTTTGTAGGCGAGCAGTTCCAGTACGATGCCGCTTTCAGCGTGTTCGGATTTTGCCAGTCTCTGCAGCAGCTCATCATCTTCGACCGTGCTGTGGTGAAAGATCCGCGCGACATGACTTCCATCTATTTTGATGAATTTATGGCAATGGATGAAGAGTTGCAGCACAATGCCATTGTAGAAGAACGTACAGCAGCTGCCTCAGATGATGACCTCGCCAATATCCTTTATACTTCCGGTACTACCGGTGAGCCGAAAGGTGTCATGCTCCATCATTTCAATTATAGAGAGGCTTTCCGCATTCATGATATCCGATTGCCTTTCATGACAGACCAGGATGTTTCCATGAACTTCCTTCCGCTGACCCATGTATTCGAAAAGGCATGGACCTACCTTTGTATACATCGGGGAGTGCAGGTCTGCATCAATCTCCGTCCACAAGATATCCAAACTACTATTAAAGAGATACGCCCTACACTGATGTGCAGTGTACCCCGTTTTTGGGAGAAAGTCTATGCCGGTGTGCAGGAGAAGATTTCCCAGGAAACCGGTCTGCGTAAGGCGATGATGTTGGATGCCATCAAGGTGGGCAGGACGCATAACATTGATTATTTGCGCCAAGGAAAGACTCCTCCGATGATGCTTCATCTGAAATACAAGTTCTACGAAAAGACCATTTATGCTCTGCTGAAGAAGACGATAGGTATTGAGAACGGTAATTTCTTTCCTACGGCAGGTGCTGCTGTGCCCGATGAAATCTGCGAGTTTGTGCATTCTGTAGGTATAAACATGGTGGTGGGCTATGGTCTGACGGAATCTACGGCTACCGTTTCCTGCTTCCTCAACGAAGGCTATGAGATTGGTTCCGTAGGTACGGTGATGCCTGATGTGGAGGTGAAGATTGGCGAGAACAACGAGATACTTCTTCGTGGTAAGACTATCACTACCGGCTACTACAAGAAACCGGAGGCAACGGCTGCTGCCATCGACCGTGACGGTTGGTTCCACACGGGTGATGCCGGTTATTTGAAGGATAGCCATCTGTATCTGACGGAGCGTATCAAAGACTTGTTCAAGACCTCCAACGGAAAATACATTTCGCCGCAGGCATTGGAAACGAAGCTGGCTATTGACCGTTACATTGACCAGATTGCTGTCATTGCCGATGAGCGTAAGTTTGTTTCCGCTTTGATAGTTCCCGTTTATGGCTTTGTGAAGGATTATGCCAAGGAGAAAGGCATTGCATACAACAATATGGATGAGTTACTGCAACATTCCAAGATACAAGCGTTGTTCCGTGCCCGTATCGATACCTTGCAGCAACAGTTCGCCCATTACGAGCAAGTGAAGCGTTTCACGCTTCTGCCGGAACCATTCAGCATGGAGCGTGGGGAACTGACGAATACGCTGAAGCTGAAACGTTCTGTTGTGGCAAAGAACTACAAGGAGCTGATTGATAAGATGTACGAAGAATAAAACTTTGTTTTTTTGTTTATAACCGTCCGACCTGGGGTGAATCTTTTTCATTCCGGGCCGGACGGTCTGTTTTTTTATCTCCTTCTTCTGAACAGAAAGAAACTACCCCCTGCACTGCGAGAAACTAATCATCTGTATACTGCTGACTGGCAGTTTTTATGCTTCTTATTATTCTTACAACAGCTGTTGTAAGAAAAGAACACAGCTGTTATAAGAAAAGAATACAGCTGTTGTAAGAAACTAACATGACTGTGATAAGAATAATGAGATGCGAGAAAATAGTTAGTTTGTCGCAGTGGAGAGGTTAATTTGTCGCGGTGCCGGGGGAGAGTTCTCTTGTAGATAATGAAAGCCTCACTCTTAGGCGAGGGAGAGAAGGGTGATGCCGTAATCTGCTTAAAACCATGCAATAAAGCACCGGTTCTGCCAGCAGCTTTTCTTCATTAACTTTTATTAGCAAATAAATCATCCTTTTCCGATAGGGTTGCGGTTGTGCCCCCGGTTTTATATACGAGAGCTTGAAAGAAATCTGCAGAATAAAGACATTTGGATAAGCTTAAATATTAACCGTAACATACTAATAGCCTATGAAGCATACAAAGAAGAAATGAGAGGAACAGCCAATCAAACTGGCCGATCGGGATAACAGATTTCCGAGAATCTGTTTATTAACTTAACACATATTTAATCTAATATTTATTTTCCGAAAAACAGCTTATGAAAAAAAGAATTATGCTGACCTTGGTTTGCCTGCTGGCAGCCATCGGTTGGGTAGCAGCCCAAAATTCCCCCATTACCGGTATCGTTATTTCAGCTGAGGACAATGAACCGATTATCGGAGCTTCCGTATTGGTAAAAGGAAGCACTACCGGAGCCGTAACAGACTTAGACGGCAAATTCACTATTACAGATGCGCCCGCAGGTGCGAAAATCCTGCAAGTGTCTTTCGTAGGTATGATAACACAAGAAGTTCCCATCACTCCGGGGACGATAAGAGTCACATTAAAGAATGATGCCAAGCTGCTGGATGAAGTGGTGGTAACGGCATTGGGTATCGCAAAGAAAGAAAAATCACTGACGTACTCTACCCAGGTGGTAAACGGTGATGAACTGGCACGTGTGAAAGACCCCAATATGATGAATGCATTGGCCGGTAAGACGGCAGGTGTGCAGATTAATAAGAGTTCTTCCGGTTTGGGAGGTTCTTCCAAAGTGATTATCCGTGGTAACCGTTCGGTAAGCGGAAGTAACCAGCCGTTGTATGTAATAGACGGTGTACCGTTCGGTTCATCTACCAACGAAAATACCTCAACTACTATCGGCGGAGACAACGACAGTGGTAACTACGACCGTGGCGACGGTATTTCCAATCTGAATCCCGATGATATTGAGAGCATGAACATATTGAAAGGCCCTGCCGCTGCTGCACTTTACGGTAGTTCGGCTGCCAATGGTGTGGTGATTATTACCACTAAGAAGGGCAAGGAAGGACGCGCCAGTATCAGTTTCAATACCAGCACCACTTTCGATATAGCTGCATACGGTATTCCCGAATTCCAGAATCACTATACGGGTGTGTCAACCAGTTGGGGCAGTGATATCAAAGGTAGTCCCGACTATACAGACGATTTCTTCAAAACAGGTGTCACTACTATCAACTCGCTCTCGTTGAGCATGGGTTCGCAAGCTATGCAAACTTACTTTTCCTATGCTAATACTTACGGCAAGGGCGTGGTGGAAGGTAATAGCTTGGTGAAGCATAATTTCAATTTTCGCGAAACTGCCAACTTCCTCAATAACAAACTGACTGTTGATGCCAATATCAATGCGATGTATCAAAGGGGGAACAACCGTACTACTTCGGGAGGTTATTACATGAATCCTTTGGTAGGTCTTTATCACTTCCCGCGTGGTGGTGTTGAAGGTGGAAAGGACTTTAACTACTACAAAGATAATTATCAGATTCTTAATGCCGGTCGTAACATAATGGACCAGAACTGGTATAAATCTCAAGGTACTGATATGGAGCAGAATCCCTATTGGTTGATTAATAAGGTTCCGAATGAGGATACCCGTTATCGTACATTGTTGAATCTGAGTGTGAAGTATAAGTTCAATGACCTGTTCAGTATACAGGCTCGTGGTAGTGCCGACTATGTTGTAGACAAGAACAATACACGTATGTATGCAGGTACCAGCCCGGTGTTGTGTGGTATGAATCCGGCTGGAACAGGAACTAACGGTCGTTACATCTACGGTGAATCAAGTAGCCTTTCTTCTTATGGGGATGTTTTGTTTACTTATCAACAGCAATTCACTAACTTCAGTGTCAATGCTTCGGTAGGTGCCAGCATCAACGATTATACAGGAAACGGTACAGGTTTCGATTCCTATCCGGGTATACTCTCTGTGCCCAACGTATTCACTATGCAGAACTGCTCCTTGAACAAGGGCTCATTGACCGATTGGAAAACCCATACTCAAAGCCAGAGTGTGTTCTTCACCGGTCAGGTAGGCTTCAAAGATCAGATTTATGTGGACGTGACAGCACGTAACGACTGGACTTCAACATTGGCATTTACCAAATACAAAAACAAAGGCTTTTTCTATCCGTCAGTAGGTGTGACATGGTTGCTGAACGAAACATTGAAATTACCTTCTTGGATTGATTTAGGTAAGATTCGCGGTGCATGGTCAAAGGTGGGTAACGGTTTGAATACTTATACTTCAAATCCTCTCAACTCCATTACAAAGAGTGGTAGCATCAATTTCAACAGTACAGCTCCGTTTGCAGAACTGAAACCGGAAATGACTACTTCCATTGAGTTTGGTACTGAGTGGCGCTTTTTCAATAGCCGCTTGGAGTTCGACTTCACTTATTATAAGACTAATACAAAGAATCAACTCTTTACGTTGGATGCTCCGTCAGGTTCACAATACGCCCGATATTACATCAATGCCGGTGATATTCAGAATACCGGTGTCGAAGTTATGTTGAATGGAACTCCTGTCATGACTAAGGATTTCCGCTGGAAAACCGGTGTTAACTTTGCAACCAATAAGAACGAAGCAAAGGCACTGGCTGGTGATGACTTTGGTTATTTTACATTTAGCGGTGGCGAAAGTAACAATGTATGGAGTCGTTTAGAAGTAGGTGGTTCGTTTGGTGACATTTACGGTACTACTTTTGTACGTGACGAAAAAGGCAATATTCAGTATGAACCTGCAAAAGAAGGACAAAAAGATAGTGATAGACTTCCATTGGTGGACAAGACAAATCCGGTGAAACTGGGTAATTCTACTCCTGATTTTAACTTGGGGTGGAGCAATACAATCACGTGGAAGGACTTCTCTCTTTACTTCTTGATTGATGGACGTTTTGGAGGTGAAGTGATGTCTTTGACGGAAGCCGACCTCGATCAGCAGGGAGTAAGCAAGGCAACGGGTGATGCTCGTGACCGTGGTTACGTGATGCTGGAAGGCCGTCAAATTACAGATGTGGAAGGCTTCTATAATCAGGTTGGTGGCCGTGCGGGTGTGACCGAGCATTATATGTACAGTGCTACCAACATACGTTTGCGCGAACTTTCCATTGGCTATAGTCTGCCTCAGGCTTGGTTGGCAAAGACTGGTGTCATTAAGAACGCACAGGTTTCACTTGTAGGCCGCAACCTGTTCTTCTTCAAGAACAATGCTCCATATGATCCTGATGGCATGCTTTCTACCAGCAACCGTCTGCAAGGAGTTGATGTGTTTGGTATGCCTACCAACCGTTCGATTGGGTTCAACTTGAAAGTTAATTTTTAAACAGTAGATATGATTATGAAAAATATATTTAGACTTACAGCTGTAGCGCTGCTGGCAGCTACCTTATTCTCGGCATGTACGGGAGCGTTCGAGGATATGAACACTAATCCGAAGGGAGTGAGCGATGAAGAACTAAAACAAGATAACAACTACATTGGTATGCACTTCATTCCCATGATGCAGTCTATCTATTATAATAAAAATGCAGGTGTCAATGTATGGGAATATCAGCTTATTCAAAATTTGAATGCCGATTTGTGGTCAGGCTATATCAGTACGGCTACTGCATTTGCCGGCAATGTAAGTAATGTGACCTATGCCATGAATGCAGGATGGAATGACAACTGTTGGGATTATGCTTATAGAAACGTAATGGTGGAAAGCTTGAAAATCACCAACAAGTGCAAAGACGATATGGAGACGTATGCCCATTTCGAGGCTATCAATACCATCTGCCGCGTAATAGCTATGTCGCGTCTTGCCGACCAATACGGATGTATTATCTATTCTCACTATGGCGAATCGGCTACTGGTGGTGAGTATGATTCAGGACAGGATGCTTATAAAAAATTCTTTGAAGAATTGAAAGAAGCTGCAGACGTGCTGCGTACTGCTAAAGAAAAGGATGTGGCTTCGTTTATAATGTTTGATTATGCCTATGGAGGTAACTTGAACAAATGGGCGCAGTTGTGTAACACCATTCGTTTGCGTTTGGCCATGCGTATTGTGAAGTATGATGCTGCTTGGGCAAAAAGTGAGGCGGAAGCTGCCATGAACGATAGTAATGGATTGATTGAAACCAATGATGCTAATTTCGGCATTGCAGGAAACGGTTATGTCAATCCGCTTTACGGTATTGCATTCAACTATGGAGATGGTGTTTTAGGTGCTAATATTCCTTCTATCTTGTCTGGTATGGGCGATGCGCGTCTTGATAAGTATGCTACACAGAACAGCAAGAGTGAATATTTTGGTATTCGTCTTGGTATTAAAGGACTGGAAGAAGAAGGGTTTTCGGATGCCTATAAGGCGATTGTAAGTCGACCCAACTTGACAGAAACCTCTCCTGCTATTTTGGCAACTGCTGCCGAAACCATTTTGTTGGAAGCCGAAGCTGCTTTGCGTGGTTGGGATGTAAATGGTAAGGGCACCGCTCAGAGCTTGTATGAAAAGGGTATACGGACATCGTTCGAACAATGGGGAGCCGCTGTGGGCGATTATTTAAGCAGTACGACTACTGCTGCAGCGTATGTAGACCCCGTTATTCCCGCTGCCAGCATTGAAGGCCAGAGCAAGGTGACTGCTAAATGGGACGAGTCTTTGAGTAACGAGGAAAAATTTGCTAAGATTGCCACACAACGCTGGATTGCTATTTATCCTGAAGGTATGAATGGCTGGGCTGAGATACGTCGCACTGGTTATCCCAAATTATTCCCGGTAATGGTGAACTACAGTCAAGGTGAGATTGATACAGATCTTGGCCCACGCCGTTTACCCTTCACCATCAATGAAAAAGGCAATAATCCTACCGGTTATGCCAAAGCCGTCGAAATGTTGGGCGGACCGGACAATGGCGGTACTCGCATCTTCTGGGATGTAGATAAACCGAACTTCTAATCCGCATTATTATCATAGAGATTAAGTGATGAGGACTTTTTGAAGCATGTTTTTTTAAGGGGAAGTATGAAATCTGTTTTTCATACTTCTCCTTATGTTATATTGATATAGGGTCACCGTACCCAAATTCTTTTATGTATCCGCTACGAAGTGAGTACAATGATATTTTAATAATTTGTTGTAATTTATCGATGTTTTGTACTCGCTTTGCAGCTTCTTGATTATCAGTGTTATTATAATGCGCTGCATTCAGTATACGACTGAACTGACTTGGTTTAGAATAATTAACTAATAACCTGCGCTTTTACATTAGGGTTTGAACCTTCTCGTCGGTTCTTACTATAAAGGGGAATTCTTAACTTAGCACAATCAGGCTACTGAACCCCATTTTTCAATAGCCTGATTTAATCTTAAAAAATATATTATGAAGAAACTCATTAAACCTCTCTGCTTGTTGACCGGTCTGCTTTGTGCCCCGGCTGTTTTGCTTCATGCCCAAGTAGATGAAAAGTTGAAAGCCGACATCGTCAGCACGGGCTACGTGCACAGTCCGTTGCCGCTCGACGAGACAAAGGCTTTCGAGACATTCGGCTTGAAAAAGAAAGTGTTGGAAACTGTGATGCTGTGTGATATGGAGGATTTCTCCAAATGGTCGCACAAGGGCATCGGTAAGATTGGTTTGACTGACGAACGGAGCAAGTCCGGCAAGTACAGCCTGCGCCTGGAAGCGCCCGCCCATCCGGAAAAGATTCTCGGCTGGGGGTTGGGACGCGGTACTTGCATGGCCTCTTATGATATAGGAGGTGTGAACTGGGAAGGTTACAACCGCCTGAAGTTCTATATCTATCCCACGTGCGAAGGAGCACGCAGCATCTACCTCAACCTTTATGTGGAGAATGACGGAGAAATAAAAGTACCCGACATTTACGGTCGGGAAGGCTACCACGAAATCAATCTGAAAAATAACCAATGGAACGAATGCTTCGTCGAGATGTCTGGACTGGCGCGCGACAAGGTAACCAAGATTTCATTTGCCATCGAAGTGTTCGGCAAAGAACGTACTATGGGCGACTTCCTTCGCTTCGATGTAGATGCCGTGGAACTTCAGAAGGTGGAGAACCCGGAAACCGTAAAAGGCTGGATGCCTGCACAGAACCGCATTATCTTCTCTACTACCGGTTATAGTATAGAGAGCCCCAAAAGCGCCATTGTCAATGTGGAAAAGCACGGCGGACAGTTCCAGTTGAAGGATGCCGCTACGCAGGCCATCGTTTATACCGGTCCTGTTCGTAAGGAAAAGACCGGCCTGGGAGAGTTCGAGACGATAGACTTCTCGGACTTCAAGACACAAGGCCGTTACGTCATTCAGGTAGGGGATGTCACCACCTTGCCTTTCTATATCCATCAGGATGTGTGGGAGGATTCTGCCTGGCGTATGGTGAACTTCCTGTTCTGCGAGCGTTGCGGTTATCCCGTTCCCGGAAAGCACGGGGCTTGTCATAATGACTTGCATGCCACTTACAACGGACATATTATTCCTATAAACGGAGGATGGCACGATGCTGCCGACATGTCCCAACAGACCTTACAGACGGGAGAAATAGCCTATTCCTTGCTCTTGATGGCCGAACGCGCCAAAGAAAAAGGCAATGTCGACTTGTACAACCGCCTGATGGAAGAGGCTTTGTGGGGAATGGACTATGTGATGAAGACCCGGCTGGGCGATGGTTACCGTGCACAGACATGGGGTACCAATCTATGGACTGACGGTGAGGTAGGCACCGACGACGATGCCGGCCGCCGTGAACTGCTTGTCCATAACGGAGCTTTGGAAAACTTCCTGCTTGCAGGAATTGAAGCGTATGCCTCCATGATGGTTGAGAAGGATGAAGCCCTCAGGAGCAATCTGAAAAAGATTGCAAAGGAAGACTTCGGTTATGCCATGAAACGCTTTAATGAGTTGGGCTTTGCCGAACTGATAAAGAAGGGTGGGGGACATGCCGCCATGGCATCCGAAAGCCAGTATCACGCCAATATTTCATGGGCAGCCAGCATGCTCTACAAGCTGACCGGCGAACAGCAGTATGCCGATGAGGCCGTGAAGGCTATCCGCTACACCTTGCAGTGCCAGCGCACCGAACCGCTGAAAGACAAAGACAAGACCTGCGGCTTCTTCTACCGTGATTTGGCCAGGAAGTCCATTGTACACTATACCCACCAGTCCCGCGACTATGCCTATATGGAAGCCCTTGCCGCCCTTTGCGAGACACAGTCCGGCCATGCCGAGTATGAGCAGTGGATTCGTGCCATGAAACTCTATGGCGGTTATCTGAAGAATATCATGAAGTATGTATATCCTTATGGAATGGTGCCCAGTGGCATCTATCACAAAGATGAAGTGAAGGATTCCGCCAACTTCTACGCCGTTCAGGTAGGGATTCGCAGCGGTGCCGATAAGGATTTCGAGGAACAGCTCGAAAACGGTATCCGTCTGGATAAAGAGCATTATTTGCGCATATTCCCCGTCTGGTTCTCGTTTAAGGGAAATATTGCCGTACATTTGTCTACCGGTAAAGCTGCCGCTATCTGTGCCAGGGTACTGAAGGACAAGGAACTGAAAGACATTGCAGAACAGCAGCTCTTCTGGGTTGTAGGCCGGAATCCTTTCGGGCAGTCCATGATTTATGGGGAAGGCAGCAACTATCCGCAGCTCTACACGGCATTGCCCGGAGAAACGGTGGGAGAGATACCCGTAGGCATGCAGTCCTATTTCAATGAGGACGCGCCCTATTGGCCACAGTTCAATACGGCTACTTATAAAGAGGTGTGGGGCTCTTCGGCAGCCAGATGGCTGATGTTGGTTTCTGAATTCTAAAGCAAGATGATATGAGTGACAAGACTGTTTATTCACGGCGCAACCTGGCCATCGACATGCTGAGGGCATTGACCATGTTCATCATGATTTTCGTCAATGACTTCTGGAAAGTGCATGACGTACCCCATTGGCTGGAACATGCCGTCTATGGTGAGGATTTTATGGGACTGGCGGATATTGTATTCCCCTGCTTTTTGTTTGCAGTGGGAATGTCCATACCTTACGCCATTGAGCGCAGATATGCCAAGGGCTTCTCGGCAGAGTCCACCTTGGGGCATATCCTTTCCCGCACCTTTGCCTTGCTGGTGATGGGGGCGTTTATAACGAACTCGGAGTTCCGGCTTTTACCGGAAGCTCCCTATCCGATAGGAGTATACTGGTTCCTGATGGCCATAGGCTTTATCGGTGTGTGGAACCAATATCCGAAACCGGCTTCCGGCACTCAGAAGAACCTTTTCCGTGCTTTTAAAATAATCGGAGTATTGGTTCTCCTTTACCTTGCCTTCACGTTCCGCAATCCGCAGGGAGGTGTATTCGGTGCCTATTGGGGAATATTGGGCTCCATCGGCTGGACCTATCTGGTATGTGCCGTAATCTATATCTTCAGCCGTGACCGGTTGCAGTATCTGCTGCCTGCCTGGGGTGCCTTTATCCTGATATGCCTGCTGGGTACGCCTTTGCGCGAGGGCTTTGGCGGTGAGGCTATCCTTGCCTTTCCCGAACGCAACTTCTATCAGGGCATGTTGTCCATCCTGCATATCGGCAACGGGGCTTTGCCCGCATTTACAATGGGAGGTGTCATCCTTTCCATTCTCAGCGCCCGCTATGCCGGCAAGGGTGACGGCTGGAAACTCCGCAATGGGCTGACGGTTGCCGTTCTGCTTCTGCTGGTCGGAATTGGGACACACCATTTCTGGATTGTGGCCAAGATGGGTGGCACTCCTCCCTGGGTGTTCTATGTGACTGCCATTTCCGTGGGGCTCTACACACTGCTCAGCTATCTGGTCAGCCATCAGGTCACAGGTTGGTTCAACCTGATACGCCCTGCCGGAACGGCTACGCTGACCACTTATCTGGTGCCTTATGTCTTCTATGGCTTTGCTGATGTGACCGGTGTTGTCCTGCCGGACTGGTTCACACATGGATTCATGGGGCTGGTCAACTGCCTTTGTTTTGCCTTTGTGGTAATCGGCGTTACGTGGGTGATGGAAAAACTGCATGTTAAACTTAAAATTTAGATAGAATGAAAAAGAGCTTTTTACCTGCATTCTTGCTG
Source organism: Bacteroides sp. AF39-16AC (assembly GCF_003602735.1). Taxonomy (NCBI): domain Bacteria; kingdom Pseudomonadati; phylum Bacteroidota; class Bacteroidia; order Bacteroidales; family Bacteroidaceae; genus Bacteroides; species Bacteroides sp. AF39-16AC. The sequence continues at coordinate 125,147 of NZ_QTLN01000005.1, read as the reverse complement.
CTGTTCCTTGCGCTGGGCATGTTCTCGTGCCAGCAGGGAGCTAAGGAAACAACCAAGGAATATCCCATGTTCTGGACGTGGCTGGACTATCGTCCCGGCATGAACTTCGACTCCATCTGCCAAGTGATGAACGACATCGGCATGGATGGAATTATGCTGAATGCGCCGACTCCCGACGATTACCGGGCTGCCATACCGGTTGCCCATAAACACGGAATCGAAGTGTATGCCTGGTTATGGACCATGAATCTGGAACACGACCGTGACAAGATATTGAAGGAGCATCCCGAATGGTTCAGCGTGAATCGTAACGGCAAGAGCCTGGCAGACACTACCGCCTATGTAGGCTATTACAAGTTTCTCTGCCCGGCATTGCCCGAAGTCCGCGAGTTCATCAAGGAAAAAATCAAGGCCTACTGCGAAGTGGAAGGCTTGAATGGCATTGCCATCGACTATCATCGTTTTGTGGATGTGGTGCTTCCCACCACCTTGTGGCCCCATTATGGCATTGTGCAGGACCGTGAATACGCTGCGTGGGATTACGGTTACCATCCGGAAATGCTCAGGTTGTTCAAGGAGCAGTACGGTTATGACCCCCGCGAGCAGGAAGACCCTTCCCTCGATGTGAAGTGGCGCCAGTTCCGTTGCGACCAGATAACCGAAGTGGCCAATATGATTGCCGAAGTGGTGCACTCCTACGGCAAGACAATGGCTGCCTCCCCGTTCCCCACCCCGAAGATGGCTTCACGCATGGTGCGCCAGGACTGGGGCAAATGGAATCTCGACATCGTGTTCCCGATGGTTTACCATACCTTCTATACGGGCGATGCCAGCTTCATTTCCGACTGTACGGTTGAGAATGTACGCGACAAGAACGATATGACTACACTGTACTGCGGCATGACCGCCACCGACGGCCCGATGATGTTCGAATGCATGGATGCCGCTCTCAACAACGGCGCCCAGGGAATTGCCGTATTTACCATTCATGGACTGCGTTCTCCGGAGGTGAAGAGGCAGTTCAAGGCTTATACGGACAGTGTCAGAGCCGTGCGTGCCGCCAATGGCGGGGTGATAAAGGCTACCCATCCCGAAGTGGCGGATCCCGACCCCTTCAAGCATGAAGGCATTATGAAGCTGATGCAGGAACGCATGCAGCAAATCATAGCCAAGGCTGCCGGCAAGGAAGAGCCGGCTCTGCTGGCATTGGGCGAGTACAAGGAGGTGGATTCCTATGACGCGACACGCTGCTACCAAGTGGTGGATGAGAATAGCAAGACTACTTTTGACGTGACATTCTATCTTTACGGCGACGTTGTTTCCGGTTGGGATGTAGCAGTAGCAGACAAGGCTTCTACTAATAAGAAATGAAAGGACGTTTTATGATAGTGAGAGATTACGGGAGCAAACTCCTTCTGCTCTTGGTGTTTTCAATGGTAGGCATGGTTTGTTGCAATGCCCAGAGTGGAAAGAGCTTGTCCGTAAAGAAAGTAATGTGTACGGCTTCACCGGAAGGTGAGGCTGTGCCGTCCTTGCTGGACGAGAACGGGATAGAGTTTCAGCCCCTTGATGTGGTCAACTGGAAAGATTATCCCTACAAGCCGGAAGTGAGTTTCCGCATAGCCCATACGGGGCGCGAAATCCTGCTTCACTACAAAGTGAAGGAAGCCAGTGTGCGTGCAGTGGCCTCCGGAGACAATGGCCGGGTATGGGAAGATGCTTGTGTGGAATTCTTCGTATCTCCCGAAGGTGACGACCGCTATTACAATTTCGAATGTAACTGCGCCGGCAGGCTGCTGATTCAGGGAGGTGCAGTCAATGAGCGCCGTCCTACGGCGAGTCAGGAGGTGCTGGGCATGGTGAAACGTTGGAGCTCGTTGGCCGGCGAACCTTTCGAGGAACGTTTGGGCGAGTGCAGCTGGGAACTGGTCATGGTTATTCCCGTTTCCGCTTTCTTCCAGCATTCCGTCGGTTCTCTGGACGGAAAAACAATGAAAGGGAATTTCTACAAGTGTGGTGACAAACTCCAGACTCCCCACTTCCTTTCTTGGAGTCCTATCGGGCTGGAACGCCCCATGTTCCACTGTCCGGCCTTTTTCGGCACCTTGTCTTTTGAATAAATCTTTAGGGTGTTCTGGTGGAATCATTTGCCGTTAGCATTACTTATTGGATTGACAATTGCGGAATTATGTGTTTTTTTATACCTTTGCACTTCCTAAATTGTAAATGCATATATGATTACCGCAGAACAACTGAAAGATATCAAAGAACGTACCGAGGCGTTGAACCGCTATCTGGACATTGAAGGAAAGAAGATACAGGTGGAAGAAGAGCAGCTCCGCACCCAGGCTCCCGGTTTCTGGGACGACCAGAAGGCTGCCGAGGCTCAGATGAAGAAAGTGAAAGGCTTGCAGCAATGGATTTCCGGCTACAATGAGGTAAAGACCTTGACTGACGAGGTACAACTGGCTTTCGACTTTTACAAAGACGAACTGGTGACTGAAGAGGAAGTGGACGATGCCTATGCCAAGGCAATCACTGCTGTCGAGGCCCTCGAACTCAAGAATATGCTTCGCGAGGAAGCCGATCAGATGGACTGTGTGCTGAAAATTAACTCTGGTGCCGGTGGTACGGAGAGCCAGGACTGGGCAAGCATGCTGATGCGTATGTATCTGCGCTATGCCGAGACTCACGGCTATAAGGCCACCATCGCCAACCTGCAGGAAGGAGACGAGGCAGGTATCAAGACTTGTACCATCGAGATTTCCGGTGATTATGCCTACGGCTACTTGAAAGGTGAGAACGGTGTACACCGCTTGGTGCGTGTTTCGCCCTACAATGCCCAGGGCAAGCGTATGACTTCTTTTGCATCCGTGTTTGTCACTCCCTTGGTAGATGATACCATCGAGGTGAACATCGAACCTGCCCGCATGTCATGGGATACCTTCCGAAGTGGTGGCGCCGGTGGACAGAACGTCAATAAGGTAGAGTCCGGTGTCCGTCTGCGCTATCAGTATAAGGATCCATATACGGGCGAAGAGGAAGAAATCCTGATTGAAAATACCGAGACACGAGACCAGCCCAAGAACCGCGAGAACGCTCTCCGTCTTCTCCGTTCCATGCTTTACGACAAGGAACTCCAACACCGCATGGCCGAGCAGGCAAAGGTGGAAGCCGGTAAGAAGAAAATCGAATGGGGTAGCCAGATTCGTAGCTACGTCTTCGACGACCGCCGCGTGAAGGACCACCGTACCAACTTCCAGACCAGTGATGTGAATGGTGTGATGGATGGAAAGATAGACGGCTTTATCAAAGCTTACCTGATGGAGTTTGCAGGAAGTGGCGAATAAATTTTCTCCCTTTCATTTGCATTCTTCCCGAATTTCTTCTTACTTTGTTCATCGTTGAACTTTAAACTATAAAACACACCATGGGAAAAAGTAAAAAGAAAGCAATGCACAGCCAGAAGGAAGAGCAACAAGCCAAGAAAGTGATGATGACGATGGGAGTAATAGCCATTGTATTGGTCATCGCCATGTTTGTGGCTTACTCTTACTGGGGCTGATAAAATCACTGGAAACGACATGCCGCAGGAGATAGAACGGAAATTCCTCGTGACGGGAGAATACAAGCCACAAGCGTATGCACACAGCCGTATCGTACAAGGATACATCAGCAGTGTACGTGGACGGACAGTACGGGTGCGCATCCGCGATGAACGGGGATTTCTCACCATCAAGGGTGCATCCAATGAATCGGGAACCAGCCGCTACGAGTGGGAAAAGGAAATTCCGCTGTGCGAAGCGCGGGAATTGCTGAAGCTGTGCGAACCGGGTGTCATCGACAAGACCCGTTACCTGGTGCGCAGCGGACAGCACGTCTTTGAGGTGGATGAATTCTATGGCGAGAATGAGGGACTGACTGTGGCCGAGGTGGAACTCTCCTCGGAAGACGAGCCTTTCGTGAAACCTGCATTCATCGGACGGGAGGTGACGGGAGATGTCCGCTACTATAACTCGCAACTGATGAAACACCCTTTCACCACATGGTAGCAAACCAATTGTATGCCGTACTTGTTTAATCGTCATGGAGAAACTTTACGACTACCTGCCAAGAGAACTGGTCACCTTCCTTTTGGTCACTGTATTCTCTTTACTCATCGGGCTTTCACAGCGTAAAATCAGCTTGAAGCGCGAAGGGGAAACTACGCTTTTCGGTACCGACCGCACCTTCACTTTTATAGGCATTCTGGGCTATCTGCTCTATATCCTCGACCCTACGGGCTATCGTCTGTTCATGGGAGGAGGAGCCATTCTGGGACTGCTGCTCGGACTGAACTATTATGTGAAGCAGTCACAGTACCATGTGTTCGGAGTAACCACCATCATTATTGCACTCATCACCTACTGCATTGCTCCCATTGTGGCCACGCAGCCGTCGTGGTTCTACGTCATGGTCATAGTGACCGTCCTGCTCTTCACCGAGCTGAAACACACCTTCACGGAACTGGCCCAGCGCATGAAGAACGACGAGATGATTACGCTTGCCAAGTTCCTTGCCATCAGCGGCATTATCCTGCCGATGCTGCCCAATGAGAACCTTATTCCCGGCATCAACCTGACGCCATACAGTATTTGGCTGGCCACGGTGGTTGTATCGGGCATTTCCTACCTTTCTTATCTGTTGAAGCGCTACGTCTTCCATGAGTCGGGCATTCTGGTTTCGGGCATCGTGGGAGGCTTGTACAGCAGCACGGCTACCATTTCCGTACTGGCGCGAAAGAGCCGTAAGGCTTCTGTGCAGGATGCTCCCGAATATGTGGCGGCCATGTTGTTGGCGGTCAGTATGATGTTCCTCCGTTTCTTGATATTGATAGGTATTTTCAGCCGGGAGACGCTACTGACCATTTATCCCTACCTGCTGATAATGTCGGTGGTAACGGCAGCCGTGGCATGGTATCTGCATTCCAAGCGGAAACGGGTGGACGACGGCACGCAGACCACGGAGGACGAGGACAGCAGTAATCCGTTGGAGTTCAAGGTAGCGCTGATTTTTGCCATGCTGTTTGTGGTGTTCACTATCTTGACCCACTATACGCTGGTGTATGCCGGCACGGGTGGACTGAACTTGCTCTCTTTCATTTCGGGGTTCAGTGACATTACTCCTTTCATCCTGAACCTGCTTCAAGGAACGGGCAGTGTGGCGGTGCTGGTGATTACGGCTTGTAGCATGCAGGCTATTGTCAGCAATATAGCGGTAAACATGTGCTACGCGTTATTCTTTGCCGGTGGAAAAAGCCCTTTGCGGCCGTGGATATTGGGGGGATTCGGCTCTGTTATTGCCGCAAATATCTGTCTGTTACTTTTCTTCTATTTTCTCTAAATTGCTTTCTTTTTGCTTTTTTAACTCCGAAAGTCTCGTAAATGCATGAAAAAGGGGCTATTTTTGCCGAATTCATTGTGACAAAACTCGAACGGGAAACGTCTAATACCAAGACAATAAACATGAATAGTCACTAAATATAAAAACGCAATGAGAACAAAATGGACTGTGCTGCTATGGATGCTGATGATTTCGGGACTGCTTGCAGCGCAAAACACGGCAAACACTTCTTTCCAGGTTAAAGGAATTTTGCTCGACTCACTCACCCAGGAGGGTGAACCTTATGCTACCATTAAAATCGTGAAGAAAGAGGCCCCTGCAAAGGCGCTGAAAATGCTGGTAACGGACATGAAAGGCCAGTTCCAGGAGAAAGTACCCGGTACGGGCAACTTCGTGATGACCATCACTTCCGTGGGACGTACTCCCATCGTGAAGGACTTTTCTGTGAAGGCAGGGGAGAAGCTGGTGGACTTCGGCACGCTGTATATCGTAGATGCCTCCAATGAGCTGGGGCAGGTGGAAATAGTGGCACAGAAGCCTCTGGTGAAGGCAGATATTGACAAGATAGAGTACAATGTGCAGGATGACCCTGACGCCCAGTCGAACTCCGTGCTGGAAATGCTTCGCAAGGTACCGTTGGTAACGGTGGATGGCGAGGACAATATTCAGGTGAACGGGAGTAGCAGCTTTAAGGTATATGTCAACGGAAAGCCCAACAACATGATGAGCAACAACCCGACGGAAGTGCTGAAAAGTATGCCTGCAAACAGTATCAAGCATATTGAAGTGATAACCAATCCCGGCCCCAAGTATGACGCCGAGGGTGTGGGCGGTATTCTGAACATCGTCACCGTGGGCAGCGGACTCGAAGGCTATACGGCTACGTTCAGTGCCAACGTCAGCAACCGCGGTGCAGGCGGCGGGGCATTCGGTACCATAAAGAGCGGAAAGCTGACCGTCAGCGCCCGCTACAATTACAATTACAACGACCAGCCCCGCAACTACAGCAGTGGCAGCCAGCACGTGACACCGGAAGCTGTTACGGAGAATTCTTCCAATCTGGACTATGACGGCAGCAACAAGGGACACGGTTCTTTCCAGTCGGGCAGCATGGAGGCCAGCTACGAAATAGATACATTACGCTTGGTTACCATGTCTTTCGGACTTTGGGGCGGTGGGAATAAGAGTAACGGCTCTACGGACTACATCGCCACCTTTCCAGAGAACATAAACGCTGCTCCCATTTACAGTTATTCTGCCTTTAACCGCAGCAAGTCTTCCTGGTATTCTATCGACGGAGGTATCGACTACCAGCGTCTGTTCAAGGTCAAGGACCGCATGCTGACGTTCTCCTACAAGATAAACACCCGTCCGCAAACGTCGGATTCCTATACGGAATATGAAATAGACAATGGCTATAACCCCGATTGGGCAGACTATCTGAACCGTTTGAAGAACCAGCATAACGACGGTGAGCAGAATACCACGGAGCATACGTTCCAGGCCGACTATACCACGCCTATCGGCAAGCTGCATACATTGGAGGCAGGTGCCAAGTACATTCTGCGCAACAACTCCTCCGAAGACGACCGTTTTGATGCGGACGATACCGGAAAGTATGAATACAACAAGGACCAGAGCTCACACTACAAGCATTTGAACGATATTATCGCCGCCTATCTGGGATATGGACTGAAGGTGAAGAGACTTTCGGGCCGTTTGGGATTACGCTACGAGCATACCATCCAAGATGTGAAGTATCTGGTGGGCCGCGGTGAGGATTTCACAAAGAACTTTGACGACGTAGTGCCTTCCGCTTCCATCGGCTACAAGCTGACGGATATGTCCAATCTGCGTTTAGGATACAACATGCGTATCTATCGTCCGGGAATCTGGTCTCTGAATCCTTATCTGAATGATACGGACCCCTCCTACATCAGCCAGGGTAATCCGGAGCTGGACAGCGAGAAGAGCCATGCTTTCAACTTGAGTTACAGTAACTTCACACAGAAGTTCAACATCAATATCTCGGCCCGTTACTCGTTTACCAACAACAGTATTGAGAATGTGACAAGGCTCATGCCCGATACGGAGATTGAGGGATTGAAGAATCCCACGGGCAAGGATGTGCTTTATTCTACCTATGCCAACATTGGCAAGACCCGTTATGCCAGTGTGAACGGCTACGTCAACTGGAATGCCACTCCACGTACACGTATCTACATGAACATGAGCGGCAATTACTCTTATCTGGAGGGCAGTGAAGGCATGCGTAACGATGGCTGGAGCCTCTTTGCCTACGGCGGTGCACAGCAGACGCTGCCCCATGACTGGCGCATCAGTCTGAATGTCTTCGGACAGACGCCGTGGATTATGCTGCAAGGTAAGGGCAGCAGCTTCTTTGATTATGGCTTGAGCGTCAACAAGTCCTTCCTGGACAAGCGCCTCACCTTGTCTGCCTTTGCCAGCAACTTCTTCAAGAAGTATATGGACCAAAGCTCCACCACCGAAGGCAGCGGTTTTATACGGGAAAGCAATTATAAGTACAGCCGCCAACGCTTCGGCATAAGCGTCAGCTACCGTATCGGTGAGTTGAAGGCAAGCGTGAAAAAGGCTGCGCGCACTATCAGCAATGATGATGTGAAGAGCGGTGGCAGTGGTTCCGGTGGCGGCGGTGAATAGGTTGTAAATACATCCCCTTCTGAAACTTGTACCTCGCTATTCATCAGAGAATACAAGTTTCAGAAGGGGATTTTTTATGATAGTAAGTTACTTGCTGACTGTTGAGAACCCCAACTCCTTCAACCCTTTCTGCACATCCGGATGACTCATGAAGAGCTTCCACAGCAGTCCCGACCGATAATTCTCGAGCATGACGGCTATCGGGCCCTGGTCAATGGCGAGGTAGCGCTGCGGATACCAGTTGTCCGTTTCGCTGAAAGCATCGTAGAAGCCATAGGGGCCGAAGACCTTATCTCCCATCTCGTAGAGGTGACGCATCACTTGCAACGACTGTTCCGGGGTATAGACGATGGATGACAAGGCGGCAGTTGGAGAGATGACTCCCTGGTCGTCGCGTTCGTTGGGAGCGTGGGCGGCATATCCGTTGACGGAGTAGCTGGCTGTCAGTCCCCAGCAGTCGGGCCCGAAACCTTTGTAGTGCTTGGGGTTGCGGACACAGTAGGCACGGTTCACAAGCGTCAGGTTACGCATCTCGTCGAAGTAGTTGGCGCAGTATTCATCCTTCAGCCCGATGGGGTCGAGGCCGAGAAACGAGTATTGTGCCCAGAAGAGCGGTCCGGCTTCTGTGCCTTGATAGCGCAGATGCAACTCGATATTCTCCACTTTATGAGGGTCTACAATGGCCCCGTTCTGCGCCCAGCCCTCGTGATAGACTGCTGCAGGCACGCCGTGGGTAGGCGAGGCGGCGGCAAGGATATACATGATGAGGCATTCGTTGTAACCGTGTACGGGAAAGTTCATTTCCCAACCGTATTCCGGACTCCAGTGCCAATAGAGCACGTTCTGGCCGTTCTGGCGGTAGAAGTTCCAGTCCACTTCGCGCCACAACTTGTCGATGCGGGCGGCGAGGGCTTGCTCGGCGGGCGAACCGTCGATGTAGTACTGGTGGACGGAGAGCAGCGCCTGCATGATGAAGGCTGTTTCTACCAGGTCGCCGCCATTGTCTTTCTGCCCGAAGGGTTTCACCTTGCCCGTATCGCCATACCACCAGTGCGGGTAGGCACCGTGGAAACGGTCGGCGGTTTCGAGGAAGGAGACGATTTTCTCCATTCGTTCCAGCCCTTCCTGGCGGGTGACATAGCCGCGGTCTATACCGGCAAGTATGGCCATGATGCCGAAGCCGCTTCCGCCGGACGTGATTACGTTCTGGTCGTTCTCCGGATAGACACCGTCCATGTGGATGCGTTCGCGTGCCAGTCCGCTGTTGGGCTCGGCACCTTCCCAGAAGTAGTTGAAGGTACGGCGCTGTACGGTGTCCATCAGGGCATCGTCGCTCAGCCGGTCTTCTTTGGCGGCGGGGCTTTTGCATTGCGTGAAACCGAGCAACAGCAGGAACAATAATAAACAGTATTGTATTTTCATTGTACCAATGCTTACTTGTTTTTTTATCATTTACTTATCTATATTCATTGCACGGTCAATTCAACAAGTATAGGACAGTGGTCGGAAAGGTAGCTGTTCTCCGGTTTGTCTTGGATAACGCGGTAGCGGTCTATCTTTGCGCCTTTGGTCACGAAGACATAGTCCAGCAGTACGCGTTCCTCCACCGGCAGACGGCCGAAGTCATGGAAAGACCAGGACGGACCGTAGGTGACGGCAGCTGTCTTTGCGGCATTTTCCATTCCTCCCTTTTCCAGCGTTTGCAGAGGTTCTTCACCGGGCGTACAGTTAAAGTCACCAGTGATGATGGCGGGCATGTCCGGTGCTATCTCCTTGATTTTGTCGAGAATGAGTTGCACGCCCTCTTTGCGGGCTGTCTTTCCGTCGTTGTCCAGATGGGTGTTGAAATATACAAACTTTTGTCCGTTGTTCTTTTCCTGCAGTATCGCCCAGGTGGTGACACGGTTGTAGGAAGCGTCCCAGCCCTTGATGCCGATAGTTTCGGGTTGCTCGCTGAGGGAGAAATTACCGTATTCCACCAGTGTAAATCGGTCGGTCCGGAAGAATATCGGGCAGTATTCGCCTGCTTCCTTGCCGTCGTCGCGCCCCACACCGAGTGCTGTGTATTGCGGCAGCCCGCGTTTTAGGTCTTCCATTTGGTTGTGAAGCACTTCCTGCATGCCCAGCAAGTCGGGGCTGTAGTAGGCTATCATACGGCAGGCGTCACCCTTGCGGTAATTCCAGTTGTTTACACTGTCCGAAGGAATATCCAGGCGGACATTGAACGTCATCACTTCCAGCGGCTGTCCGTTCTGTGCGGAGGGCTGGCTCTTGCAGCTGCCAAGGAGCAGAATGCTGCAAAAACAAAGGAGTAAAGTAGTATATCTCATGTTTTCTTGTTTTTAGAGTGCAATATTAAATATTTTATTTTATTTCAGTGTCAGTCGGGCTGTCTTTTCTGCCTGGCTGCTGCCACCTATCATCACATCGAAATCTCCCGGCTCGGCCACGTGGTTGAGGTCGTAGTCGTAGAAGCGGAGCAGCTCAGGGGTAATCTTGAAGGATACGGTCTTGCTTTCGCCCGCTTTCAGGAACACCTTTTCAAAGCCTTTCAGCTCGCGTACGGGGCGGGTAATGCTGCCTACGAGGTCGCGGATATAGAGCTGCACGACTTCTGCGCCGTCACGCTTGCCGGTATTGGTCACGGTGACTACGGCAGTGGTGGAGCCATTTTGTCCCATGACCGGGGTACTGAGGGCGATGTCGCTGTACTGGAAAGTGGTGTATGAGAGTCCGTATCCGAAGGGATACAGCGGTTCATTGTCCACATCCAGATAGTTGCTGCGGAACTTCTCGAACCAATTGCCGGCAGCCAGCGGGCGACCGGTATTCTTGTGGTTATAGAATAAAGGTATCTGCCCCACGTTCTTCGGGAAAGTCATGGTCAGCTTACCGCTTGGGTTCACGTCGCCGAACAGTACGTCGCCGATGGCGTATGCCGCTTCACTGCCACCGAACCATACGTTCAAGATGGCGGGCACATGTTCCTGCTCCCAGGTGAGCGTCAGCGGCCGGCCGGTGAAGAGGGTTAGTACAACGGGCTTTCCGGTCTTCAGCAAGGCCTCCAGCAGGGTGCGTTGCACGTCGGGGATGTCGAGGTCGGTACGGCTCGAGCTTTCACCGCTCATTTCGGAAGACTCGCCCAGGGCGGCTACAATCACGTCGGCACCGGAGGCCACCTTCAAAGCTTCGTCCAGCAGTTCCTTATCCGTACGGTTGTCCCGGCCCAGCGATCGGCCGAATAGGGTGGCGCGTTCCTCGTAGGCTACATCACCGATGAGGTTGCTGCCTTTGGCGTAGGTGATGTTCACCCGGCCGGCTGTCATTTCTTTCAATCCTTCGTACAGAGAGGGATAGTCGTCCAGGCGTGCGGCAACGCTCCAGGTGCCGGGCATGTTGCTGCGGGTATTGCCCAGGGGGCCGATGACGGCGACGGTGCCTTGCTTCTCTAAGGGAAGGACGGGACGAGAAGACTGCTTGCCTTGTCCCTCAAAAGGTTCGTTCTTCAGCAGTACAAAGCTTTCGGCGGCAATCCGGCGTGCGGCGGCGCGGTGCTCGCGGGTGAAGATGTCGCGTGCGGGACGGCTGAGGTCGCAGTATTTGTAAGGGTCATCGAACAGCCCTAACTTGTATTTCGCTTCAAGGATGCGGCGGCAGGCTGCATCTAGTGTCTTCATGGTTATTTTGCCTTCGGTGAGCGACTTTTTCAACGTGCCCACGAAACCTTCGCTCACCATATCCATGTCCACACCGGCGTTGAGCGCACGAGCGGAAACGGTCTGCAGGTTGCCGATTCCGTGTTCCACCATTTCGGAGATACCGGTAAAGTCGGTCACCACAAAACCGTTGAAGCCCCATTGTTTGCGCAGCACGTTTGTCATCAGCCAGTGGTTGGCGGTGGCGGGCACGCCGTCCACTTCGTTGAAGGAGGCCATCACACTACCCACTCCGGCGCGGACGGCTGCTTCATAGGGGTACATGTATTCGTTGAACATGCGGTTGCGGCTCATGTCTACGGTGTTGTAGTCGCGTCCGGCTTCTCCGGCACCGTACAGTGCGAAGTGCTTGACGCATGCCATGATTTCGTCGTTCCGTGTCAGTTGGTCGTTCAGGTCTTTTCCCTGATACCCCAACACCATGGCGCGGGCGATGGCGCCTCCGAGGAACGGGTCTTCGCCCGAACCTTCGGATACACGTCCCCAGCGCGGGTCACGGCTGATGTCCACCATCGGGCTGAAGGTCCATGAGATGCCGTCGGCACTGGCTTCGATGGCGGCGATGCGGGCAGACTGCCCGATGGCTGCCATGTCCCACGTGCAGGAGAGGCCGAGGGGGATGGGGAAGATGGTCTCATAGCCATGTATCACATCCATGCCGAACAGCAGGGGGATGCCCAGGCGGGAGTTCTCTACGGCCAGTTTCTGTACGTCGCGTATCTTGGCCACTCCTTTCAGATTGAAAAGCCCTCCCACGAGCCCCTGCTCAATCTTCTTGGCCACGTCGCTGCTCTTTGCCTGACCGGTGGTGATTTCTCCGGTCACGGGCAGGTTGAGCTGGCCGATTTTCTCTTCCACAGTCATCCGGCGCATCAGTGCGTCGATGAAGCGGTCCATGTCCTGCGGAGACTTCTGCGCCTGCACGGTGACGCCTATTAAAGCGGTCGCGAGCAGCAGACTTGTTCTCTTGAAAATTTTCTTCATATTCATATTGAATTAATTGTTTGTAAGTATGTTCCCTTCATTGTTTTTAGATTGCCGTAACTCTATTGCAGTGGCGCTATGACTTCTTTGCAACGGTGCTGCAATTTCTCTGCAGTGATACTGCAAACGATTTGCAGTGCTACTGCAACACTTTTGCAGTGCCACTGCAAAAAGTTTGCAGCTCTTTGCAGTAGCAATGCTTTGATTGAAAGCAAGTTATGAAATAGACCTTTTGCCATTGATTGGGTCGGCTGTTTCCTTTGGCCGGGTATCAATAGTCGGGGTTCTGCACCAGTACTCCGTTCGATTTGTCTATCTCTGTCTGGGGCAGAGGCAGCAGCGCATTCTTGTCCTGGTAATTCTTTCCGGCAGCTTGCAGCACTTCTTTGGCAATGCCCCAGCGCACGAGGTCGTAGAAGCGGTCGGGTTCCAGTGCCAGCTCTACGCGGCGTTCGTGGCGAATGGCGTCACGCAGCACAGACTGGCTGGCAGATTCTACCTTCGGAAGCACGTCTGCCAGTGTGCCGCGGGCATGGGCGCGTACTTGTTCCAGATACCCGGCGGCTTCGCCCGTCAGCCCTTTCTCGTTGGCGGCTTCGGCAGCCATCAGCAGCACGTCCGGGTAGCGGATGAGGCGGATGTTTACCCAGAAACCCATGCGGGTGTACTTGCGGCGCAGTGTCGGGTCCGTGTAGGCCTTCTTGTTGAAGTAGGCACCCATGGCGGTGGATACGGGTGACTCGCCATAAGGCTGGTTGGTATTCTCCGGTGTGATGGGCTCGTCCGTGCTGCGGCGGAAGTAGAGCAATGTGGCGTTCCGGCGCGGGTCGCCCGGTTCAAAAGCTTCTCCCATCAGTTTGGTGGCCATGTGCCAGCCCCATCCCAGGTCCCACTCGCCGGCTCCGCGCACCCCTTGCACCTGGCAGAACTGGCTGCCGATGCTGGCGTCCTCTTTCATGGCATCGGTGGCTTCGCATTGCAGTTCGAAGATGCTCTCACCGCAATTCTCCCCTTCTACGGTGAAGACTTTGTCGACCGGTGTATTCAGGTTGTAGATGCCCGATTTTATCACTTCGGTGGAGGCTGTGTACATATTGTCCCAATCGTTCCGCATCATATAGGTGCGTGCGTGCAGGGAGCGTGCGGCGCCCCAGGTCAGCCGTCCCGTGTAGTCGCTGTCCCACCGCAGGGGCAGGCATTCTTCGGCTTCGGTCAGGTCTTTGTCAATCTGTTCGTATATCTTTTCCGCCGTGGTCTTGGGCACGTTGGCATCGGAGGCTTCCACTACCTTGATGGTGACCAGCGGCACTTCGCCAAAGGCGCGTACCAGGTTGAAGTAGCACCAGGCACGGAAGAAGAGCGCTTCGCCACGGTTGCGGATGGCTTCGGTGTCGTCCTTGTGTCCGCTCTTCTCAATGTCGTCCAGGATTTCGTTGCACTGGTAGATGATTTTGTAGTTCTGTCCCCAATAGGCACTCAGAGGGCCGTTGGAGGCAGTGTATTCGAAGTCGTCCCACATGGCGGCCTCGTTGCTGCCGTCGCCGGCGTCACTGCCTTTCTCGGAGTCCTCGCTGCGCACCATGTGCACCATAAAAGCAGGAATACCGGCAGTGATGTCGTACGAGCGCATCAGGTAGTAGACGTTGAATATCTTCCCGCCTACAAGGGCGTTGGGAGAGTCATCTTCCGTGAACTGCCCCAGCGGATCGCGGTCCAGGAAGTCGTTGCAGGATGTCAGTGAGAGGGCTGTTGCACCCACCAGCAATGTAAATATGTATTTTATCAGTTTCATAAATTTATATTTTTCATTCCCCGTTCCCTTTGAAGGAGTCGGGGGAGGTTTGAAGTTACTCTTTTTTAGGGGAGAGGCTTTTAGAACGTCAGATTAAATCCGAACGTATAAATCGCCGGCATCGGATAACTGCCGTCGTCCACCCCGAAGGCGATGGCGCTTCCGCCCAGTTCCGGGGTATATCCGGTGTTGTGCTTCCACGTCTTCAGGTTCTGTATGTTCACGTAGAGCTTCAGCGCCTGCATGCCTATCTTCGAAATCAGCGCCTTGTCGAAGTTGTATGCCAGCGACACGTTACGGATGCGGAAGAACGAGCCGTCCTCTATGTAATACTCGGAGTTCAGGTTGTTGATGGTATGCTTGGTGTTCAGCAGCGGCTGGGTGTTGCTGGTCCCTTCACCGTGCCAGCGGTCCATGCGTTGCTCCATAAAGTTGAACTGGCTCCAGTTGTAGTTGTCCCAGGTACGGTAAATCTGATTGCCGCCTTGTCCCATCATGTCTACTGCCAGCTCCCAGTTCTTGTAGCCCAGGCCGAGCGTGAAGCCGTAGGTGACATCGGGTGTAGGATTACCAATCATCGTACGGTCTGCCGTGGTGATTTCACCGTCACCGTTCACGTCGCGGAACTTCAGGTCGCCCGGGGTGACGGTTGCCAGCGTGTTCTTGGGAGAGTGCTCAATCTCCTCCTGGGTCTGGTAGACACCTTCCACCTTGTAGCCGTAGAAGTAGCCGATGGGGTATCCGGCCATTGTGTAGCTCTGCTGCTTGTCTCCGGCTATGATGGAATAGCCTTCCTGCACGAGGCTCAGTACCTTGTTCTTGATGGTGGCAAGGTTCATCCCCACGTTGTAGTTCCAGTCGCCTATCCGGTCGCGCCAGCTTAGGGCCAGCTCTACGCCCGAATTCTCGATGGAGCCGAGGTTTCCGATACCCGGTACGGTTCCGGAGATGCCCGGCACTTCGGCCAGCAGGTCTTTGGTTTTCTTCTTGTAGTACACGCCTTCAAAGTGCAGGCGGTTGCGGAGGAAGTTGGCTTCTGCACCGGCTTCCCAGGCTTCCACCTTCTCCCAGCGCAGTTTGGGGTTGGGCAGGTAGGCAAGCTGGTAGCCCGGATAGATGGCGGACGGGGTGCCGAATACGGCGGAGTAGGCATTCGTCAGCAACGGTTCGGCGGGATAGGCGCGGTCCAGGTTCTGGTTGCCCAGTGTGCCCCATGAGCCTTTCAGTTTCAGCATATCCAGCCAGGTGATGTCCTTCATCCATGCTTCCTCGCTCATCAGCCAGCCCAGGCCGACGGAGTAGAAGTTCTGCCACTGGTTGCCGGTGTAGGAGAAGGCGGAAGAACCGTCGCGGCGGTAGGAGCCGTTGAACAGGTACTTGCCCTTGTAGTTGTAGAGCACGCGTGCCAGCACGGACACGGTGGAGCGCTCCCACTGCGTACTGCCGTTGGTGGCGGTGGCTGCGTCGCCGATACTTACGTACCATTTGTCGGGATTGTCCGGAATGACCAGGCCTACCCCTTGGGTACGGGCGCCGTTCAGATTCTCGAGCTTGTTGTAGTAGGTGGTGAAACCGGCTGTGGCCGTCACGCTGTGGTCTCCCCAGGAGTTGGTGTAGGTCAGCAGATAGTCGCTCTGTACCTTCATTTCCGTTTCTTTGGCTTGGGACACTCCGGTCTTGCCGTTGCCCAGCGTGGCTATGTCTCCCTCGACGCTTGCGTCATATACCTGGATAACCGGGGTGTATGTCCGTGTGCTGTTCGAGGCATAGTCCAGGGAGAACATGGCCTTGAACTGGAAGTGTTTCAGGAAATCCCATTGCCCGTACACGTTGCCCGAGCCACGGTAGTTCTCGGCTTTCGTGGTATTCGCCTTCAGGTCTACGTCCACCATCGGGTTGTTCATCTGTGCCTTCTGGAATCCGGGCAGTGAGGTGTAGAGGCCGTACTCGGAGTTGAATACATGCGCCACCGGAGCTGCGCGCAGGGCTGTAGCCACACTCTTCGTGTCGGCGGGCAGCATGCGTGCCCCGTTGAATTGAAAACCTACCTTGAGGTTGTCCGTCACTTTATAGTCGTTGCTGATGTTCAGCGTAATCTTGCTGTACTTCTCGTGCTTGATGTTGCCTTGTTCGTAGGCATAGCCCGCACCGAGATAGAAGCTGTTCTTGTCCGAGGCACCCGTGATGCTGATGTTGTTGTTGGTGATGAACCCAGTCTGGAAGATTTCATCCTGCCAGTTGGTGTTTCCCGTCCAGTCCGAGAAGTTGTATTCCGGGTTGCCTTCATTCCTCAACTGTTCGTTGTACAGCAGTTTGAAGCCTTCGGCATCCGTCAGTGCAATTTTGTCGGTGACGGACTTGAAACCGAACGAGCCGTTGATATTGACGCGTGTCTGTCCCTCTTTCGCCTTCTTGGTGGTGATGATAATCACGCCGTTGGCACCGCGCACACCGAAGATGGCGAGCGACGACGGGTCTTTTAGTATCTCCATGGATTCGATGTCCTGCGGATTCAGGAAGTTGATGTTGTCGTTGAACAGTCCGTCCACCACATAGAGTGGCTTGTAGCCGTTGATGGAGTTTGTTCCGCGTACACGGATTTCCGGGTCGGAGCCTGCCTTGCCGGAGTTTATCACCTGCACGCCGGCAATCTTTCCTTGCAGTGCGGATACGGGGTTGACCACCGGCTTGTTGGCGATTTCGTCGCCTTTAATGTTGGTGATGGAGCCCGTAAGGTCTCGCTTCTTGGCGCTGCCATAACCGATGACAACGGTTTCGGCCAGCATCTGCGAGTCGTCTTTCATCTGGACGTTGATTACCGACTGGCTGCCTACCTTGACAGCTTGCTTCACCATGCCTACATAGGAAAAATCCAATGTGTTCTCCGGGGTGGCCTGGATGGAGTACCGGCCGTCTATGTCGGTAATCACGCCATTGGAGGTTCCCTGCACCAATACGGTGGCACCAATCAGCGGGTCACCCAGGGCATCGGTCACGGTACCGGTTACTGTTTTCTCCTGCGCCGATGCGGCGGTACTTGCCAGCAGGCACACCGTCAGAAATAGGTTTCTCAGTCTTCCGGTTTTCTTCTTGGGAAGGTTTAGGTTCTTCTTCATTACATTGATTTTTTAGTGGATAAATCATTCAGTTTCTCCTCTGAACAATCAAAATGCAAAAAAGATTTGGTGACGGTGTTAAAAAAGGGCAGCCCGGTTTTCGCGGACTGCCCTCTTACCTAAAAGCAAAACTATACCTATTTCAACTCAAAACTCGTAGTCTTTACATCGCGGCTGTTGGGTCCAATCATTACATGGAACTCGCCGGGTTCGTATACATACTGTATGTCGTAGTTGTAGAACTTCAGCAATTCGGGGGTAATGGTGAAGGTCACCTGCTTGCTTTCGCCTTTTTTCAGGTGGATGCGCTCGAAGCCTTTCAGCTCTTTCACGGGGCGGGTAATGCTGCCCACCAAGTCGCGGATATAGAGCTGTACGATTTCATCTGCATCGTAGTTACCCGTATTGGTTACGGTTACGGAAGCGGTCAGCTTGCCGTCCGCATTCAGTTGCTTGGAGCTGAGCGTGATGTCACTGTACTGGAAGGTGGTGTAGCTCAAGCCATAGCCGAAAGGATACAGCGGGTCGTTGCTCACATCCAGGTAGTTGCTGCGGAACTTCTCGAACCATTTGCCTTCTTTCAGAGGACGGCCGGTATTCTTGTGGTTGTATGCCATAGGCAACTGGCCCACATTCTGCGGGAAAGTGGTGGTCAGCTTACCGCTGGGGCAAACGTCTCCGAACACTACGTCGGCAATGGCGTCTGCAGCTTCACTACCTCCGAACCATACATTCAAGATGGCGGGAACATTTTCATTCTCCCAAGTCAGCACTACGGGACGTCCGGAGAACAATACCAATACTACGGGTTTGCCCGTTTTCAGCAATGCTTCCAGCAGGTGGCGCTGTGCGTCCGGCATTTCCAGTTCGGAACGGCTACTGCTCTCACCACTCATCTCGGAGGACTCGCCGAGGGCGGCTACAATGACATCGGCTTGTGCGGCTACTTTCAGGGCTTCGTCCAGCAGTTCTTGGTCATTGCCACGGGGCAGTTCACGGCCGAACATCGTGGCGCGTGTCTGGTAGTCGGCATCGTACATCAGGTTGCTACCTTGTGCATAGAGAATGTTGGCCTTGGAGCCGACAGAATTCTTGAAACCTTCCAGCAGGGTGCTGTATTTGTCTGCTGTGGCTGCCACACTCCAAGTGCCCGGCATGTTGGCACGGGTGTTGGCAAGCGGGCCAATCAAGGCGATGTTGCCTTTGCGTTGCAAGGGCAGTAGGTTGTCTTGGTTCTTCAGCAGCACGAATGTCTCTGTGGCAATCTGGCGGGCAATGGAGCGGTGCTCGGGAGTGAACACTTCTTTTTCGGCACGCTTCACGTCGCAGTATTTGTACGGGTTGGCAAACAATCCCAGCTTGTATTTGGCCTCCAGGATGCGTCGACAGGCTTTGTCAATGTCGGCTTCGGTCACTTTGCCTTCTTTCAGAGACTTTTCCAGTGTGCCGATAAATCCGTCGGCTACCATGTCCATGTCTGTTCCGGCGGTCAGGGCACGTGCGGATACTTCCTGCAGGTCGCCGATTCCGTGGTCTATCATTTCGGAGATGGCTGTATAGTCTGTCACCACGAAGCCGTCGAAGCCCCATTGGTTGCGCAGTACGTCGGTCAGCAGCCAGTGGTTGGCAGTGGCGGGTACTCCGTCAATTTCATTGAAGGAGGTCATTGCGCTACCCACACCGGCTTCTACGGCAGCCTTGTAGGGAGGGAAGTATTCGTTGAACATACGGTTGCGGCTCATATCCACCGTGTTGTAGTCGCGGCCGGCTTCTCCGGCGCCATACAGTGCGAAGTGCTTTACGCAAGCCATTATCTCGTTGTTGGCACTCATATCCTTGCCCTGATAACCGCGAATCATGGCTTGTGCAATGGCTGAACCCAGGAAGGGGTCTTCACCGTTGCCTTCTGATACACGTCCCCAACGGGCATCGCGGCAGATGTCCACCATCGGGCTGAACGTCCAGCAGATACCGTCTGCACTCGACTCAATGGCGGCGATACGGGCCGATTTCTCTATAGCCTCCATGTCCCAACTGCACGAGAGTGCCAAGGGGATGGGGAATACCGTTTCGTAACCGTGAATCACGTCCATACCGAACAGCAAGGGGATGCCCAGGCGGCTGTTCTCTACGGCAAGTTTCTGCACTTCGCGGATGTTCTTCACGCCTTTCAGGTTGAACAGACCTCCGACTTCACCGTTGCGGATTTTACCGGCAACGTCGCTGCTCTTGGCTTGTCCGGTGACGATGTTTCCCGTTACCGGCAGGTTGAGCTGACCGATTTTCTCGTGCAGCGTCATTTTGCCCATCAGCTCCGTAATGAATTTATCCATCTCCTGCGGATTGCCTTGGGATGTGTTTTCTTTGGGCGTTGCCGTCACGGTGAGGGCAGAGAAAGCCAAGGCTGCTAATAATGTGTATTTCTTCATATGATATAATTTTGATTATCCCCTCCGGCACCCTGAAGGGGGAGGGGAATAGTGATATAGAAATTCAACTTAAGCTTAGCTGCTCCATCATGTCGCATACTAACTTCAA
Organism: Bacteroides sp. AF39-16AC; assembly: GCF_003602735.1. Classification (NCBI taxonomy): domain Bacteria; kingdom Pseudomonadati; phylum Bacteroidota; class Bacteroidia; order Bacteroidales; family Bacteroidaceae; genus Bacteroides; species Bacteroides sp. AF39-16AC. Next base: position 104,937 of record NZ_QTLN01000005.1, on the reverse strand, counting down.
TCGTAAATCGTCAAATCGTAAATCCCTAAGCCTTAAATCCCAGCTTCTGCAATCCTTCTTGAACCTCGGGACAGCTCATGAAGAGTTTCCACAACAAGCCGGAACGATAGTTCTCAATCATCGGGGCAATGGTGCATTGGTCGATGGCAAGATAGCGGGGCACCGTCCAGTCACTTCCCTCGGAGAAGGCATCGTAGAATCCGTACTTGCCCCAAATCCAGTCGCCTTTGGAATAGAAATACTTCAGTGCACGCATGGATTCCTCCGGTGTGTAGGGAAAACTGGACAAGGCTGCTGTCGGTGTGATGACACCATGGTCGTTGTCGCCCGGGCAGTGGGCTGCATAGCCTTTGGTAGAGTAGCTGGCGGTCAGTCCCCAGCAGTCCTCGCCGTAACCTTTGTATTGTTTGGGATTCTCCACGCAGTAGCGGTAGTTGGAGAGGGCATGGTTGCGCACCACGTTCCAGTAGTTGGCATAGCGGTCGCTCAGGTTGCGCGGGTCCAGACCGATGTGCGAGTATTGTGCCCAGAACAAGGGACCGCCCAGTTTCTCGGCTCCGTTGTGTTTCAATTCCAAAGGCAGGCCGTAGGGGGCAGAGTCGGACTTGATGCCGCCGCCGCGTGCCCAGCCGTTGTGGTAGGCTGAAGCCGGAACGGGATAAGTGGGGGAGGAGGCTGCGAGCACATACACAATCAATGCTTCGTTGTAGCCTTCCAGCGGGAAGTTCATTTCCCAGTTGTATTCGGGAGACCAGTGCCAGTAGATGACATCCTTGCCATTCTGATACCAGCTGAACTCCATCTCTTTCCACAATTGGTCAATCTTCTCTACCAGCGCCTTTTCCTGCTCGTTGCCGTCGCGGAAGTATTGGCGTACGCAAAGCAAGCTTTGCATCAGGAAGCAGCTTTCCACCAAGTCTCCGCCGTTATCTTTTTGTCCGAAAGGTTTCACCTTACCGGTAGGGCCGTACAACCAATGGGGCCATACGCCGTGGAAGCGGTCGGCGCGTTTCAGGTAATCGGCAATATTGGTCAGGCGCTTCACGCCTTCTTCCCTGGGGATGAAGCCGCGTTCGATGCCTACCAGCAGTCCGGCTATACCAAATCCGCTGCCGCCGGTGGTGACAACATTCTGGTCCTTTTCGGGATAATCCCCATCCAGGTGGATGCGTTCGCGTGCCAGTCCGGAGGTCGGTTCCGCACCGTCCCACATGTAGTTCAAATGTACCTTCTGGATGTAATCAAGCATTTCGTCATCCGAAGCGAATGATTCGGGACGTACTTCCTCTGTGTCGGGCTTTTCCTCTTTTCCGTTCTCTTTCCCGTTTTCCTTCAAGTCGGAAGAGCAGGATGCACAGCCCGCCAATGTGGAAATCAGGAACAAAGCCAGCACATGTATCATTATTGGTTTTTTCATATCTTTATTTCTTGTGTTTAATTTTTTGTCGTCTTGCACAATGGCGAGCGGCCGTTTTCGTTCAGCGCCTCGATAGTGAAGTAATAGTCCGTGTCCGCATCCAGTCCGCGGAAGTCATATTCCGTCTGTCCCAGTACCGTGATGGCATTGTACATCTTGCCTTCGGCGGTGCCGTAGTAGATGTTGTAGCCATAGGCGCTTGCTTCGGGTTGCCAGGAGATAAGGGCATTCCGGCGGTCTTTCCTGTCACGTTTCACAGTCAGTCCTTTCACGGCTTGCGGGACATCGCCGTCACCGTTCCCGAAGACGCGGAAGCCGGACAAGGCGACATTTCCCGTAGGCATGTGCACATTCTCGTATTTCAGATAACGGGCACGCAACGGCTCGTTGAGCTCGATGTAGTCGTGCGGACAATCCTTGTCACTGTCGCTCTTGTCTATGACCAATGTCCATTCTTTTCCGTCTTCGGAAGCAAAAATACGGTATTGGTGATAAATATCCATGGCACGGTTGTATTGAACCGCTTTATGGTCGTAGAAGTTCAACTGCACGGCACGTACATTCTTTGTGCTGCCCAGGTCTATCCCCGCCCATTCGCCAGGGTTGCCGGAACGGGCTGCCCAGTAGGTGCGCATACTTTCGTCCGTCAGGTTGGAAGCTGCATGGATGCTATCCGTAGATGATACCTCCACCGGTTTGCCGTAGGACAGAAGCATCCATCCCGTGAAACGCTCTGCAGGGTTCTTTACGTCCATCGGTTCTGCCCAGTTGGGATAATCGCCGAAGGCAGTGGACGAATACATGACACCATCCTTGTCGAAAGCCACCGGATAAAGACCGATGCGGCGTTCGAACTTGTACTTCAGGGAGAGCATGCAGGTGGCAACGTGCCAGTAATTGCCTTTCACGTCGCGAAACGTGCCTCCATGACCGGCACCTTGCACATAACCGCCCGGCTTGTAGCACATCGGGTTATGCTTCTGGTAGACAAACGGGCCCAGCGGGGAATCCGAAACATATACGCCATCGGCATAGACTTTGAATTCAGTGCCCGGAGCACCATATTGGAAATAATATTTGCCATTGTGTTTGGTCATGTAAGCGCCCTCTGTGAATGGGCGGAGTGTCACTTCATCGTCATTGTTCATGCCGAAACGTTCCCAGCCGTGTTCTTCGGGGCGGAGCATCATCACGTCGTGAATCTTGCTGATGGGATAGAAATCATTTCGGTCCAGTTCCACCGCCTTTAGCGGATATTCATTGCTGGAGCCATAATACATATACAGTCTGCCGTCATCGTCCAGAAACATGCAGGGGTCCCATGTGGGAAGCACATTCTTTTCGATGGTACGTTTGAAACGTCCCGTTTTGGGGTGTGTGCTGTACCACACGGCGAGGCCTTCGTAGGTGGAGCCGGTATAGAACAGCGTGTCACCGCTTACATAGGCTGCCGGTGCGCACTGGTCGTCGTCCGTAGGCTTGCGTTGGAAGCCGGCAGGAACGAAATCCCAATCCACCAGGTTCTTGGAATAGTGAAAACCGCCCTGGTTGGTGGAGAACAGAAAGTATTCTCCCTTGTATTCCACCGCCATCGGGTCGGCAGAGGAACGGAACGAACCGTTGGGACGCACATTGTTGTTGAAAGGCTCGAAGTTGTAACTGATGTTCATCGGATTGCAGAAGGTGCGCGACAGAGGCGCCTGTGGGTCATACCACCGGGTCGCCTGGGCGGGGCGGCGGATTGCGGTTGCCTTGTGTACCTCTTTTTCCATCACTACCTCAATATCGGTTTCATCCAGTGCCAGGATTCTGTTCACTATCTTTTTCCCGGGATAGTAGACATACAGGTGCACGTCGTTCTTCGCTCCTTTGATGGCAAAGCTGCCGTCGTGGGCAGTGGTATTGTGCATGGGACTTGCGAAGAACATGACTGTGGCGCCTGCGAGTGGCTGGCGGTTGGTGTCCAGTACGTGTCCTTTTACGATACGGTCTTGGGTTACAGTGATGTAATAGTCACTGACTTGCCCCTTCACCACTTTGATGGAATCGTCAGGGGTTGCCTTTGCCGCCAGAGCGGCAAAGGCTATTCCACAACTGATTAGGAATCTTTTTACCATATTGGAACGGATTTATTCGGCAATTCCGTCAATGGGTTCCAGCTTCAAATCAGGAAGGTCGTCCAACTGGTTGGCCGGTATGGGCCAATAAGTCTTTTCTGCTGTCCATCCTTTGGGACCGAGTACGGTGGCGGCATCGCCGGTACGCACCAAGTCCACATAACGGGCACACCATTCGCCGCAAAGCTCCATCCGGCGTTCGTCCATCACGTCTTTCAGGGTAACACCGGTTTTGGTGCTCATGCCTGCACGCCGGCGCACTTCGTTGTAGCCTGCGTCTCCATCCTTGCCCAGTCTGACTTTGGCTTCGGAGTTCATCAGCAGCACTTCGGCATAGCGGATGATACGCACATTGTTGTTGGCTCCGTAGGTCGTACGTGGAAGAGTCATCTGATTGTAGGGAAGGTAACCTTTGCCGTTCCAACAGTCGGTCTTGGTGGCCGATGTGGGACCTACCTGCCAACCCTCGCGTGTCTTGCTCAGGGCTTTCAGGAAAGAAGTCTCGGCACGCACACCTTCGCCACGGGCTTCGGCCCATGCCACGAACTCGGGTTCATAGCCTATGAAATTCCAGCCGCCTATGGACTTGGTGCCTTCGGCTTGCTTGTAGCTGATGGTACCGTCTGCGTTCACTACTTCATCATACCTCTCTGCCATGTTCGGACCCTGGAAATTGAACCATTGGTCTACGCCCAGGTAATCGCCAGAACCATTGCCGTAGTCTGTTACCTGGCATTCGAACAAAGATTCGTCACACAACTTTCCGGGAATTTTGAACAGCTGGTAGAAGTCGTCGTAGAGACGGAATCCACCGTTCTTGATGATGTCATCGGTCAGTGTCTCCACTTGTGCATAGTCTCCTTTCAGCAGATAGATGCGGGCGGCCAATGCTTGGGCGGTGAAGGCTGTCACGGCTCCCTTGTGTTCCATCTGGTTGGGACGCATGCGGGGCAGTTTGTCGATGGCGTAGTTCAAATCTTCCAGCATATAATTATATACGGCCTCTACGGTAGAACGGCGAAAATCGGTCTGCAGGTTGTCACGGTAGATGACGGTGGGACCGAAATTGGTCACCAGACAATAGTAAGCCCATGCACGGATGGTACGTACTTCGCCGCAATAGGATTCGTAGGTTTTGTAATCTTCGCTTCCTGCAGCAAGATATTCGGCATAACCGTCGAGGCTTTGCAGGGCGGCATTGGTGATGCGGATGATGTCGTAGAAGTTCATCCATACCTGGTTCAGTGCCCAGAATGAGTTGTTGTAGTTGAACTTGCGTCCGAAGGCCACGGCATCGCCCTGGTCATCGGTACGGCCCGACCACACGTCACCGTCGCGGGTGAACATCAATAGTGCGTTGCACCAGTGCATGCCCTGTGTGCGTACTTTGGAGTAGGCACCCACTACGGGTTGGTACATATTGTTCTTGTTGGTAAAGTCCACGCCTTGTTCGGGAACTTTGTTCTCCGGATCGATTTCTATGAAATCGGTGCAAGCGGTAGCTCCTCCCAGTACCATCATGGCCGGAAGTATATATGCGAATGTTTTCTTTAAGAATTTCATTGTTTTACGTTTTAGGGTTTAGAAATCTATTTGCACTCCGAAAGTATAGGTTGAAGTCAGAGGGTATACTTCGGTATCCCAACCTTCGGCATCCGACACTTCAGGTGTGAAGCTGTTGGCCTTGAAGGTAGTGAAGGGGCGGTCGGCCGTCAATGAGAGGCGGAGTCCCGGCATCACGTAGCTGCCTATCTTCAAGTTCTTGAACGAGTAGCCCAGCGTGATGTTCTGGATGCGGAAGTAATCGGAGCTTTCTACGAAATAGGAAGCGTTGTTACTGTCTGATTTGTTCCAGGTTTTGAGAAGAGCCTTGGCCGACGGATGTTCGTTGGTAGAGCCTGCACCCGTCCAGCGGTTCTCATACTGTGCACGGTCAAAGTTATAGTAGTCGGCTGCATAGCGCAGGGCACGCTTACGGTTCCACAGTTCGCCGCCTGCTTGTCCGTAGGTAGTGAGGCTGAAGTCGAAGTTCTTATAAGAGAATCCGGCATTGAAGCCATAAGTAAAGCTGGGCACGTATGAGCCCAACACCTGCTTGTCGTTTCCGTCTATCACATGGTCGCCGTTCACGTCCTCGTAGATGAAGTCGCCGGGTTCCAGTCCGTTGGCCACGGCGATGGGGTCGGCAGCACATTGTTCAGGAGTCTGGTAGATGCCGATGACCTTGTAGCCATAGAATGAGTTCATCGTCTCGCCCACCATATTCACGGTCTTTCCGCCTTTGATGATTTTCATGTTTCCTTTTAGGCTTTTCACTTCGTTATGCAGATAAGAGAGATTGACGCCGATGTTGTAATTGAAGTCCTGGCCAATCTTGTCGTTCCAGTTCAAGGAGAGGTCGATACCGGTATTCAGAATCTGTCCGTTGTTGCCGGCCAGCAGCTCGCCACTCATCGGGAGCTTGGGTGAAATCACGGCGTTGTCAGTCAGACGGTAGTACCAGTCGATGTCGGCGTTCAAGCGGTTCTTCAGTGTACTGAAGTTGACGCCCACGTTGGTTTCGTTCACTACTTCCCAACCCAGCCAGCTGAAGTTGGTGGTGTTGATGAATCCGTCGATGGCGGTATTGGGACCGAATACGGACTGTACGTTCTGTATGCTTGCGAAGCCTGCACTGGCAGCAATCTTGTCGTTACCCAGCTTACCCCAGCTGGCACGCAGCTTCATGTATTCGAAGATATTCTGGTTCTTCATAAACGGTTCTTGGGAGATGACCCATGCGGCACCGATGGAGGGGAAGTAGCCCCATTTGTCGTTGTACTTGGACGAGCCGTCGGCACGGAAGGTGAACATCAACATGTACTTGTCGTTGTAGTTGTAATTCAGTCGGGTGAAATAGGAGAGACCGCGGTATTTCCAGCCGTCGTCTTTCACCGTAGCGCCTTCCTTGTTGCCCAGTGCGATGTATTTCCACACGTCCTCACCTTCGGGCACGTTGGTGGCGGTACCTTCGAGCAGGCGGTATTGCTCTTGACGCATGGATGCACCCAGCATACCGGTAAAGGAGTGTTTGCCCCACTTGTCAGTATAAGTGGCCACGTTGTCCCATATATATTTGTAGTAGTTAGTGTTCTTTTTAGTGAGTTCGGTAACCTCTTTCTTCTGGTTGGTGCCTACATAGTAGGTAGGAGTGAACTCAGAACCGCGAATCATTGAGTAGTCGTAGCTGTAGCTACTGCGTATATTCAGCTTGTCGGGGATGAGGTTGAGCTGTGCATAGAAGTTGGTCAGCACTTGGTAGGTCTCGTTCCGGTTGTCGTAATAGTTGGCAGTGGCTACCGGATTGTTGAAGTTGTTGGTCAAGCCCACCTGCTCGGGTGATGTGTACTTCTTAGGGAATACGGCATCGTCGCGGCGGTCATCATACACCGGGATGATAGACGGTGTGTTGTATGCCTGTTGCCATGCGGCATTCTTGGGAAGCTGCTGCTGCGAGTTGCTGAATACGCCGTTGAAGCCTACTTTCAGCCATTTGCGGGCTTCGTAGTCAAGGGCGGCACGGAAGTTCAAGCGGCGGTAGTAGTTTTCCACGTCCATGATACCGTCTTGTGCCAGATAGCTCATGCCGGCAGAGTAGGTCGCTTTTTCCGTACCACCGGAGATATTCAAGCTGTGATTGGTCATCATGGCTGTGCGCAACAGTTCGTCATACCAGTTGGTATCGGCATTGAATTGCAGGTTTTCCATATTGCCTCCGAATTCGGCTACTGACTTTTCGAAAATCGACCGGTAAGCTTCCGGGTTGGCTTCCAACATCATGGTGGCATACTCGTGAGAGTTACACATCTCCAGCAGGTTGGTGGCTTTCTGAATACCTACATAACCGTTATAGGTAATCTTGGCATCCTGGTTGCGGCTTCCTTTCTTGGTGGTGATGATTACAACACCGTTGGCGGCGCGTACACCGTAGATGGCAGATGCGGATGCGTCTTTCAAGATGGTCATGTCCTGAATGTCGGAATTGTTCAGGAAGTTGATGTTGTCGTAGAACATTCCGTCCACTACATAGAGAGGAGAGGTGTCACCGAAGGAACCCATACCACGGATGGTCACTTTAGGACCTTCGCCCGGCGTTCCCGAATTGATGATGTTAACACCCGGTACCTTTCCCTGCAATGCTGCCATCGGGGAGGAGGTAGGAACATTGATAAGTTCTTTCTCTTTGACAACGTCAATCGGGGCCGTCAGGTCTTTCGCCTTGGCCGAACCGTAACCGATAACAACAACTTCTTCCAGTAGTTGTGCATCTTCACGTAGCTTTACATTAATGACGGATTGTCCCGCAGCGCTTATTTCCTGCGGCAACATGCCCAAATAGTTGAATACGAGAGTTGCGTCTTCGGGGACGCCGTTCAGTACATAGTTACCGTCGAGGTCGGTAGCTGCTCCAATAGTAGAGCCTTTTACTACAACCGTGGCTCCAATAATCGGTTCGTTGTTCTGATCAACAACAGTTCCTTTAACTGTCTTTGTTCCTTGTGCCAAAACTGTCAGTGGCAATGAGAACAAAATCATGAATAGAAGAAATAAAGTTTGCCTTCTCATAAACTAAATTTAAGAGTTAATAATTCTGCCGGCAAAGGAAGTAATTACGGTAAGTAAGGCAAAAAAAAACACTACCACGATAATACGTTTAGGGTAAAAATGGGTACCGTTTTACTACGTTTTCGTGTTACTTGTTTCTAATAATCAGTTTGTTGTGATTGAATGATTTGTAGCCGCTTTATTTCAAGTCGATGAGAAAATCCACTAATCCCGTTCCGTCGGGGATATCCAGTTTCTTGCGCAAACGGTAGCGTGCTGCCTCTACTCCCCGGATAGTGAGGTTGGTCATTTGCGCAATGTCTTTCGTAGAAAGATTCAGGCGCAGCAGCGCACAAAAACGGAGGTCGGTAGCGGTAAGACTGGGATAACGTTCGCGCAAATTACGGAAGAATTTCTCATGAATCAGGTCGAAATTGTTCTGGAATACATCCCAAAATTCCTGTGTCTCGATGTTTTCGTTGATGAGCTTCAGCAGAGATTCGAGGTTCTTGCGTCCATATTGCCCTTTCACCAGGGACTCTTGTACGACAGTACGAAGTTTCTCCAGGACCTCGTTCTTGGCAAATACACCCAGTGCCATGCTGGCAAGGTCTTTACTCTTTGCCGACAACTCGGCTTCCAGCAATTGCTGTTGCTGCAGAGTTATCAGATGCTCCTGCTCGCGCATCTTGATGTTCTGCTGCACCTGCTCTGCCTCATACTCCTTCCGTTTCTTTTCCATGGCACGGTTGGCGCGCCACTTGGAGAAAAAGTAGACAAGCGCTGTGAGAACTATGAGATAGAGCGCAAAGGCATAATAGGAGAGGTAGAAAGGGCGGGCTATGGCAAAATGATATTCCACCTCACCGATTTTCTGTCCCAAATCATTATAGGCTTCTGCCTGGAATGTGTATTCTCCGTAATCCAGGCTACCGTAGCGGATTTCGGGCTCTTTCAGGTCCGATGTCAGCGCCATGCCTTGTCCTCCTTGCAGGACATAATGGAAATGTACGGACAATTTATTGTAATGCGGCAGGCTTACTGAGAACAGCAAATCCCGGTAATTGCTTTCCAGTTCGACATTTCCAGACAGAGGCAGGCGTTTCTCCTTTTTATCGGAAGAGGAAGCAGTGACCGAGCTCAGTGAGAGGGCGGACTCCAGAGTAGGACTGAGGCTGTCTGTGTTTTTGCTGTAACTGGCGATTCCGTTGTTCAGATTAAAATAGACAACGTCATTGTCGACGAACACATTGTTGTAGTTCTCTATGCATGGAGAATCAAACAGTTCGATGAGGATGCGCTGCTTCACGATGTACTCTCCTTCTGCGTACTCTACCAGTACGTACTCATGTGAACCGGACAGCCAGAAGCGGTCGTTCGTGACGGATACCACAGAATGAGCATTCCTGATGTAAGGCAGAATGGCATTCAGCTTTTGGAAGGGGATAATCTGCCGGGTGATGTCGTCATAGGTATAGAAGCCGTTGGGACTGGAAAAGACGATACGTCCTCGCATTTTCATTACTTGGATAGGGCCGATGATATATTCCGAGCCTAAATGGGAGATGTGCCGTACGCTTTTTACAGCCGACAAGTCATCGCTCAAGACTATTTTATAGACTCCCTGATACATGTGTGAAGCCCAGATGACACCGCTTTGGTCCACCTCCAAGTGCATGACCGGTGCAATGAAGCCGTCTATGACATGCGAAAAGGTCCATTGCCCGTTCTTCTTTTTATAGATACGCAAATTGGCGTAGGATGATTCCAACAGTATCTCTTCGCCATAGAGGGTGCACTTTATCAGACACGTACTGCTGTTGGTATTGCTTATGACGGAAACATTCCCTTTTTCGCCTATTAATAAGGTATGGGCATTGTTGCCTGCAAAGAGTTGCCCGTCAATGTCCTTCACATACCAGTTCTGTCCTTCAGTATGGGGAAGCAGGCGCAGATTCTCGGTAACCTGGTGGTATTCGTACAAGCCCTGGTTGGTGGCCAGATAGAAACAGTCGCCCCGGTGGGCTATGTCGTACACCATGCCCAGTTTGGTTTCATGGTTGGCAGGAGTCAGCAGCATGACGGGTGAGTTGTGGTGGATGTATGCGATGCCGTCGTCCAATGCTGCCCATACGTTGTTGTCTTTGTCACAGAACAAGCCCAGGACTGTGTTGTTGTCCAGACGGTTATCCAGATTGAAGTGCCAGAGGCAATGTCCTTTGCGGTCGATGGCGTATATGCCATTCAAGACTGTACCTATCATGAATATGGAATCATTGGTCATGACGGCGCGGTTCACCCGCTGTTTCTTCAGCTCTGCATCAATGTCTGTTTTCCAGGGGGTGATGTCACCGTTGTAGCGGAACAATCCGTTATTCTCTGTGACCATCAGGAAGCTGTCGTCCCCGTCGGGCAGTAATGCCACTACATTGTCATCGTTCACTTGGCTGCGGGGGAAGAGATGAAGGAAATCCTTGCCGTCGAATTCATAGAAGTCCTCATCAATCATCTGTGTGTAGATATGTCCGTTTTGGGTGTAGAAGTAGAGCGGCTGTTGCTGTCTGTTGCGGAAAGCGTGTACCATCTTCCCGTCGTAGGAGAACCAGGCGCTGAACGACTGGAAGTAGATGCGACCGTCCAGCTCTACAATGTTCCATATCTCGTTGTTCTCCATGGGGAAATTTTTCAGGAATTTGCTCAAAGAATGGTATCGGAGAGTGCCTGCCTCCGAATACTTGAAATAGCCGAATTCCTCGAATGCCCCCACATAGATACGGTCTTCTTTCACATACACCGAACGGACAATATGGTTCCCCGGCACTTTGTGGAGAGTCCAGCGATAACCGTCATATACCAGGAGCCCCTGGCTGTTGCCGAAATACATTTCGCCGTTGCTGCCTTGCGCACATGCCCAGTTCTGATAACCGGCTTCATAGTCTTTGGCAAGATAGTTGGTGACGGCGGGCATGAAGGAAGAAGCCCTGGCCTGGATGAAGAGGATGAACAATAGAAGGCACACTACCCAATACTTGAAAAGCATCGGTCTTATCGTATTTTGTTTCATTTTTTCAGGTTAATCGAAGTGTTTCTTGGAAGCAAAGATACAATAAGTATTCTAAATATTGTGTTTTGATGAGATAAAAAAGGTACTTGAAGCGGTTAGGGAGGATGCTTCTTAATGAATATCCTCCCCTCTTAGTTGTTTGTCTTTTGAAATTTATTATAGGGATTGTGCGGATGATAGGACTCGAACCTACACGCCTCACGGCACCAGATCCTAAGTCTGGCGCGGCTGCCAATTACGCCACATCCGCGGAATAATTCCGATTAGCGGGAGCAAAGATAGAAAGAATTTTCGTTTTGGCAAATTGTTTTGTAGATAAAGTCGTTTTAGAAAGTCACTTTCAGTATTTTTCTTGCTTCCTCAATGATGGTGTCCAAGTCATTGTTCTCATCTTCTTTGCTCATATCCACTTTCTTGTCCGGGTCGATGCCGAACTCGATATGCTGTTTTTGGGCATCGAGGTGCGGGCTGGCAGAAAAGCGTACCCCCCATCCGTTGGGCAGTTCCGAAGAGAATGGCAGGCCCGACCCGCCGCCGGTTTTGTCACCAACCAGGGTGACATTGGGAAAACAGCGCATGGAGTTGACAAAATCATTGGTTGCACTATAGGAATGACGGTTGGTCAGGACAATTACCTTTTTTTGCCAGCGGATACTGTTGGAAGGTTCCACATAAATGGGAGTCGGATCTGAAAAATCGCTATGGCCTTTGCCGGTCTTGTGCTGAATATATCCCGTCAGTACTTTTTCATTCGTGAAGCGTTGTGCCATTCGGGTGGCGTTTGTCAGGTTGCCGCCACCATTGTTGCGCACGTCGATAATCAGGCCGTTACAAGCGGAAAGGTATAACAGAATCTCATCCAGGTTGCCGTTTCCGATGCCGCTGGAGAAATCACCGTAATAGATATATCCTATGTTGTCCTCCAATATGGTATATTTGGCGCCTCCAGCAATGCGGTAGTCTCTTCCCAGGTACTTTTCAATGATACTTTCGTTGAAGTTACGAGGATAATCCAGATACCAGTCCCAGTAGCGCGCCATGTTGGAAGAAGAGTACAAGTTGACATGTCCGTCTTTTAACTCGGCAAGCATGTTACCTAATATTTCAAATAGACCGTCGTAACTCATTCCCGGGGTAATGAGTGGCTGGTACTTGTCATGGATGGCATCCCAGTCTATTTGCTTGTAGTCCAGGAAGCAGTACTGTTCGTCTATTATTTTCCACAAGGCTTCGAAATTGCCTTGTGGGGTATTGTCGAACTCTTCCTCACGAATACATCCGTTCAATAGGGGCAATAACGTGAGTAGGATACTCCAAATTATTAAAATATATCTTCTTTTCATGCACATTATCCTTATCATCTTATCGTTTATCACCTTGTCACTTTTTACTTTCTCTTGTTAGGAAACAGATAGAGTTCCTTTACGAACCCCACCATGAATACGTGCGAGTAAGTATGTGTCTTTATTTCATTTACTTTGGACTGTTGTGCGTCCCATATGTAAGCGAAACGCATCCGGGCACGTCCCACCGGAAAGTCTGCGGTCAGCATTTGTCTCAGAGAGGGCTGGTTGTGCAGGGAGGTGAAGTTCACTACTCCGTCCCAATGTCCTAACGTAAATATCTCGTAGTAGGACTGTCCATAGTTGGGCATGAACATGATACCTGCCAAGGGAAGATTTACCTGATAGCGTAGTGTGATGGGACGGTTCTTGATGCGCAAGTCCCAAATAGCCATTCCCGATGCGGCAAGGTTGATATAGGCACGTGCTTGGGCGGGGTTGTTTCCGTTGCGCAGATTATAGACAAAGCCACCGTTGAAGTCGCCGACTCCTCCGGCAAGCAGTTTGAAATTGCCCGTGATTGGAAAATTATAATGCAGGCCGTAGTTCCAGTTGGCCAGTCCGGAGAATGTATTGTTATTGTCTACTTTGTTGTGTGTATATCCCAAGTCTGCCTGGAAGAAAGTTTGCAGAGACACGTTGCCGTCCATCAACCGTGTCATCCGCATGCTTTCGCGGGAGATACGGAAATCGATTCCCTTATACTCCTGAGGTGAAAGATAAGTGTCGAACACGTTGGTGAAGCCGACACCATACATGGTGGCACGGGTGATAATACGGTTACGGTTGGTGGAGTCAGCCCGTAGCTTCCGGTCGATGCTGCATTGTGCTTCTTGTGCTTTCAGTCCGACACTTCCCAAGAGCAGTCCGCATAGGATTATTATCTTGTATATGTACATATTAAATTATCAATTACAAATTAGTAATCGTTAGCCACTAATACTTCATTTCCGTCCTTCATCAAAAGAGTTTCATCTGTCCTGTCATCTCGTCCAGTATGTCCCCTTCGCTTTTACCGTGGTCGGGGTCCAGAATTTCCGGTTCTTCATCCGTTTCCTGCTCTTCGGTTTTCTGCGAGGGTTCCGGTTGACGGGTAGGCTCCAGCTCGTTGATGGTTTCTATAGTATAGGTGGTCAGGCGCTTACCTTTTGCTTTGAAGCCTTTCACGGCGATGAATTCGTCGGCTTCCACCACCATCGGCTCTCGGAAATTGTCGTGGCCGCCAAACACCACCTCTAAACGCGGGTAGCACTCGTCTGTCAGCAGAATGAGGCTGCTGTTCTTGTTTTCTCCCAAGTAGTTTTGCTTGCGGGCGGTTGCCTCGAAGCAGAAACGCTTGATGTAAGGATAGTTCTGCTGGTCGGCATCGTAGAGTACGGCGGTCCATACTTTGTTCGGATCGTATTTCTCCAATACGCGTATGCCATCGTCATAGTGATTGTTCAAGTCGAAGTTGGTGGCATAGAACTCTCCGCTGTTCTGTACGACAAGGATGGTGTCTTCGCTCTGGAATTCTCCGAGATATTCTCCGCGCCCGTCGTAGTTGAGACGTAGCACATCACGGTCGAACCAGACTTTCCGTCCACCCAGCGTGGAGCCTCCACGTTGTTTCAAGGCTATCTTGTGTACGGGGAGTTTCGTGAGTATATTTCCCATGGCCTGCCGTCCCTTGATATTGATGTTGCTGAAATCCTCCTCGAAGATAATACGGCGTACACGGGGATTGGGTTTCAGGGTTACCTTGATGATTTCAGCTTCTCCATTGGGATTGGCGGTGAAGTAGGTGATACGGGAGTCGGGAGTACCTTGCGTCACATCGTATTCGCGGTCACGCACCACGGAAGTGACGGCAAAACGCTTGATATAGCTTGTCCCCTCCTTGCCGTCACGGTAGCAGACATTGTAGATGGTACGTTTGTCGTTCTTCTTAAAAATGTTGGCATAAAGTATATTCTTGCCCACGAACTTCTTGTCGGCCACCGGTGTGATGATATATTTTCCATCGCGGAAGAAGATAATCACGTCATCTATGGGCGAGCAGTTGCCTATGAATTCGTCTTTCTTCAATCCAGTTCCGATGAAACCCTCTTCGCGGTTGATGTACAGCTTTTCGTTGGCTTCGATGACTTTGGTTGCTTCGATGGTGTCGAAGTTACGCAGTTCCGTGCGGCGGGGGAAGGCTTTGCCGTACTTGTCCTTCAACATACGGAACCAGTCGACGGTATATTCCACGATGTTTGCCAGATGGCAGTCTATCTCCTCTATGTCCTTTCGCATGCGTGCTATCAGTTCCTCTGCCTTGTCGGAGTTGAATTTGAGGATACGTGCCATCTTTATCTCCATCAGCCGGAGGATGTCTTCCTTGGTCACTTCGCGGATAAAAGTCGGGTAGTAGGGAGTCAGGCGCTCATCGATATGTTCGCAGGCGGCATCCATGTTTTTGGCTTGTTCAAACTCCTTATCCTTGTAAATACGTTCTTCAATGAATATCTTTTCGAGTGAAGCGAAATGCAGGCTTTCCAGTATCTCTCCCTTACGGATTTCCAGTTCCTGGCGTAGCAGTGCCAATGTGTTGTCGACTGATTTGCGCAATACATCACTCACGGTGAGGAAGTGGGGCTTTTGGTCGTCGATGACACAGCAGTTGGGAGAGATGCTCACTTCACAGTCGGTGAAGGCATAGAGGGCATCGATGGTCTTGTCGGATGATACACCCGGGGCTAGATGCACTAATATTTCCACACTGCCGGATGTTAGGTCCTCTACCTTACGTATCTTGATTTTTCCTTTTTCGCTGGCCTTTACGATGGAGTCGCATACACTGGCCACCGTTTTCCCGTAAGGAATTTCCTTAATGGCAAGTGTCTTGTTGTCTATCTTTTCTATTTTGGAGCGCACGCGTATCGCACCGCCACGTTCACCGTCGTTGTATTTGGATACATCGATACTGCCTCCCGTCTGGAAGTCGGGGTACAGCTTGAATTCTTCGTTGTGCAGATAGCTGATGGAAGCATCGCACAGCTCATTGAAGTTATGTGGTAATATTTTGGATGACAGGCCTACGGCAATACCTTCCACACCTTGTGCAAGCAGCAGTGGGAATTTTACCGGTAGTGTAACCGGTTCTTTGTTTCGCCCGTCATAAGAGAGTTTCCATTCGGTGGTCTTGGGGTTGAATACCACGTCCAGTGCGAACTTGGAGAGACGTGCTTCGATATAACGGGGGGCAGCGGCGCTGTCACCCGTCAGAATGTTACCCCAGTTTCCCTGGCAATCCACGAGCAAGTCCTTTTGTCCCAGTTGTACCAGAGCATCGCCGATAGAAGCATCACCGTGCGGATGGAACTGCATGGTATGTCCTACGATGTTCGCCACCTTGTTGTAGCGCCCGTCTTCCATGCGGCGCATGGAGTGGAGGATACGCCGCTGTACGGGTTTCAGACCATCCATGATATGGGGTACGGCACGTTCCAATATAACGTATGAGGCGTAGTCCAGAAACCAATTCTGGTACATGCCGCTCAGTTGGTGCTTTATATTGGCATCCTTTGCGTCCGCAGGTTTGTAATCCGAGTGTTCTTCGCTCCCGGCCGGGAGTTCCTTGTCCAAATCATCTTTCGGTGCTTCAAAATCTTCGCTCATATTTGTTCGGGAATTGTCTATTCTATGATATTACTGATTTTTCAGTCGCAGGCAAAAATACAATTTTTGTTCGATAAATGAGAATTTGCGCGGAACTATTGTGCCAAATCCTTCCCATTTTTTAAAACTTCTGCCCGTTAATGGAACCAATCTGTCTCTTTCCCGTTAGCGGAATTATATTGAGGACGTGCTTCCGCCTCTTTGCGGACAGCGATGTTGCTTTTGTCTTTCTTGCCGACAAGTTGGCAAGGTTTTGCCACCACATTGGCAAAGCTTTGCCAAAGGCATGGCAAAACTTTGCCAATATGGTGGCAAAACGCTGGCAAAGTAACTTGCTGGCTTGTTGTGTGTTGGCTCGAATTGTGCAGCGATATCATCACAAGGGTGAAGAGATACTGGGCAGATTCTGCCGACGGATTCATTATTTTGTGAATTTCCATTCGTCAAATAAGAACTTTCCGTTCCCGAATACGAAGTAAATGTCGTGTTTGCCTTTTATCCGTTTGTCCAACGGCTTTGTCAATGTTTGCCACGTATCGGTATCAAAGGTCAAGGTGGATAGGAGCGGACCGTCTGGACTGTCCATGTGTATTTCGATGGAGCCTTTCCCTTTTATCTTCATCTGTATGGCTTGAGGTGATTGCGGGAATTCCGCACCGCGGACACAGATGGCCTGTCCGCTCTTGTTTCCTACGGCAGACATGTTGCCTGTCTGTCCGGTCGGTTCAAAGGCAACGCCGCGTGTGGCGGCTGTGGTCTCGGCCTGTTGCTGCGCAAACGGGTCGAGAGGCTTGATTTGTGAAACGCCCTTGGCTGTGGCTGTGCCCATGTGGATAGTGAGGTCCTTTTCGTCCACCTCTATTTCTTCCACGCAGATACTGCGGACACCCACTTTGAGGTCGCGGCTGTCCTGCAAGCCCAGTGAGTGGTAGAAGAGATAGTACTTCCCTTGAAATTTTACCAGATGTGTATGGTTGTTGCTGTCGGACATGCCATAGTCGCCGGGATTTTTGAAGTAGTTGTCCCGATAGGTCCAGCTGTCTGTCTCAAGTGGCGTGCGACTCGTCATGTAGCTCATGCAGCACCGGCTCGGCTTGTCTATATCCTTGTGGGGCCATGCATCCCGGTTCTTCCAGTTGGTGTTGTAGGTGTAAATCCAAGTGCCGTTCAGATAGTTCAGTTCGTTTGCTTCAAAGTGGTATGGCGCTTTTATTTCAACTATTTCGCTGTCCAGCGTCTTCATGTCATTTGCCAGCCGCACGATGCGTGCGTCTCCGGGAATGTAGTCGTCGCTGTCGCCCCCGCCAAAGGAGAGCCAGCCGATGCCCTTGTCGTCGATGACTACTCCCGGATCGAAGGGAGCTTTACACTTGCCGAGTCCTGGAGTATTGCCGTCTACCACGCATTTGCCCAATGGGTCTGTCCAGGGCCCCACGGGGGAAGTGGCGGTCAGCATACCTACACCGGAACCGCTGTTGGAGTAGTACAGATAGAAGTGGGTTTTGCCGTCGGCCTCCTTGCGCGAAGCGATGGAAGGTGCCCACGAAGCCATTCCCCAGGGAGCCAGAGCCTTTACATTGATTACTCCGTGATAAGTCCAGTTCACCATGTCGTCAGAAGAGACCATCGTCAGCGAATGGATGTGCTGATAGGTGTTTTTCCCGTTACGGCCCACTACATCATATTGCTGGTGGTCGTTAGTACCGTACACATAAATGCGGCCGTCGTGCACCACTGCTGTGGGGTCGGCCATGTATTGGAAGTCGAGAAGGGGATTGGCATTGCCGGTAGAGAACTTGGGCGAGAATTCAAAAGATTCTTCCAAAGCGCTGTCTGTAGAAACCGGAATGTTTTCAGAAGAGGCAATGCTGTCTGCCCGGAAGGGGGCTAAGGGGATGCCTTCCGTTGAAAAAAGGTTGCCTTGAGCAGCGTCACTGAAGCAGTAGCGAATGGAAACCGGGCTTTCGATTCCTTTTACCGGGACAATCAGCTTTCCCCCGTCTATCCTGGCCCGGGCCTCTTGCCATTCCTGGCCGGCTGCGGCCATCATCAGCCCCTCTATCCTTTTCCCGTGTACGGCCAGTCCGTTCTTTATGTCTTTGAAAGAGATTGTCACATGGTTGCCTTTGCGGCAGGCGCTTTCAAAGACCGGGCTTTTATAGGGGCCTGCATATATATGGTATGTATCGTCCAGTGCAAGATTGGCGAGACGTTTGCCTACGCTTCTTTTGTCACGTGGATGGATGTCCTGCACATTGTCCACCAAATCTGACACGGTAATCATCTTGACCTTGTCCAGCATTTCGGGCAACATGGCCTGCTGCTCGCGTAGCAGTGCCGGTCCGTTGTCTTTGGAGTGGTATTGGAAGGGGGCTATCTGGACCAGATAGAATGGGAATTCCTTGTTAAATCCGGTACGCCACGAGCCTATCAGCCGCTGCATCACCCGGGCGTAGGAGCTGGCACGGCCTTGGTTGGCTTCTCCCTGATACCAGATGCATCCGGCAATGCCGTAGGGCATCACGGGATAAATCATGCTGTTGTACAACGTGCCTGTTTCAGCCGGAAACCAAGGATTGGATTCATACGGATAGTCGCACAAGACCGGGTCGCTCATTACGCATTCGCGGGGCGTCCATGTCTCGGCGGTGGTTCCGCCCCATGCGGCTACGATGATTCCTACCGGCACGTCCAGCTCTTCCTGGATGTTGCGGCCGAAGAAGTAGGCCAGGGCACTCGTGCTGCGCATCGTTTCGGGCGTGCACTGTGTCCATTGCGAGAAACAGTTTTCTTGAGGGAACGGGGCGGCTATTCTGGCCACGTGAAAAATTCGGAGATTGGGACAATGGGCATTTGCCGTTTCCTCGTCTCCGTTCTTTATGCCGTGGTTGGCGCTCCATTCCATATTGGATTGTCCGCTGCACAGCCAAACTTCGCCTAGCATGACATCGGTCAAGGTTACTTCTGACGAGCCGCTGAAACGAATCTCATAAGGTCCGCCGGCTTCGCCGGAAGGTACACGGGCTGACCATTTCCCCGTATTATTGACTTGGGTTTTGATTATTTCTCCTTTCATCCATTCGGGGGCGATGGAAATTGTTTCTCCCGGAATACCCCATCCCCAGAAAGTAAGTTCTGAGTTACGTTGTAGCACCATATGGTTGGAAAATATGGCAGGGAGTTGTATCGCTGCTTGCAATTTCAGGATGCCGAGCAGCATAAATAAACTTAAAAGGGTAAGATAATGATGGTATTTTTTCATACGAGTATTTATTTCCATAATGCAAATTAATAGCTGTTTTTAGAAACCATTACATTTTAACCGTTACTTTTTTCCCATTATAAGCCACTGCCTTTTTTGCGCCATCAGCAGTTACTATGTTGAATTTCCGTTCTTTCAACATACCGGAAAACTCTCCTTTCCGATTTTCAATAGTGAGCATGCGAGTACGGTCATTCCATTTCATCGTAATGGTGCTGTACATTCCTTTTTCATAATTGTAGTTGTCATTCTCGTCTTCGTAAAGTGTGAATTCGCCGTTACAACCGGGATACACTTTTATCTCCAAGTTGTCCCATGATTTTTCGGTGCTATACTGCACTTCGGGACCTATTGGCAGGATGGAACCTGCTTTCACATAAAGTGGTAAAATGTCAATAGGGGTATCTTTCACGATATATTGTCCGCCGGAGTGTTTCTGATTGGTCCAAAAATCATACCATTCCGTATTTTTAGGCAGATATATTCGTATAGACTTAACGGTACTGAAATCTTCTACACGGATGGTGTCCGAAACTGTTTGGGTATACATGGGTTGGGTTACAGGGCATACCAATAGGGATTTGCCAAACATATACTGATTGTGGATGTTCCACACGTTGCGATCGTGGGCAAAATCCATTGCCAAGGCACGCATGAAGCTGGACTGATTGGCAGTTACCTCCCAGGCAGTTGTGTAGATGTATGGTAACAAACTGTAGCGTAACCGAATGTATTTCTCAATCGCATCGTATATTGGCTCGCCTTTTTTGCCGAATTGATAGATTTCTCTGGGAGCACCTTCCCCATGTGACCGCATCATGGGACAGAATGTACCGAACTGTATCCAACGGGCATAAAGCTCGCGATAATCCGGGTCATCCAGCATCAAGGGATATTGCCATAGGAAGAATCCGCCGATATCGCTGTTCCAATGGGGAATGCCACATAGTGAGAAGTTTAATCCCGCAGGTATTTGCTTCTCCAAAACTTCCCATGATGCTGTGATATCTCCTGTCCATGTATTGGCACCATAACGTTGCTGGCCGGCAAAGGCTGAGCGGGTAAGGATAAATACGCGTTTATCTGAAGTTACGGCACGCTGGTGGTCGTACACTCCACCTACACTCATTAAAGGGTAGGCATTGCGTACTTTACGGAATGACCCCAAATAGGTGGGCGTGTCAAAATCTTCAGGAATGGGGTGAAAATGGTCGGGTTCGGTAGAGTCCATCCACCAGCCGTCTATACCCACAGAACGTAGGTTCTCGTTCAGGTACTTCCAATAGATGTCGCGTGCTTGCGGATGGTAGGCATCGTACACGCGGGCACCGGATGGATAGTCCATATTGGGAGGCCACTTCTCGGAACCGGATTCGGGCCATGTGCGGAAGTTGAAGAGCATGTTCCCTTTGTCTAACTCGCGATAGGGTTTGGTATGTGGTCCGAAAGCTGACCAAATGGAGATAATAATGTGGGCGTTCATTCCGTGTATGTCTTCCATCATTTTTTGGGGGTCGGAGAATTCTTCGTTCAAAAAATCCATTGCGTTCCACAGGTAGTTGCTTCCCCAGTATCTCCAATCCTGGATAATTCCATCGAGGGGCACACCCAGTTCGCGGTATTTTTGCACTACGCCAACAATCTCTTTTTGGCTTTTGTAGCGTTCACGGCTTTGCCAGAATCCATATGTCCATAATGGAAACATGGGCACTTGTCCTGTGAGGTAGCGCATCTGGGCAACTACTCCATCGGCATTTTCGCCGTACATGAAATAGTAGTCAATGCAGTCGCCGACTTCAGAAAGGAAGGATGTCTCTTCTTGATTGTCTTTGAAGATGGTTGGCGAATAGTTGTCCCAAAAGAGACCGTAGCCTTTGACGGACTGGAAGAAGGGAATCACATCTTCAAGATTGTCTTGGATAAGGCGTTTGGTCTGGTTACGTTGCGACATTTTGCCGTTTTGCAATTGTCCCAATCCATAAATAGCTTCGTCTTTCTCTAAGGTGAACGATTGATAAACGCTGAAGGTTTTTGTGCCGGCATCGTTGAAATCATCAAAACGTGCACCTTTATTTTGTTCTTGCAACAGCGATTTTCCATCGGAAGAGGCAAAAGTTATTTGTCCGGTCTCTTCGTTGAGATGGACTGTAAGCTGATGGCTTTTGATAGTCAATATGCCCCCTTTCGAAGAGACGGATAGTTTTACTTTTTCCGGTTGCCCGATGACCGACAAGCTTTCTTTGGTATACTTCCAGCCGTCAGGCGATTTTAAGATTCTCACTGTGACAGGAGAGAAGAAGCTAATATCTATATTTATACCTTGCACAGTGCTTTTTATGCCTTGTGAGGTGCGTTGGTAGGTTTGTGCTCTGCCTTGTTCTGCTATGAAAAATGTCAGCATCAGCAGGACAAATAATCTTAAAAAAAATCCCTTTTTCATACAATATCAGCAGTTTAACGGTTAGTGATTTTCAGTACCAAAGAAATAGGATTGGGTGTCTTGTCTTTGGGAAGGTCAATAAGCAAGCCTTTGGAAGTTCTTCTGAACTTTGCCTTTCCGCCTCCTAATAATTCTACCTTTTCGATTTCTCCTTTGCAGTAGGGACTGCCGGTAGCCAGTGATTTTATCTGTATTTTTCCGTCTGAGGGCCATTTCATGATATGGGCATACAAGTATTTCCCTTTTTTCACAAACCGGATGTCGGCAGAAGTGTAGGGTGCGTTCTTGCCTTCGTTGAATCCTGCTCCGTCCAAAGGTATTGCTGTTTCTGTGGAGGGACCTTCACCATAAATACACCAGGGACGTGTGTCGAATATTCCTTCTCCGTTCACCTCCATCCAGGCGGCTATGTCTTCCAGAATTTTTTCTTCCTTGTCGTCGATGGTGCCGTTTCCTTTCATTGGTACGCTTAGTAATAGGTTGCCATTTTTACTGACGATGTCAATGAGCATGTGGATGACGGTCCCGGCTGATTTATACCAGTTGTCTTCGTAAGCAGAGCGGTTATAGTGCCAAGTACCGAGGCAACTACAGGTTTGCCACGCCTTGTCCTGGCATTCCGATGGAACCCCTTTTTCTACATCCCATACGATGGCCTCTTTATGTTTAGCTTCCAGCTTCTTTCCGAAGACTACAGCATTGAGATTGCCCTTGTGAAGCTTCATGTTCTGGTTATAGTAGTGCGACACGACTTTCAGCCCCGTATCGTTGATGGGCCAGAAGGGGAGTACGCTGTCGTCGAAATAGACCAGGTCGGGATGATATTTGTTTATCATGTCCACTGTGCGGTCGAAGAAGTTGTCGTAGTAGCTCTGTGGGGGGACAGAGGTTCCTTCGGGCCAGTCCCATGCAGCCCAAGCATGTCCGCTCAGGGCATGATTCTGTACGTATAGCTCTTGCGGGTCGTAGCCTTCCCACCATTTTCCCTTGCCGTCTTCCTTAGTCACTACGCGGGCATCGTAGGAGATTCCTGCGTATGGGCCTTTCTTGTCGGCTCCTTGTGCAGTTTCATACCATGTCCAAGCATGGGAGGAGTGGATGCTGACACCGAAGGGAAGTTTGTTTTTGCGGGCCGCTTTCTCCCATTCGCCCAGTACGTTTCGCTTGGGGCCCATGTTGACGGAGTTCCATGATTGGTATTTACTGTCCCACAAGTCCATGTTGTCGTGATGGTTGCCCATAGCAAAGAAATATCGGGCACCGGTTTTCTTGAAAAGGGCTACCAGCCTCTCCGGATTCCATTTTTCGGCTTTCCATTCGTTGATTACATCCTTGAAGCCGAATTCCGAAGGATGTCCGTAATGCTCCAAGTGCCACTTGTAGGCAGCACCGCCCTCTTCGTACATGCCACGACCGTACCAGTCGCCGGCTTCGGGTTGGCATTGCGGACCCCAGTGTGCCCATATGCCGAATTTGGCGTTGCGGAACCATTCGGGCACTTCGTATTGGGACAATGACTCCCAGGTAGGTGAGAACTTGCCCGGTTCTGCTTTCTCTTGTTGTGCCAATGCACTGCCCCCTTGCAGGATGCAGGCGGATAGGAGAATTGTTTTAAAGATGTTTCTTTTCATACCTTTATTGTTGTTTACAAAATGTTTATTCCCTTTTTGAATGCATTGATGAACGGATTATTCTGTTTTGTCCATATACTCCATGATAAACCCATACCGGTAGGAGCGATTGCCGTCAATGGTGTATGGCTTCATGGTCTGTGCGCCCCATCCGTCGTTTCCACCTACTCCGTGTATGTTGGAGTCGATATTCAGGTTGATGAAGTCGCGTTCGGGCAGTTCGTGCGCATGCTCTTTCCCTTCCAGGTCTTCTTCCCCGTAGGGCCATATACGGAAACATAGGGGTTGCAAGCCTTTGACTTGTATTTTCCATCGCTCACTGTCTCCCAGCATGAACCAGCGTGTATCGCACCGGTTGGCATTGTCTTGCGGTACGATGTAGTTCGTGATAAATTCGTGTATGCCACACTCGTAGACTCCCAGGAAAGCGGCGCTCTTGCGGTCGGGATAGTTCTCGAACTTGCCGCGTCCGTACCAGGCTATCCGGTTCAGCGCCGAGGGCATTCTCATGCGCATACCGAATTTGGGCATCAGCGGAATATCTTCCTTTTCAGGCTGATAGGTTGCTTCTACTTGTATGCGGCCTTTGCCGTCCACAGTGTAGCGGAGATGGTAACCGGCTCCTATCCGGGGGAGGGAGAGACTGGCATCCACTATCACCATACCATCGTTTACGGTTGCTTGGTATGCCTTTACGATACGTTTTTGCTCTGCATTTTTCCAAGCGCTCAAACGTTCATTGTAGCCGTTGCGGACCTGAATGTCATTTGCCGGTTTCCAAAAATAGGGTTCCAAGGCACTGTGCAACAACTCTTCTCCCTTGACTCGCCAACTCACCAAAGCACCGGTACCTTTTTCTATGGTGAACAAGGCATCGGCGGCTATAATTTCCACCGCTTCGGGTGTCTCCTTAAACGTGGCCTTCCCGCCGTCATCCTTCAATTGTGGGAATTCATAGTCATGATACGTAAGTTGTTCCTTGGCAACTTTGAAGCCCTTCTCTGCCCACGTCGTGGATTCCTTCAACGTGGCATATACATTGAGGCAAAGTTCCCCACACTTATCCGGTCTTGAAGGTACCTCCAGCAGATTCCCTTCGGACAAGTGGAGGTCGCCGTTGCGTACAGCCTTTCCGTTGCATATCCACTCATAGCTGTAATCGAATTCATCCAAATCGGAAAACGCATACCCGTTGGTCAATTTGATTTGCTGTGTTCCCTTCTTTTCAAACTTGATGTATTGATATACTTTTTGTACTTCATAGTAATGGGGGTGAGGCACCCGGTCGGGAGATACCAGCCCGTTAATGCCGGTGGGACCGTCGTTGGGATAGTCCCCGAAATCTCCTCCATACGCCCAGAATTCATCGGGCAGTAATGGGAGTGACGAGGGGCTCTCGCCGAAACTTAACGGTGCACCGTTAAGCTTTTTAGGAATGCCTTGGTCTACCCAGCACCAAATGGCAGCTCCGATAATACTTTCGTCCTTTTCAATCACATCCCAATACTCCTTGAGGTTGCCGATGGAATTTCCCATGGCGTAGGCATACTCTCTCATGAATACGGGGCGGTCGGTTATTTTCTCGCCAAGTTCCTTCAAAGCGTCGGGATGCAGATAAGCTTCGTCATAGACATCGGATACGGTGCGGTCTGTATCGTCGTATATCGGTCTGGTGGGGTCTAAGGCACGGATTGTGTCTGCCATAGCTCGCAAATTGGCACCGCTTCCACCCTCGTTGCCCAATGACCAGAATAGGATGCACGGATGGTTCTTGTCCCTTTCCACCACGGCTACTGCCCGGTCCACATGGGCCAGTGTCCATTGAGGGTTGTCTCCTAATACTTTGTTCCCCAAACCGTAGGCATGACTTTCGTGGTTCGCTTCGTCCATTACGTAGATTCCATACTTGTCACATAGCTCGTACAGCAATGGCAGATGTGGATAGTGGGACGTGCGTATCATGTTGATGTTGGCTTGTTTAATCAGCCGGATATCTCTCTCCATCGTCCGGCTGTCGACAAAGAATCCCATACGGGGATGGAAGTCGTGACGGTTCACTCCTTTCAGCTTGACGGCTTTCCCGTTGACTTTGAAGACGTCTCCCGCGATTTCTATTTTCCGTATGCCCCAATGGTATTCGAACGATTCCAAAAGTTCATTCTTCCTGCGAAGCTTGATGTGGATGTCATATAGATGCGGTTTTTCGGCAGACCATAGTTGAGGCTCCCGGAGCATTTCGGACAGTGTGACGCTCGTTTCAGAAAAGGCCTGAATAGTACCTACGGGAGCCACCATTTTTTTGTCGAGTTTATTTCCTCTGTTGTCTTTCCCCACCAGGTTTATTTCTACGGTCAGGTCTTTTACTTTGCGGTCGGTCTGGTTTCTTATCCAAATTTCGGTTCCGAATGTAGCTGAACGCATGTCGTCCGACAAGTCGCTGCTGAACCTATAGTCCCGGATATTTGTCCGGGGACGTACCCATAGCTCTACCGGCCTGAGTATTCCACTAAGCCGCCACATGTCCTGGTCTTCCAGATAACTGCCGTCCGACCACCGATACACTTCCACTGCCAGACGATTGGCTCCGTTCTTCACAAATTCGGTTATGTCAAACTCGGCAGGCGACATCGAATTCTGGCTGTAGCCTACCCGCTCTCCGTTTACCCAGACATACATGGCCGATTTTACTCCTTCAAAGTGAAGGTATAGGCACTTGTCTTTCATATCGGGCGTCACTTCGAACGTGGTGACATAAGAGCCTGTGGGATTTCTGTGCCCGTAACTGTAATATTCGGCGGGAGGCTCGCTTGTCACTCTGGGTGCATCCTTCTGGAAGGGATAGTTTACGTTGGAATAGATAGGTTTCCCATAACCTTGCAATTGCCATGCTCCCGGCACTGTGATGGTATCCCATGTGTCGGTATTGAAATCATTCTTGTAGAAGTCGGCCGGGCGCTTTCCCGGGTCGGCAGACCATTGGAATCGCCACTTGCCGTTCAGGGATATGATTTCTTTGCAATCGACTTTTTGCGAAGGCAATGTCAGTGTGGCATGATACGGCTCTTTGTTGATGCCGACTACAATAGGATTCTCCCAGTCCGGAGCTTCTTGGGCGCCGGCATATAGGGCACTTAGCAATAGAAAGGCAAATATCTTTTTTCTCATTTTTTCTCATGTTTTCTGATGGTCAATAAACTTCCATGATGAGAACTCCCCAGGGGGGCAATGTTACATGGTCTCCTTCTTTTACAGTCTTGCCGGAAATCAGCTCTTTGGATGTCGGATAGTTATGAGTGATTTCTTTACTCTCGCTGCTGTAATTGAAGAAGTAACGGATGGCTTTTCCGGCTTTGTTTATTCCCGAACGCTGTATGATGGGGAACACGTCGCTCTCTGAAGAGATGATACCGGCATGGATGGCTGCCTTTCGCACGATGGCATTCAGCAATTCCTGCGAAGGGTAGGCTCCTATGTAGGTCAGTTTGCCTTTGCCATACTTGTTTTCGGTGACAACGGGCCATTTGCCGAAGAACGGATGCTCTGCATAAGCCAACGGGGTGGCTGTCTCGGGAATCAGGAATTCATACCAGTCGCTTATCTGGTTCTTTCCCTCTAATTGAAAGGGGTTATCCTTTAATGATAAGTCACCGATAGTGGAGAATTCCTGGTAATGGAAGCCGCAGGCTTTGCGTAGCGGCCCGGGAGCCAAGGTGGCCCGAACTGCGGAGTGCTCATTGCAGTAACCGCTTTTGTGCATCATTACCACGTGTCCGCCGGACTGTACGAATTCATCAATGGCTAATAGCAATTGGTCGGTAGCCACATACAAAGGGGGAATGACAAGCATGTCATATCCGCTGAAATCGGTTGTCTTGTCACAAGGGATGATGTCCGTTTCTATGTTTTGGAAATAGAGGGCTTTATGCACCATATCAATGGGATAATTGCTCTTGTAAGTGTAGGGCATGAAGCCGAGAGCATGATAAGAATCATGACTGTAGAGGATAGCTACCCGGTTTTTCTTTTTCAAGTTCACGATGTGGCTGCCTATTCTTTCCAACTCTTTGGCGGTGGTGGTGAATTCCTTGTATATGCGGTTGGGCTGGAGGTCATGGCCCAGCACGCCTCGCCAGTATGTCTCCTGCCCGTAGTGCAGGGTAGACCAGTGCCAGTATTCCACCATATTGGCTCCGGAAGCATAATGTGCGTACACATTCTGCCGCAACTGGTTGTCGTAGGGAGGAAACTGGGTGCGGGCATCCCAGCCGATGCCTTGTGCGTTGGTTTCCATGACGATGTAATTGTTGTCGGCCACGGTGCGCACGAAGTCACCGGCATAAGCGATGCGCTGGCCGTCTTGTTTATCCTGTACATCGTGATAGACATTGATGGCAGGATATTGCATCTGCCTGAAACTTTCCACTTGGTCTATATTATGGAAGTCGGGCATAAAGCAGTGGGTGACAAATTGGTCTTTACGCTTGTATTCATTTACAAGGTCGCACTGCCAATTCAGAAAATCGGCCACTTCCTTCCGGTTATAGCGTTCCCATTCATTCTTGTACGAGGGGCTTGTCACTCCATCGCGCGGATAGAACTCTTCCCAGGTGTTGATGTTCATTCCCCAGTAGTTCATTCCCCATTCCTTGGCAAGCAGATTCAGGTCATTGTTGAATTTCTGTTTGATGTAGTTCCTGAATCCGAAGAAATAGTCTCTGTTGTTTACTCCGCGCGCTTCTGTTTCGTTGTCCACTTGATACCCGATGACTGCCGGATGCTGTGCATATCTTTCCAGCATCTTGCGGATAATCCGTTCGCAATAGAATTGGTAGGTCGGGTTTGTAAAATCCATGTTCTGTCTGATTCCATAATAGGCTTTGTTTCCTTTGGCGTGTTCTGCCAGCACTTCCGGGTGTTTGTATGCCAGCCATGCAGGAATGGAATAGGTGGGAGTTCCCAAGATGACTTTGATTCCTGCTGCATGCATCTTGTCCAGAATGCGGTCCATCCATTCAAATTCAAAATTTCCTTCTTGCGGCTCAAATACTCCCCAGGCAGATTCTCCAACGCGCACTACTGTCAGGCCGGCTCTTTTCATCAGCCGGATATCTTCATCCAGTCGCTCATAGGGCATATATTCATGATAGTAGGCTGCACCATAAAGCACGTTGTCGAATGAATACTGCGCTTTTATTTGTAAAGCGCTTAAAAACAACACTAATAGAATAAAGTAATTTTTGTTTTTCATAATCTTACCAGTCCGATACAATATTTTTATTTCATCATAGGTCTTATGCTGATGGTTCTCCGATATTCCTGCGGCATCGCCTTGTAAGCACCGAATACACCGCGGGCCGTACAGCCGACCCCGGTAGTGGCATAATCGAGATTCAGGGTCATGCCTTTCTGCTTCTGCAATTGGTAGGTATACATCGCTTTCGTCAGATTGTCTGTGCTGTACGGATAAATGTTGAAGTTGAACCATTCGTTCATCTTGAATTGAAGGCCGATGCCTTTGTCCGTGGTCAGTTGCAGCCAGCGTACATCTGTCCGCAATCCGTAATCTTGTGGCATTAGATAGGGCTCGTACATAGCTTGTACGGTAGAGGCATATATCCCCATCGGATAGCCGGTTTTCCGGTCCGGATAGTTCTCTTGCGGTCCTCGGCCGTACCATTTCACTTGGTCGAGCGCATCGCTTACGGTCAGCGTAAGTCCTATGCGAGGAAACCAAAGCGGCATTTTCCCTTCAGGCTTCAATACATGGCGTATCTCTATCGTCCCTTCACTATTGATAATATACTCATAGTGGTTGATGATGCCGTTGTTCTGTACTCCTTCGATGTAGAGGTCTTTTTTCTCTTTTTCTCCTTTGCCCATCAATTCCGCATCAATGATGTGTATATGTACGCCTTCGGTGGTTTCGGACACCGAAAAAGAGAGGGGCTGATGTGTCAGGCGGTCAATCCCTGCAGAATACATTTCTGTGGCTACCGTGTATCCGTAACCTTCTTTCCAGTTGGAGGAGCGGGCGCTGGAGGCATTCCAGTTGTCCAGCTCATTGGCCAGCGGGGCACGCCAAAGATTCAGCCGGAGCGGTGATTCCAGCAGTTCCATATCTTGAACAACCATCGACGTCAGTTGTCCGTCGGTACGGTTGAATACATATTTGAAGCCATCTCCGGAGACAACCAATTCTTTCTCCGAAAGTGAATAGGAAGGTACGCCTTGAGCCTTTTCTTCCGAAGAGCATGGCAGGCTCCAAGGCAGTTCAAGTTCTTCCCATGCCACCTCATGTCCGGCTTTTGCCCACAATTCATCTTTTTTCAGGACGGCATGAAGCATCAGGCGGTATTCTTTGCCGGGAATCAGGGCTGGCTTCTTATAAGGTATGTGCACCAGCTCTTGGCTAAGCGGCGCTGTTGAGAGTGCCAAGTCGCCCGATTGAATAACCTTGTCATCTTCTTTCAATTCCCATCGTATGGCATATCGGGAAGCATTTGTATAATGATTGCGATTCCATAACTCAACGACTCCCTCTGTCACATCCGACATGGAAAAAGAAAGAGGTTGTCCGGTTTTCTTCATTTGCCACATTTCGGGCTGTACGCTACGGTCGGGCCAGATGCTGCCGTACGTACGTGCACCGATGCCGTAACTGTAGAATGTACCATTTTCCGTCTCTTGCTCAAAATCTAGCCACAGAGCGGCTTCTTCCGGGTGAAAAGAGGAAGTCAGTGCCTTGGCGAAAATGCCGACTTCGTCCATTTGAGCATCGCAGATGTAGACCGAAGTCTCTTGGCCGTGTGTTTCTGCATTCCGACCGATGTTGACGGGGTAGGGGAAGTTCCGGATATTGCCCGATGCTTGTGTGGAGGCCTTTTCTGCTCCGTCTATATAGATGGACATTTTCTGTCCGTCGTAGACGCACGTCACTTGATGCCAGTTGTATTCCCAGTCAGTAGGCAAGGAGGCGCATACGGAATGCTTTTTATCAGTATAGATATAAAATTCCAGTTTGTCTTTACCGCGTTGTTGCAGCCCGAACTGATAATTGCCTTTTGTGATGAATGAGCCGCAACTGCTTACTAGTTTCCGGGGGTAGATTCTGCAAGTGAGTGTCAGTTCATTACTGTTCAACTCCACATTGTCTGCACGATAGACCTCTACCCATTGGTCGTGACCGTTCAAGTCCAGCACCGTGTTCTTTCCTTCCTTCACTAAGCGGGCATTTCCCATCAGATGGGCGGGAGTATGGAAGGGCGAAAGGTCGTCCACTTGCCTTATCCGTTCGGTCAGTCCCGGACTTACAAAATCCCAGATGGCCCCTCCCATCAGGCGGGGATGTCGGTAGATGGCTTCCCAATAATCGTCCAGGGCACCGCCGGCATTGCCTGCAACCGATAAGTATTCATCCATAAACGATGGTCGGGAATCCTCTCCTATGCCTACCTGCATTTCCAGTTCCATAGGAGTAGGGTAACGGGGTCCGATAATATCTTCTGCCGGATGGGAGAATGCATTTCCGCCATACATCCAGAAGCGGGTGGGGTCCAGCGATTTCCCTTCTTCAATGGTGTGGGTAATGTTGATACCTTCACCGCTTTCGTTTCCTGCGCTCCAGAACAAGACGCAGGGATGGTTTCTGTCCCGTAACACCATTCTGCGGCATCGCTCGCGATACATCTCTTCGTATTCCGGGAGACTTGAAATCCATTCCGAGGCATGGGCTTCATCGCCCACCTCGTCTATGATATAAAGCCCGTATTCATTGGCCAGTTCCAAATACTTATTCACCGGAGGATAGTGAGAGGTACGTACGGCATTGAAATTAAACTGTTTCAACAATTCAAAATCCTTGCGTATGGTGGCTTCGTCCATGACATGTCCCTCTTCGGGATGCTGCATGTGCGAATTTTGTGCATTGACTTTCAGTGGGATACCGTTAAGATAAAAAACACCGTCTTTGATTTCCGTCTTTTTGAATCCGATGACCGTTTCTATCTTGTCTTTCTGCAGACCGGCCGGATTGGATAATTCCAGACCGAGCGTATAAAGCTCGGGTGTCTCGGCTGTCCATTTCCGGGGTTCTTGTACCAAGGTATGCAACTGTATTGTCTTTTCCGCAGCGTCCATTTCAAATGGAGCTGCGGAAAAGTTACAGATAATCTTGCCGTTTTTATCCTTTAAGTAAGCTTTCAATCCATAATTCTCATTTGGCTTCTTTTGGTAGTCCTTGATTTTTACCTGAATACTTAACTGCGAATCGGTATACGTATTATCAAACTCTGTGATTACTTGCCAGTCGAATATCCTGACAGCAGGTGTGGCGTACAACCATACGTCGTCAAAGATTCCGGCCAGTCGCCAATAATCTTGTCCTTCCAGGTAATAGCCGTCCGAATACTTTAGTACACAGACAGCCAGCGTGTTTTCGCCCGGCTTCAAATAAGGAGTGATGTTGTATTCGGCAGGTTCTTGTGCTCCTTCATTGTAGCCCACTTCATGACCGTTGACCCATACAAAAGAAGCGGATGCCACTTTCTCGAACCTTAAAAATATCTGGTCTTTTGCTGCCCAACTTGCAGGTACCTTGAATGTTCGCCGGTATAGTCCGGTAGGGTTATACTCTTTGGGAGCATGTGGTGGATTCACCCCGAAGGGAGCAGATACATTTCTGAACAGCTTGTCACCATAACCTTGCATTTCCCAGTTTGAGGGAACTTTGATGTCGCCCCATTGCTTATCCGGGAATTCGGGGTTAAAAAAGTGTGCAAGTATCCCTTCCGGTGTATCGCACCAGAAAAACTTCCATGTCCCATTCAGTAGCATGCTCTTTTCGGGCATATGCCAAGCGTGTCCTTCCTCTTGTCCTTTTTCAAATACAGAAGGGTTGTCTATATACCAGAGCATATCCTTAAGGAAGGATTTGTCTTGTGCATAGGATTGCAGGCACAAGGCTACTGAACACAATGGCAGAAACAGTTTTCTCAGATTCATTTTTTTGTAATTCGTGCTGTCCATCCACCGCCGGGTGCCAGTTGTACATTGAGTTTGTCTTTGGCAGTGACGATGCGTACTTCTTTTTTATAGTCGGTAGCTTCACGGTCGGCATTGACGCCGTCGGCAAAGATTTCAGCTTCATAGTTTCCTTCGCCGAGGAAGGAGAGGTCGATGGTGCAGCTGCGCGGAGTCCAGTTGGTCATGCTGCCTACAAACCAAGTGTTTCCTTTGCGGCGTGCTATCGTGATGTATTCGGCTATTTTACCATCAAGGGCAATGGTTTCGTCGAAGGTAGTGGGAACCTTGGCGATGAAGTCGGTGCATTCCTGTTCCTTTATGTATTTGCTGGGACTGTCGGCAAGCATCTGCAAGGGTGCCTCGAAGACGGTGTACATAGCCATCTGGTGTACACGCGTACCTTGGCTCATGGGGTGATCGTTGACGGAGCGGAACAAGGAACGGGTGGCATTTACCATAGCTCCCGGCGTATAGTCCATCGGACCGACGAGTTGGCGCAGATAGGGAGCGGTAACGTCGTAGCGTGGAAAGTCATGCAAGGGCGCACCGTTCACGATGGGCTCCCACTTGCTGTTTTCCAGTCCTTTCACACCTTCAAAGTTGAGGATGTTGGGATAGGCGCGCTGGATACCAAAGGGTTTCAGTCCGTGTAGGTCAAGCAACATGTGATGTTTGGCGGCGCATGCTGCGAGCTGTTCGGTAGAAGAGATGGCGATTTGATCGTCGCGGTCGAAGAAGTCAATTTTGAAACCTTTGATTCCCATTTGTGCGTAGTGGCTGATAACTTGTTCCACGGCAGGGGAGATGTCGCCTCCTCCCGTAAGATTGCGCCAGCTTGCCCAGAGGATGATGCCTATGCCCTTTTGGTTGCCGTATGCCACCAGTTCTTCGAGATTGATTTCGGGACTGATGTCTTCCATTAATGATTCCTTTCCGCTCCAACCTTCGTCGATGATGATATACTCCAGCTGGTTTTCGGCGGCAAAGTCGATGTATTTCTTATAGGTGGGCGTATTCATGCCTGCCTTGAAGTCCACGCCGGTCAGGTTACAAGTATTCCACCAGTCCCATGCCACTTTTCCGGGTTTAATCCAGGATGTGTCAGCGATGCGGCATTCGGGTGCGAGGCGTTGCATCATGTCGTTGTTGGCGAGTTGTGTGTCGTGGGTAACAACAAGCACGGCACGCCAAGGATAGGTCTGTTTCCCTGTGGGACGCCCGTTGGGGCAGAAGTAGGGGGCATTGTTGGGCTTGCTGATAACGTCGGCACGTTTGGTAGGGACGAGGTTCAAGCGGTCATAGCCTCCGATGACTGTTTCCTGTGGATAGGGGGCGAATTCTGCCTTCACTCCGTGGGGCATCTGTGGGTTGGCAGTGAGGAACATGCCGGGATAGTTGGACAATCCGGCTTCCATAATGACGGCTTTCTTTCCGTTCTCCAGTTCTACCATCAGCGGAGTAATGGCAAGCGAGTCTTTGTACATGCGAGAGAGGGGGGCCTCATCGTAGTAGGACTCGAAGGAGTAGCAGTAACGCTCGCCGGCGCGATTGTCGTTAATATAGGGCACGAAAGCGTGGTAATCGCGGTCGAAGTTGAACTCGGCAATCTCGTCCTTCACGCAGAAAGGTTTGCGCAGTTCGGAAACAAAACGATAGGCGGCTCCGTCGTCGTAGGCGCGGAACTGTATGCTATAGCCGTTACGGCATTTCAGCGTGAGTTGGTTATAAGTGTCCTTCACATTCGCCTTTTTGTAGAAAGGAGTGGGGAAGGAAGTGTCGACGGAAGTACGGGTAGCTTTGGTCACCTTCACATTTTTGCCGAAGGTGAAAGCAATGGGCTTTCCCTCAGCTTCGGTGCATTGCATGGCAATGTCTGAAGGCAAAAGAACGGTGGTACCGTCGTGGGCAATCGCCCAGTTGAGGGTTTGTCCGGCTTCGATGTTGACAATTAGTTTTCCGTCCGGTGAATTCAGTTGATATTGCTGTGCTTGTGCCGTCAATGCACAAGAAAGCAATAGGCTGGCGAAACAAGTGCTGATTCTGTTCATTTTTATTTGATTATTGATTATGAATATTTGTTTAATTCCGTGGATATTTAACCGGAATAGCCATCATTTCTTCTAAGAAGAGAGGATCGTCAAACTGGCAAGTCTGTCGGTTGTATTGTCCCCCCGGAGTGTCCCAGAGCATCGGGCACATGCCGCGCGAGTAGATGGCTTCGGTTACGGAAACACAGAAGAGCCTTATCACTTCCTTTGTTCTGTTTCTGGAGTCGGCGCAATATTCGCCTATGATGACGGGGATTCCTTTGTCTACGCAATTCTTCTTCAGTAGGTCCATATTGTCGTTCAGTTCCTTGAAGTCAGCTTCCGTTCCCCAGCTTTCCCGGCCTACACCCCAATCGACAACCTCGCCTCCACCCAGTATGGCAAAGTTTGCGGGAGTATAGTAATGCACTGTAAGAGCAAGTCGGTTTGCGGGATCATTCGGCATCTTGAACAAGGGGTCGTAAGCATACTCCAAGTTGGTGTTGTAGATTTCCACCAACAGATGACGTTTGGCGTTGTTGCCGCCACTGTTTCTTACTATGTCGACAAAGAGCTGGTTGAGGTCGTTCACGTATCCCAGTGCCTTTGCCTTGTCGGCTTCACTACCGCCCCACGGAGTCCAAATCTCATCGTATCCGATTTCATTCATTGGCTCGAACAGTAAGTGGTCACCGTACTTTTCGAAGCGTTCACATATCTGTTTCCAGATGGAAGTGAATTTTTCTTTTGCTTTGCTGTCGGTGGGTACTTGTTTAATCCATTCGTTTTCGTGGTGGATATTGATGATAGCCACCATGCCACAGTCGAGGGTCCAGTTCAGGATTTTCTCTACGCGGTCCATCAGGTCAGGATGCACTTTGAAGTCGTCGGACAGCAGATTGCCCCAGCTGACCGGTATGCGCAGAGATGAGTAGCCCGCTTTGGCATATCCTTCAATGATTTCTTGTGTGATAATAGGGCTTCCCCATGCTTGTTCGTAATTGAGAATGTTGCTTGGGTCTATCCAGTCGCCCACGGCATCCAGCGTGTTGCCCAGGTTGATGCCCAGTCCCATTTCGTTAATCAGTTGGTGGGTTGTGAGATTCTCGCGTACAGTGTATTTTTCCGGTTCATCGCTTTGGATATAGGCCGCCTGCTCCACGTTGATTTCTTGTATATGCTCCTTTACGCTGACGGTGATGATGGCGTTGCGCACGTCGGGCGTAGTGTTGGGTTCTACGGTTATGTTATAGATTGCCTGTACGGGAGTGCTGCTTTCCGAGGTTACTTTGCACCATGCTTCCGAACTTTGGAAAGTGGCTGGTTCATTGGGGGTGATACCGAATTTCTTGCTACCACCCGTTTGTTCAAAATGGAAAGAAGTAGGCTCTACGATGATTTTCAGCTCCTTTTTATCGTCAGAGCAAGCTGTCATCAGAAATAGAACCAGGCTGGTTAATAAGGTTTTCTTGAAGATTTGTGTCATGGTATCGGTAAAATTTCGTTTTAATAATTTCGGTGTATTTATTTTTAGACGCTGATTCAATTGAATCAGCGTCTAAGAGTTTAAAAGAAGGTGTCACTTTGTGTAATCCCGTGCCCGATTTTAATTCAAATTATTGAATTATTGTATCTTGACAACTCGGAAATTATCAAAATACATTTCGATGTTGTACGGACCGTTTTCGCTGGGGTTTGTCATCTGGAGTGCCAACTCGTCACCGTCACGTTTTTGGAACTCGCCCCAAGTGGTTTCGTCTACCAGTTCGGAGAGCGGAATGCTGCACTGCATCCATTGGCCTACTTCGGTTTTTCCGGTGAAGTCGCTCACCGGACGATAGTTCGTGTAGTTGTGAGCCTCATTCCCTTTGAGGTAGATGCGGAATACAGGACCTTCGCCATATTCCACTGCCACGAAGCATTCGAACTGCAAAGCCAGTTCGGAAGTCGGTGTATCGGTAGGCAGGAAGGCTGTGTCAATGCCCCATACGGCACCGTTCTGCAATTGGCCCCACCAGTAATTCCATGCTGAAAGTTCCCCTGATATGCTGTAGCATTTACCATCCGAGAAGAAAGGAGCTGCTGTACCGTCGGCAGTGACGGGTACAGCTTGCCCGCCCCAGGAGAACCAACCGATGTTGTCATAGTTCAATACTATATTCTCCAAAGGATAGAAGCCCGGAACTTCGGCAGTACCGCCCATTGTGGTAATGGCGAGTGAGCAAGTGCCTTGCGGTGCACGCGGCATGGTAAAGGTAAGCATATCGTTAGCTTCGCTTACGGTAACAGTAGAGAGATCTACCGAGCGATTGCCCATTGTGATGGAGGCGATATCCATAAAATTCTGTCCCAGTACGGTAACTGTGGTACCCGTGATAGGCATCATGGAGCTTACCTTGCTGATACTTGGTGGGAGGGCTGTGCGACGGAAGGGAGTAAATGCGGATGCGGTATAGCACTCCACTACCAGACTGCCTTCATCAATCAGGCCTGCGGGAGCATTGAATGATATTTCGTCAAAGTTCTTGTTTACCGTGTAGTCCGTTACTTCTACCGAAACAGGTGCATTGGTGATGTCGTCCACGGCAGTGGTGAAATAAACGCGCTGAATTTCGTAGAAGTTACCGCCCACGATGCGCAGAGGCGTGCCCGTCTCCACGGGGAAGGTTGTGGCTACACGGGTGATGTAGGGTGCGGGCGAGAGTACATGCATGGAGTACGTGGCAATGCCGTGCGAGGTCTCGATACGCAGTTCGCCTTTCAGTTCGGGGTTGGCACCCGTCAGTTGCAATTCGCCGGGGATAGTGAGGATGAGACTGGTGGAAGTGCCGTAGTTGCTATTGAACGAAACTTCTTGTTCGTTGATGAACACTTTCCGCACATCATTCAGATTTTCGCCGATGACTACAATCATGGTGCCCGGATTTACATCGGTGAACGTACTGTCGGCCTTCTCTGGGTCGACAAGACGGATGTGGTGGATTACGGGAACACCGCCGCCCTCGTCATCGTTGCAGGCGGTGAAAAGGTTGCATGCCAACAGGATGGTGAGCAACACAAAAGGAAAATGTATATATTTCATATTAAAGTCGTTATTTGAGATAATGAATGTATAACTTGGTTTATTCACTGAATTCGTATGCTACCGGTTCTTCGTTCAGTAGCGGATTCTGGATGACATCGCTTTCCGGATAAGGCATCAGGATGTTGCCGTGGTGGATTTCGATGTTCTCGCCCGGTTCCTGCCAATTTTCTATGCCTTCGAGGAAAGTGTCGCCTTCTTTCTTGCCGAAGTGGAGGTAACCGTCTTCGTCTTTCACGATGAGGTCTACTGTGTAGCCGCGGTGTTGGTTCTGGAAGTAATTCAGCATGTAGTCGGGTTTCCAGTGATACCACGATACCATGTCATACCAGTTACAATACTCCATCGAGAACTCTACGCGGCGTTCGCGAATGATGTCTTCGAAGGTTACGCGTTCCTTGCGGGGGATACGTGCACGGTCGCGCACCTGGTTCAATGCTTCCAGGCCGGGACCACCGGTCAGTTCTTCGCTGTTGCCCAGACAAGCTTCGGCATAGGTCAGGTAAACATCGGCAAGGCGTAGGATGTAGGTGTTGAGCGGAGAGTTCATGGACTGGATATAACCGTCGTTGTCGTCGTCCGGACCGCCCGGTACACCTTTTTTAATGCAAGAGGTGGCGCCGTCGTAAGTATAACCACCGTCGGCAATGCAGATGTATGAATAGTATGTACCCGGTGTGCAGAAGGTGGCGTTGCGGCGGATAGTGTCGCCCAACTCATATTGCTGGAGCATATCTATACTTGCCTGATAGCTGCTCCATACGTTTACACCGCCGGTCATCTTGCTGTTGCCGGCGAGGTCGGCAAGCAGAGTGTTGCATACGCCCCAATCACCCAGTGGCACCCACTGCATGGCAATGAGCGATTCGGGATTGTTGTTGTGCTTATACTTGAAGAGGTCTTCATAGTTTTCGTAAAGGCTGATGCCGCTGTTGTTTATCACGTCGGCGGCCAGTTCCTTGGCTTTCTCCAGGTCGGCGTTGTCGCGTGTGCCTCCTTTCCAGCCTGAGCGGGCGAGGTAGACTTTGGCAAGCATGCCTTTTGCACCCCATGCGTTGACACGTCCTTTGGCGGTTGCCACTTCAGGAAGATTCTCGACTGCATAAGTGAGGTCACGAATAACGAGTTCCAGCACATCTTCTTCGCGGTGGAGCGGTTGCATGGGATTGGCAACCACTTTGTCGTTGTCTTCGATGATGATAACCGGTCCCCAGAGGCGAACCATGTAGAAGTAGGCACAAGCACGCATCAGGCGGGCTTCGGCAATGGCTGTGCGCTTGGCACGTTCGCTTACGCTGTTGCTACATTTGGTCTGCACATCACTGATAACTGCATTGGCCATTGTAATGACCGAGTAGAAACCTGTCCATGCATTGGCAAGGTTTTCGCTCAGGGCTGTCACCTTGAAGTTGGTGAACTCGGGAGCTCCCCAGCGACTGAAGTTATCGTTGGCACGGTTACTGCCCAGCGGCACGATGGCGCGGGAGTTGAGGTCGAACCATGCACGGTTGTAAAGCGGTGCAGTGGCTTGTTCGAGTGCATCGTCGGAAGTGTAGTATGTCACATCTACGTAGTTTCCTTCGGGAGCACGTTCCAAAAATGAGTCGCTGCATGCCGTAAGCAGAAGGAGCGATGATATAAGGGTTAGAAATCTGTGTTTCATAACTATATTGAGATTTTAAATGATAAATGATTTGTCTGGCTCATTAGAAATTGAAGTTAAGGCCAAATGTATAGATACGTTGCGAAGGATAGCGCGCATCGTCCACACCACGTAGCAATACATTGTAGTTCAAAGCGCCTATTTCGGGATCGTAGCCTTTGTAGCCTGTGATGGTACAGAGGTTCTGGATGTTGACGTAGAGGCGCAGATGGTCTATCTGCAAACGGCGCAACCATTTCTGTGGGAAGGTGTACCCCAGCGAGATGTTTTTTATGCGGAGGTAGGAAGCGTCTTCAACAAAGCGGTCGGAGATACGGTTGTTGTCGTTGGCGCTACTGGTAGTGATGCGTTGTACTTTGGCTGCATCGGCGTTGGCCACGTAAACATTGGAAAGTACCTCGTCGCCCACTTCGGGGTCGTGCATGGCGATTTGGGCAATGCCGGTAGCTTCTTTCAGCAGGTTGCTGTTACGCATGGGATCGGTGAAGGTGCGGCGAATCAGGTTGATAGCCTTATTGCCCACCGAGCCGTTCAGGAAGATGTTGAGGTCAAATCCTTTATAAGAAAGGTAGTTGTTGAAGCCGAACGTGAATTTGGGTGCCGGATTGCCGAGGAACGTGCGGTCTTTCTCATCAATTACACCGTTGTTGTCGCGGTCTTCATAGATGTAGTCACCTACCCAGATGCCCGATTTGCCGATGGTCTGGTCTTTCGGGATGGCTACTTGGATGCGGTTGCCCGTTTCGTCGAGCAGGAAGTTGCCGTCGGCACCTTTCTTGTAGAAATCTCCTTCTTCCTTGAACATACCGATTACTTTATAGCCGTAGAACTGCCCGACCGGTTCGCCCACCATGGTGTAGGTCAGTGTTTCCGAACCGTTGATTCCCGAAATAGCGGATGATTCGGAGTAGAGCTTCGTCACTTCGTTGTGGTTGATGGAGAAGGTGAGTCCTGAGGTCCAGGTGAAATCACGTGTCTGGATGTTGTGCGTGTTCAGGGTAAATTCTACACCTTTGTTGGTCATGGCACCGGCATTGACCCACGGTGCACGAATCAGACCGCTTACGTAGGTAGGAAGAGAAGCTTGCATCAGCAGATTGTCCGTTTTCTTGTAATAAGCATCGGCGATGAACTCTATGCGGTTGTTGAAGAGGGCGAGGTCGAGTCCTACATTGAAGGAGTTTGTTTCTTCCCACTTCAGTTCACGATTAGGATAGTTGCCTGCATAGAAACCAGTACCCCAGATGGAGGCTGCCGAAGCCATGGTGACGCCGTAGGCATAGGAACCCGCCCATTGGTTACCTACTACACCCCAACCCAGGCGGAGTTTCAGTGAGTTGATGGCTTCCACATCTTTGAGGAAAGCTTCGTTGTTGACTTTCCAAGCCAATGCTACCGAAGGGAACCAACCCCAACGACTTTCTTTGGCAAACGAAGACGAACCGTCGGCACGGAGCGTAGCGGTCAGCAAGTAGCGGTCGTCGTAGTTGTAGTTCAGACGGCCGAAGTATGATTCGATGGCGGATGAACCACGGGAACTGTTGGCTTTTGCTGTTGTGGCATCACCCGCATCCAGTTCGTGTACGGAGTTGAAGAGGAAGTTGGTACGGCTGCCGCTCAGCGACTCGTACTTGTTTTCTTGCGCTTCGTGTCCCAGCATGGCAGAGAGGCCGTGTTTGCCGAAGGTATTATTATAAGTAAAGTAAGTTTTCAATGTCCAGTTGCTTCCGTTGCCGGCTCCACGGCTTGCTGACGACTGCTGCTTGAAGTGCTCGTAGTCGTAGGAGGGGGTAAACTTATAGTCGTTGCTGTAATTGAAGTTGGCGGCATATTCCGTGCGGAATACGAGTCCTTTCCACAGCTTGATGTCGGCAAAGGCGTTGACATAGACTTGTGTGTTGCGACTATAGTTTTCATTTTGGATAAGGTCGGAGAGGGGGTTGGAGAAGTAAGTTCCATACATGTTCTCCGTCTGCATGCCGAAACTGCCGTCCGGGTTGCGGGCAGGCACTTCGGGGAGCTGGTTCAGGGCATTGTAGATGGCACCCGAACCGTCTACGTTGTTGGTCTGCTGTGTACGGGCTACGGAGGCGCGCAAGCCGGTGGTGAGCCACTTGTTGATGTCGTTGTCCATGTTGACGCGGAAAGAGAAACGCTCAAAGTCCGAACCGAATACAATACCGTCTTGCTGCATGTAGCCGCCGGAGAGCGAGTATTTCATGCTCTTCGAACCTCCGGAGATGTTTATCTGATGGTTGTGCATCGGGGCAGTGCGGAAGATTTCATTCTGCCAGTCGGTACCGCGGCTGAGGAGTGAGGGGTCTTTGAACTCTTCGCGTGCACCGAAGCCGATGGTGGCGGCGCGGAGGTTCTGGTAAACTGCATATTCGGGGAGTGTCAGTGTTTCCAGTTTCTTGGGAAGCTGTTGCAAGGCATAGTAACCTTCGTAGGAGACCTTCGTTTTGCCCTCTTCGCCCTGACGGGTGGTGATGAGTACTACACCGTTGGAGGCGCGGCTACCATAGATGGCTGTGGCCGATGCATCTTTCAATACTTCCATGGAAACGATGTCTGCAGGGTTGATGGAACTGAGCACGCTGCTGTTGCTGGTGTTGTTGCCTGAGATGGCTACACCGTCGATAACGTAGAGCGGTTCGTTGCCGTTCAAGGAG
The DNA here is from genome assembly GCF_003602735.1 of Bacteroides sp. AF39-16AC. Classification (NCBI taxonomy): domain Bacteria; kingdom Pseudomonadati; phylum Bacteroidota; class Bacteroidia; order Bacteroidales; family Bacteroidaceae; genus Bacteroides; species Bacteroides sp. AF39-16AC. The sequence goes on along the minus strand of NZ_QTLN01000005.1, from coordinate 62,972 downwards.
TTGATACCACGGATGCTGACCGAGATACCGCCACCCGGAGTTCCGGAATTCTGGGTCACCTGCACACCGGCGGCACGTCCTTGCAAAGCTTGGTCGAGCGAGGTGACTACGGACTTTTTCAGTTCGTCACCCGTCACGCTGACTACGGAACCGGTCAGGTCACTGCGTTTCATCGTACCGTATCCCACTACTACTACTTCGTCCAGCATCTCATTGTCTTCTTGCAGCAGTATGTCGATGCGGGTGGTGCGCTCTACTTTCACCTCTTTGGTGCGGTAGCCGATGTAAGAGACTATCAATGTTTGTCCCAGATTTGCCTGGATGGTGTAACGGCCGTCGATGTCGGTAATGCCGCCCGTATTGGTTTCTTTCACTTTGACGGTGGCTCCTACAAGTGGCTCACCGCCCGATTCTGATTTAACGATACCGGATACTGTTTTGGTTTGTCCATACGTGGAAACAATACCCAAACCTAGTAACACGATAACAAGCAATTGTCTCAATTTTGTCCATTCCCATTGAGAGCATACATTTGCGTGTAACTTCATAATACTTTAATTTAAGATTTAAAAATAACTGTTATTAAAAGCTACTGCAAATATGGAAAGTTATCATAATAGCATAGGTCTATCATGTCTCAAATAACATACCTTTATGTTTCAAGTTATCATTTTAGACTGCGGATGTAATCAGATGGTGATATTCCAAATTCATTCTTGAAGTTTACAGTGAACCTTTTTGGAGAACTGAATCCCACCTCATAGGCAATTTCTGCAATTTGTTTCTGGCTTTCCTTTAGAAGTTGCTTACTGCGCTTCAAACGGATAATCCGGATGAATTCTGCCGGACCTTTACCGGTGATACACATCAGCTTTTTGTAGAGATGGCTACGACTCAACCCCAATTCTGCTCCTAACATTTCCACAGAGAAGTCGGAATCACTCATGCGCTCTTCTACTATTTTGATAGCTTTTTCAATAAATTGTTCGTCTAGTGGAGTGATTGTTATTTCATTAGGTGTCACTTCTATTTTCTGACTGAATTTACGATGGCTTTTTTCTGTCCATTCAATAAATTTCCTGATGCGCAGCTTTAGTAATTTGAAGTCAAAAGGCTTTACGATATAGTCATCGGCTCCTTGCTCAAATCCTTCACTTTTGTATTCTTCTGCCATACGGGCTGTAAGCAATATAACGGGAATGTGGGACCATTGCATGTTTGTTTTGATTTGCCGACATAGCTCTGTTCCATTCATCACTGGCATCATGATGTCGCTTATTACAATATTGACACTGTTTTTTTCTAATATCTTCAATGCCTCTGCTCCATTGTAGGCAACCTGTATGGCGTATTCATCGGACAGGTATTCAGACATGAAACTACAGAAATCCTTGTTGTCGTCCACCAACAAGATGGTATACCGCAATTCTTCCGCATTTGGAACGGGAAGTTCATTCGGAGCTTTGTCATTGTTTAGCAGTTCCGGAAGTAATTCCTCCTTTTCACTGGCATATGTGACGATAGGCAATTTAACGGTAAATACGGAACCTTTAGGAAAATTGTCTGTAACGGAGATTGTTCCTTTGTGTAGATGTACATATTCGTTTGCAATATGCAGGCCGATTCCACTGCCGGTTTTTTCCGAAGTTTGTTGCACCTGATAAAAACGTTCGAAGATATGTTTCTTGTCTTTGTCTATGATACCTTGTCCGTTGTCTGCCACACAGATGCATACATTGTCATCTTCGCGATAAAGATGTACATTGATTTCTCCTTTATCAGGAGTGTATTTGAAGGCATTGGACAACAAGTTGTTCATTACTTTTTTTATTTTAACCGGATCGAAGGACATGTTCAGGTTTTCTACTTCGCACATGAAACAGAAGCTGATGGTATGGTCAAGAGCATACTCTTGAAAAGTACTGCAAATCTCGCGGATAAAGTTGACAATATCTCCCGATTTGTAATGAGCTGTCTCGGCTCCTACATCCAGTTTCCGGAAATCAAGCAGAGAGTTTATCGATGTAAGTAATTGTTGTGCATTTTTATTGATTGTATTTAGTTTTTTGCGTATTCCGTCATCCAGGGTTTCTGACAATAACATTTGTAACGGGCTAATGATAAGCGTCAGTGGTGTACGTAAATCATGGCTTATATTTGTAAAGAACTTTAGCTTCATCTCATTCAGGAGCAACTTTTGTTCTTGCTCCAGTTTTGCTCGTTGTTGCTCCAGTCTTATGTTGTGATGCTTTTTGAATCGGTATATTACATAGGATATTATACCAATGGCAAACAATATGTATAAGATGATAGCAACATTACATAAATATATTGGAGATGAAACGGTTATATTCAACTCACTAGCTTCGTCATTCCATATACCGTCACTGTTACAAGCTTTAATCAATAGTTTGTAATTGCCAGGAGGAAGGGTGGTGAAAGCTACTTTGTTCTCGTTTGTATAGTACCATTGGGTATTTAATCCTTCCAGTTTATAGGCATATCTTATTTTATCAGCATTCAGCAAATCGCCTGCGGCAAATTCGATGGAGATTAAATAATCGTCATATCTGACAGACAATGATGGGGTTCTGCCAAGTACAGTTGTTAATAGTTTACGCCCTTCATATATTGAGTCTACTTCTATATGTTGATTGCCAATGGTCAGATTTGTAAAATACACCTTTGCCAGCGGTCGGCTCTTTTCGGTCAGCTTGTTCGGATTTATAGATGTATAGCCACTGGTGCCTCCCAGCAGTAAATCTCCGCTGGACAATTTACAAGCGGAATGGGAGTTGAAATGATTTTCTGGCAATCCGTCTCTGGTAGAAAGATTCTTGAAAGAAAAGTCTACTCCTTCCTGGGTGTCTGGGGTTACTTCCAATATAGACAATCCGTTACTTGTTGCAAGCCACATGTTACCATGATTGTCTTGGGTTATACTGTTAATGAGATTGTCACACAATCCGTTGTTTACGTCGAACCAGTGTAGTGAATCATTTTTTAAGTCCCAGGCAGTCAATCCTTGTTTATGGGCTAACCACAATATATCTCTGTCGTCCTTGAATACAGTGGAAATGAAGAGCTGCTTGAATGGCTGTGTCTCTTTTCGATTGGCATAAATCATTTCGGGTTTTCTCGTCACGATGTCCATTACACAGAGTCCGTATGTAGTCCCGATATACATTTTGTCTCCATAGTCATAACAGATATTGAGTACATTGATATTATTCCCATCAGGTAGTAGATAACTTGTCGCAGTATTTGTGTCCGGATTAAAACAAACCAAAGTTTCCAGTACATAACCTATCCATAAGTTTCCATATCGGTCTTCCTTCATACTCCATACGCCACTGTATGGCAGTTGGCTGTTCTCTGGAGTAAAATGGCGAATACTGTTGTTCTCATAGCAGAACAATCCGTCTTGATAACTTCCTGCCCAAATCCGTCCTTTATGGTCTTCGAGAAGACTGATGATGGCTATGTCGGGGATGGATAGTTTGCGAATGGCAAATCCTTTTTGCTTTTCTTTTACATAAAGTCCGTTCCCATCTGTTCCCAGCCAAATGTTTCCGGCCTTATCCTCTAAAATGGAGGCTATATCACCGCATTCTTTATGCTGGGTATCAATAAATTCATGGAAGCTTTCGTGATAATAAGAAACTCCTTTTTTGAAATTTCCTAACCAAATGACGCCTGAATCATCACGGTAGATTGTATTTATTCTGTTGGAAGCAAGGGATGTGGAAGACATAGGGGTATTCAGGAGGTTGACAAGGTTATCATTTACGTAGTCATAAATGAATACTCCTTTATGGTCCGTTCCTATCCAGACATGTCCGTTCGAGTCATCCAGTATGCTCCTTACCGCATTACTTTTTGTCTCTATTTTGGAATGGAGATTGATTTGGTTCCATTCCGATTTTATGTTTTTCTTATAGAATATTTGTTCATCGGTATATGAATATAGCCAGATGCCTCCATGATAATCAATGTATATGTGCTTTTCGATAATAGAGTTGGAGGGTAAGCTGATGTTATCTACCCGTTTACATTTCTTTGCGTTGTTCTCTAGTTTCAATAAGGTCGAATTCCAAAGAAGATATAGGTTTTCACCATCATCGCTGATACTCAGTTCCGGAGTTTCTTCTGGAAAGTTTTCTATTTTGAATGTTTTAAGGGTTTTATGAGAAAAATTGAAGTAAAAAGCATTTTGGCCTTGCAGTACCCATAAATTGTGTCTTTTGTCAACATGTACTTTGTAGGTACCATTTATCTGGATGCCTATTTTAAGGAGGTATGAGGGAATATCGGTAATGAAGTTGTCTTTGTCTCGGTCGTATATACAATATCTTGCCTCGCTTCCAATCCACAAATTGCCCAAACCGTCTTCCTGTAAGTTCCAGATGTCGTTAGACAATAAAGAATGGATGTCTTTTTCTTTGGGTTGATACACTTTAAAGTTATATCCGTCGTATCGGTTCAATCCATTGGCGGTCCCTATCCATAAAAAGCCTTCACAGTCTTTCAATATGGTTTTTACGTTATTGTTTGAAAGCCCGTTTTCTACTTTCAGATGGCGAAATACATACGGAGTTTGTCCTGCTAACGGCAGATAAGCCAGTAACAGAATAATGAGGGGGAACACTAATTTGTGTAAATAGTTTGTAAAAGACATACTATATAATCTGAAATTGAATTCTCAAAGATAGCAATATCTTATTTAAATAAACGTAAATATGTTGCATTAATAGGTCTGTAATGTTGCATCGCGGTCGTATAAGTCTTAAACATGTCATCCGTTTGTTGTCTTGCGTGTCTTGAAGTGTTTTTCTCATTTATTATTCAACATTTATTTCATACCTTTGCAGGGAAGGACTGGTTCCTGCCAATATGATTAACCTTCTAATACTTTATCGAAAATGAACAGATTCATCATTTTATTTTTATTCTCTTTGGGAATATTGTCAACATGTGTATTTGCCGTAGAGGTGATTCCACTGAATGAAGGATGGAATTTCCACCGGGGTTTTCAGGCACCTGCTTCGGAAATAGTGAAGGTTACTTTGCCTCACACTTGGAATGCGGGCGATGGCATGTTTGGCAATGCCGATTATTATAGGGGATTATGCAATTACAGTCGTAAGTTGTCTGTTCCTGCCCATTATCGGGGCAAACGTTTTTTCTTGAAAGTGATGGCTGCACAGACGGTTGCCGACATTTTTATCGACCATTATTTTGTGATGCAACATAAAGGTGGTTATACGGCATTTGTAGCAGAACTGACTGATTTCTTGGTTCCGGGAAAAGAAAGTGTATTGGAAATTCGTGTCAGCAATGCTCAGACTATGGATATCGCTCCCATTTGCGGTGACTTCAATATGTTTGGCGGGTTGTATCGGGGAGTGGAGCTGCTGGTAACGGAGGATGTCTGCATAGAACCTGCTTATTATGCCTCTTCAGGTGTATTCTTCACTCAGTCCGATGTATCGGAGAAAAAGGCCCATTTGAAAATTGAAGCACTGCTTTCGGCAAGGGAAACTACTGTGACCGGTTGCGAGGTGGAGTTTCGACTATATGACAAGGAAAAGTTGCTTTGCCGTGTTGCCAGTGCAGAGGTGGGTGAGGATAAAAAGGTGATGATGGACATAGTGCTTGAAAGGCCTCATTTGTGGGATGGAGTGAAGAATCCCTATTTATATAAAGGAGTGGTGATATTGCGTAAGGATGGAAAAGAGATAGACCGCCGCGAAGAAGAGATAGGTTTCCGCTACTTTCATGCCGATGCGGAGAAAGGTTTCTTCCTGAATGGAAAGCCTTATCGCTTGAATGGCGTGAACCGGCATCAGGATAGGGCAGAACGCGCTTCGGCATTTTATCCGCAAGACCATGATGAAGATTTGGACTTGATGCAGGAAATGGGATGCAATGCCGTGCGTCTTTGTCACTATCCGCAAGCCAAATACATGCATCAACAGATGGACAAGCGGGGACTGGTGGCATGGGTTGAGATTCCTTTTGTCAATGTTTATGTGAATAATCCTGCTTATGATGAAAACTTGCGCCTGCAATTGAAGGAACTGATTTTACAGAACTACAATCACCCCTGCATTTTGTTCTGGGGGCTGTTCAATGAGATAAATTCCGGTTGGCTGGACCGTCCTTCGCGTATGGCGGCAGAGCTTCATGCTTTGGCCCGTCAGTTGGACTCGAGCCGTCCCACTATGGGAGCCAGTAATCAGGATGACGACTTCAACGGATTCACCGACCTGATTGCTTTCAACAAGTATTTCGGCTGGTATGGCGACAACATGGATGACATGGGGCGCTGGATAGACCGCGAGCATGCAGCACATCCGGAGCGGAAGATGGGCATCAGCGAGTATGGTGCCGGGGCATGCGTATTCCAGCAGGCAGACTCGCTGAGGCATCCGGAACCGTGGGGGCAATGGCATCCCGAAAACTGGCAGACTTATTATCATGTGGAGAATTGGAAACAGCTTCAGGAACGTGAATTCTTGTGGTGCAACTTCATCTGGTGCATGTTCGACTTTTCGGCGGCAGGCCGTAGGGAGGGATCCATTATGGGACGCAACGATAAGGGGCTGGTGACTTACGACCGGAAAATAAAGAAAGATGCCTTTTACTTTTATAAGGCAAACTGGAATCAAGAAGATAAGTTTGTATATATCGCAGGAAAACGATTGGTAAACAGAACCCGCAAAACCGTTGATGTGCAAGTATTCAGCAATAGCGGAGCTGCCAAATTGTATATCAATGGCAAAGCATATGGGACTGCAAAACCTGATTCCGTAAATGTACTGGAATGGAAAGGCATTGTATTGGATACCGGTGAAAATAGAATTGAAGTCAGGAACAAATATGGAGCGGATTGTTGTGTATGGATATGTCCTTTTTAATTTTCATCAGGCGCGGAATGTATAGGAGAGCCACGGGGAATAATGAACCGTGAAATGCTGTACAGTCTGCGCCTGATAGCTTTAATATGTGATTTTCTGTAAATCCGTATTCGGTCCGTGGACTACCAGTTTCCCGTCTGGTTGGATGTCTATGAGGTCGATGAATACCATTCGTTCGTCACCGGTGGTTTCGGTGCGTCCATGGTAGACACAGTAGAGCCGATTGTGAATGTCGATGAGCATACAATGCCCGGTTCCGGTCACGATGCCGCCTTGCTCTGTGTTCTTTTGCAGCACCGGATTGTTGGCAGCCTTTGTGAATGGGCCTAAAGGACTTTGGGAGGTTGCATAGCCCACCGCATAATTCTTTCCTCCGAAGAAGTTTGCAGAGTAAAGCATGTAATAGAGATTCCCGTGTTTCACCATATACGAACCTTCTGTCCAGCGTCTGTTGACCTCATGTGTAGTCACCGAACGGTTCTCCCATTTCGCTTGAGGGTCGTCCATCGTTTTGGGCGGGCAAAGCAATGCTACCGGCTCTCCGATGACACCGGAGAAATCCGGTTTCAGCTCCACGCCGTAAATCCAGCTCTCCTCAATCTCGTCAAACCAGCCCTTTGTTTTGGCCCATGCTGAGACTTCGCTCTCGACGGCATGTTTGTAGCAGCAGCGGGAGTAGTAGAGGTAGGTCTTTCCGGATGCATCGTCAAAGAGTATGTTTGCGTCGATGATAGGATAGCCGGGGTCGAATACCGGGCGGTCGGACAAATCTTTGAAAGGCCCGGTGGGTTTATCGGCTACGGCTACGCCGATACGGAAGTTCTCTTGCTCCTGAGTGGGGTTTTCCTTCCAGTTGGCGCTGAACCATAAGTAGTATTTGCCGTCGCGCTCATACACTTCGGGCGCCCAGAAACAGTCGGTGGCCCATGAGTCGGATGTGCCGCCTTGATAGACGGGACCCTCATCTTTCCATGTCACCAGGTCATCGGAGGAATATACTTTGAAGCCGTTCTGTACTCCCCCCGTCCCGTACATATAGAATTTCCCGTCGGAAGCTTTCAGGAGGAACGGGTCTCCGAAGGCCATGGGAAGTGGGTTCTGATATACTACTTTCTTCTTATCTCCGCATGATGCTGACAGCAGAGCCAATAAGACCAGTGCCAATGTGAAAAGGGTGTGCTTCATCTTGTTAGAATTTAAATGTTGAAGTAACGAAAAGTGTTTGTATCTGCAAAGTAAACACAATATAGGGAAAGCTGCAAGGAAATTAGATAGAATGCAAGCTTTTCATTATTTTTGTGCATCATTCTAAATAATTCTTTGATGGGACAGTCATTTTCGGATATATCGCTATACCACGAGTACCGGTCGGTGAAGGAGAAAGAACATTTGGTGTCACAGAAAACCTGGGACGACCTCAATCTGGATGACTTTTTCGAATGGGCCGACCGTACCTCTTCTTGTGTGGGCCGACAGTACCTCTACGACTTGTTGCATTACAACCGCCTTTCGGAGATTTCGGAACAGGAGGAAGTGATTCGCGAACTCTCTGCCGACAAGGAGTTGCGTGCAGAAATCCGGTCGGAGTTGCAGAAACTGGATACGCCGGATGCTTGCGCCATTGCATCGTTGTTTTCCATTTCCCATCCCATATATTCCCGCCGCTTTTACCGTTTGCTAAGTATATTGCAGTTCGTGCCTTTTGTTTTGTCAGGGATGGTTTATGTTACATCTTCGCTTTACGTTCTGGGGTTATTGTGTATATCGGTATTGGTGAACATGGTATTGCACTATCGCAGCAAGGCACGGATTCAGGGCTATTTCTTTTCCATCCCTCAGTTATGGCTGCTGCTCAGGCAAGCGGAGAGGCTGGCACAGATTCCGTTGTGTGTATCGGTGCATCGGGATATCCAAAAGACTTTGCAGGCGCTGCGTCCGTTACGAAAGCAACTTTCCACTTTCCGTTTCAGTATCAAGCTGGAGAGCGACATCGCCATTCTTGCTTATTTCTTCATCGAGATGGTGAATGTGTTTTTCCTGCGGGAGGTTATTCCGGTTTCCAAGGCTTTCTTTCTATTGCAGGGCAGGCAAGAACAGATTGAAGAGGTTTTCCGCTATTTTGGATTGGTGGATGCGCTTTGCTCTGTTTCCGAGCTTCGGGATGGGCTGCCCTATTATACTCTTCCGGAAGCTTGTGACGAGGGTGAAACGCTTCATGCAGAGGGCCTTTATCATCCGCTTATAGAGCATTGTATCCCCAATGACATTACGCTTTGTGGCAGTTCTGTCCTTGTTACCGGCTCCAATATGTCTGGTAAGACAACCTTTATCCGTGCTATCGGACTTAACCTGCTTTCCGCACAAGTGTTCCATACTTGTTTCGCCCGCAGTTTTCGTTTTCCCATGGATACCGCATTGTTTTCTGCTATCCATCTGGAGGATAGTCTGATGGAAGGAAAAAGTTTCTTTCTGCAGGAGGTACAGATTGTTCGAGAGATGCTGGAGGTCGGAAAGGGACGTAGGCAGCTTTTCCTGCTGGATGAGTTGTTCAAAGGGACGAACACGGTGGAACGGATAGCTATAGCCAAAGCTGTGCTATCTGCTTTGGCACACAAGAACAGTATCGTGTTTGCTTCCACTCACGACGTTGAACTGGCTTCCTTACTTGAGAACGAATATGAATCGTTTCATTTTTGTGAATGTGTTGCCGACAATACCTTGTCTTTTGATTATAAGCTGAAACCGGGACCGGCGACGGAACGTAATGCCATCCGGATTATCGAGATGTGCGGTTATCCGAAGGAAGTGGTCGGGGAAGCGTATCGGCTGGCTAAAAAACATGTTTTATAGTTTTACTTCTAATTGTTCCTTATTCCAATCGTTACTATATTGTCTGTTCAATATCTTCTGGAAGGGGTAATCTTTTAAGTTATCCAATTAGAAGGTTTATGTTCTTTTCTTTCATCTTTTCGATATTCTCTTCCGAGATATTGCTGTCTGTGATGAAAGAATTTACCATAGATATTGAACCTAAACTGGCAAATGCACTAATTCCTATCTTGGAGGAATCAGCTACCAGAATGACTTCCTCGGCGGCTTTTATCATGGCCGATTTAACCATCAGATCGCTGAGGCTCGGATAGGTCAGACTCATGTCTGGGGATATTCCTGCTGTGGCAAGGAATAGTTTGTTGGCATGGAAACCTTTGAGTGAATCGGCTGCCATCTTTCCTGTCAATGAAAGGGTGGGTGCTTTGAATTCTCCTCCTGTCACAATGAGGTTGATGCCTGGATTTTCGCCCAATATAAGTGCTATGTTCAGAGCATTGGTAATGACGGTCAGCTCTTTGTATTGTGTAAGTAGTTTGGCTATTTCTGTGGTAGTAGAACCGGAGTCGAGAATGATACATTCACCTTCACTGATAAACGACGCTGCTTTTTGGGCTATTTCTCTTTTTTCCTCAATATGGGTCTGATTGAAAACCTTTCCGGTTTTTGCAAATGAGCCCACATCCTTCAGGAAGGCTCCGCCGTGTTCTCTTTGGATATACCCTAATTTTTCAAGGGCTTCCAGGTCTTGTCTGATTGTTACATCCGTTACATTGAAAATCCTGCTTAATTCTTGAACTTTTGCATGCCCGTCTTCGCGGATAAGGTCCAGAATCTTGACTCTTCTTTGGTTTAGTGCCATATCTACTTTATATATTGTTGTTTCTACGATAATCCTGTATATCTTTGATCGCTATAATCTTCAGTCGGAACTTTTTTGCCATTTCAAGTAGTTGTGGCAAGCGGGCCATTGTCCCATCCTGGTTCAGTATTTCAATGAGAGCGCCGCCGGGTGTCAATCCTGCCATTCTTGTCAGGTCGAGTAATGCTTCTGTATGTCCGTCACGTCCCAATACTCCGTCCTCATGTCCGTAAAGGGGGAAAATGTGTCCGGGACGTGCCAGTTCCGAGGGCTTTATATTACCGGTAACCAAAGCACGTATGGTAGCGGAGCGGTCATAGGCGGAAACTCCCGTTGTGCAGCCATAGCCCTTCAGATCGACGGACATGGTGAACGGCGTGCCTAAAAGGGAAGTGTTGTCTTCCGACATTGGGGGCAGTTGGAGTTCTTTGCAACGTGAACGCGGTAGCGGTACACAAAGAAGCCCTCTTCCGTGTGTAATCATGAAGTTAACAATGTCAGGAGTTATTTTTTCACCGGATACAATAAAATCGCCTTCGTTTTCTCTATTTTCATCATCGACAACTATCACTATTTTCCCTTGTCGAACCGCTTCTATTCCTTCGTCTACAGTATTGAGCATTGTATAATCATTTAATTTTTCCGCAAAGGTAGTCAGAAAAAGTCAAATGAAAGTCTATTCTTGCTGTTTTTCTTCTTTTTTATTCTATATATTATCTTTTGCACTGTAGTTCCTTTCTCTTTTTTATTTATTTGTTTCGTTTTTCGCCCTGGTCTAATTATAAAACATGTTAATAAACAATGGAAAACTTTCGTTTTCTTTCGTTTTGTGGTTTTTATTTGTTTTCTTTGCAAAGAAATGAAAGCAAATAAGCTATGAAAACAAAAGAATTGACTCTTCAATCAGAAAGGAATCGAAAAAGATTAATTGAAATTATCTATAAGGCAAAAGCCGGTCATATCGGCGGAGATTTGTCTTGCCTCAATGTTCTTACGGCTCTTTACTTTGATGTGATGAATGTGAATGCGGACAGTCCTAAAGATGATTTGCGTGACCGTTTCATTTTGAGCAAGGGGCATTGTGTGGAGGCTTTGTATGTGACGCTGGAATCCAAAGGGTTTATAACAGAAGGCATTTTGGATACATTGGGACAATATGGCTCTATCCTTTCGGGACATCCCACTATCGGAGTTCCGGGTATTGAAGTGAATACCGGAGCCTTGGGACATGGTTTGTCTGTTGGGGTAGGTATAGCGATAGCTGCCAAAATGGACAACAGGGATTATAAAACCTATGTGTTGATGGGGGATGGTGAACAGGGTGAAGGTTCCATCTACGAAGCAGCAATGGCTGCCCGGCAGTATAGATTAGATAATTTGGTGGCTATAATAGACCGTAATCATTTGCAGATTAGCGGAAATACGGAAGATGTGATGGGAATTGATGATATCCATGATCGCTGGACGGCATTCGGCTGGGAGGTAAAGGATATGAATGGTGACGACATGGAAGATATTATCCGGACTTTCCGTTCCATTGATTATGCAAACCGTCACCCTCATTTGCTGGTGGCTCATACGACAAAAGGGAAAGGAGTATCTTTCATGGAAGGGGTAGCTAAATGGCATCATGGGGTTCCGAGTAACGAACAGTATGAACAGGCCATTCAAGAAATATCAGAAAGAATTAAGGATTTAGAATATAATTGATATGATAGCTTGCAGAAAAAGTTTCACCGACACTTTGTTGTCATTGGCTCGGATGGACAAGGACATCATTGCTGTGACGACGGATGCCCGTGGCTCGGTGACGTTAAATGATTTTGCCAAAGAATTGCCGCAGCAATTCGTGGAGTGTGGTATTGCGGAGCAGGATGCTGTGGGTATTTCAGCCGGGTTGGCTCATAGCGGAAAGAAAGTGTTTGTATGTGGTCCGGCTTGTTTTTATGTGGCTCGTAGCTTGGAACAGGTAAAGGTGGACTTGGCTTATAGCCAGAACAACGTAAAAATATTGGGAGTAAGTGGAGGAGTAGCTTACGGAGCTTTGGGGGCTACCCATCATAGCTTACACGACATTGCCGTGCTGCGTACTTTTCCCGGAATGAATATCGTGTTACCTTGCGATGCCCGACAGACTAAAAAACTGGTTGAGCTTTTGGTTGATTATCCCGAACCGGTTTATGTACGTGTAGGTCGTGCAGCAGTTCCCGATGTCTATGAAAATGATGATTTTGATTTTGCCATAGGTAAGGCCAACATGTTGCTGGACGGAACAGATCTGACTATTATCGGAACCGGTGAAACCGTATACCACACACGTCAGGCGGCTTTGAAGTTACGCGAATATGGTATTTCGGCCCGGGTATTGGATATGTCCTCTATTAAACCTTGTGATGAGGAAGCTGTTTTGAAAGCCGCTTCCGAAACCGGGCGAATCATCACGGTTGAGGAGCATAGCCAGTATGGAGGTCTTGGGGCGATGGTGACTGAAATCATATCCGAGCATCCCGTACCGGTGAAAATCCTGGGTATCCCTGATGAGAATGTGGTGCATGGGAACTCCCTGGAAATTTTTGCCCATTATGGACTCGACTCATCCGGTATCGTGAAAACTGCCCTTGACTTCCTTAAGTAACTCCGATTCGATAAATTTGAAATCAATTAGCCTTTAATAATACCTGAAATGGAAAACCTGATAATTGCAATAGACCAAAGCACCTCGGCTACCAAAGCCATGCTATTCAATGAGAGGTGTGAAATGCTGAGGCGCGTCAATGTCACCCATGAACAATATTATCCCAAATCCGGATGGGTGGAGCATGATGCTGAAGAAATTTATCGGAATGTACAGAAAAGTATAGCCGAACTGATAAAGGAGGAAGTGGCAGACAATATGTATTCGTTGGCCATCACCAATCAACGTGAAACAGTGGTTGTATGGAATAAGCATACGGGCAAACCGATATGCAATGCTGTGGTATGGCAATGCATGCGTGGTGCTGATATCTGTAATGAGTTGAAAGCCAGTGGGTACAGCGAAATAGTACAGGCGAAAAGCGGTTTGCTATTGGATCCTTATTTCTCAGCCAGTGGTGTGAAGTGGATACTTGACAATGTGGAAGGAGCCCGTCAGGCTGCTGATAACGGTGACTTATTGATGGGAACCATTGATACGTGGCTGATTTGGAAATTGACTGATGGTAAACGCCATGTGACAGATTATACCAATGCTTCCAGGACTCTTTTGTTTAATATTCATACGATGCAATGGGACAGTGACCTGCTGGAGCTATTTACCATCCCCGAAACTATGATGCCTGAATTACTGCCATGTGATGCTGTTTTTGGAGAAACTACGGTGGGAGGATTATTTAAGAATCCTATTGTCATAGCCGGTGTATTGGGGGATTCACACGGTGCACTGGCCGGTCAGATGTGCTTTGAAGAAGGGCTGGGCAAGGTCACTTATGGAACCGGCTCATCAGTGATGGTGAATATTGGTGAAAAAGCTGCCGTTGCTCCCCGTGGATTGGTCACTTCCATCGGTTTTGCCGCACTTGGAAAAATATTCTATGCTTTTGAAGGCAATATCCATTGTACTGGTGCTACCATCAAGTGGCTAGAACAGAGATTGCAGATGATTAGTTCGCCAGACGAAGCGGAAGAGTTGGCGGCTACAGTAAAAGACAATGGAGGTGTGTATGTCGTACCGGCTTTTGCCGGGTTGGGAGCTCCTTGGTGGCAAGGGGATGTAAAGGCTGCCATTTTAGGGATGACCTTAGGTACCGGGAAACCGCATGTTCTCAGGGCAGCACTTGAATCCATAGCCTATCAAGTGAATGATTTGGTCAGAGCGATGACCAGTCAGGCAGGTATAAAGCTGAAAGAAGTCAGAGCCGATGGAGGACCTACAAAAAATAAATTCCTGATGCAGTTCCAGGCCGACTGCTTACGTGTACCGATCAATTGTTCGGATGTTGAAGAAGCTTCGGCCTTGGGAGCCGTTGTAATGAACGGAATGGCTCGCAAGATATGGACGAGCTTTGAGCAGGTGTCCGTATTACGCCGGAGCCGCTACCGCATAGAGCCGCAAAGTAACCTATCACAGGTAGAAAAATGGTGTGAAGGCTGGTTGAAAGCGGTAAACCAATTAATCAGATAAATATTTTCAAAGTATAATTTAAATACCCACTATCTACAATGAAAAACAAGGAAAGAATGTGTTTCGGTATAATTATCGGCACTCGTGCTTATTTTAATTCAGAATTGGCTAAAGATGTTCGCAAACAATTGTTGAAAACACTTGCCGACGAAGGCTATGATTATGTGATCTTACCTGAAGACGCTACTCCTACCGGCAGTAGCAGTATTGAAACCCGCGAAGACGGATTGAAGTGTGCGGAACTGTTCCGACAGAATCGTGACCGCATTGACGGTATCATAGTTTCCCTGCCCAACTTTGGCTTTGAGATTGGAATCATCAATGCTATCAGCGTGGCCGATTTGAATGTCCCCGTTTTGGTACAGGCTTGTGACGACGAGAACGACAAGGTGGATCTGGACAGCCGCCGTGATGCTTTTTGCGGTAAGATTTCTGTTTGTAACAATCTGTATCAATATGGCATACCTTTTACAGATACCACGCTACACACCTATTCTATATACTCCGAATTACTGGCCAAGGATATCAATAAGTTTGCTGGTATCTGTCGTGTAGTCAATGGCTTGCGCCATGCACGTATCGGTGCTATCGGTGCTCGTCCGGCTGGTTTCCAGACTGTACGTGCAAGTGAGAAACTGTTACAGAAGAGTGGCATTACAGTCGTTCCGGTCGACCTTTCTGAAATACTCGGTGCTGCCCGTAAGATTGAGGATACGGATGCGGAGTTGCTGAAGAAGCTTGAAGAAATTAAGTGCTATGCGGCAGTTCCCAAGGAATATAGTGACAAGCTGGTGCTTCAGGCAAAATTCGGTGTGGCTGTAGAACGTTGGATCGAAGCCAATCAGATTGATGCTGTTGCTGTTCAGTGTTGGGACTCTTTGGAACAAAATTATGGTTGTGCAGCATGTGTGACAATGAGTATGCTGGGTGAAAAATTACTTCCTGCCGCTTGTGAGGTAGATATTGCCGGCGCTGTGTCCATGTATGCTTTGACATTGGCAGCGCAAGGTCAATCGGCATTGCTTGACTGGAATAACAATTTTGCAGAAGACCGGAACAAATGTGTATGTACCCATTGCGGTAACTTCCCGAAATCGTTTGTCAGAAATGACTTGAAGCTTGGTACACTGGGCGTTTTGGGACGTACGCTGGGCAAGGTCAATACATTCGGTGCCGTATATGGTAAAGTGACCAAAGGTGATTTCACATTCTTCCGTATTTCCACAGATGATACAAAAGGCGCTATCAAGGCTTATTTGGGTACTGGTGAAATCACGGATGACCCGTATGGAATGGATGGATGCATAGCTGTCACCAAGGTGAATAACTTGCAGACTCTGATGAAGTATATTTGTAAAAATGGTTTTGAACATCATGTGGCTATGGTTCGCAATGATGTGAAGGAAATTCTGAACGAAGCCATCGAGGACTATTTGGGCTGGAATCTATATGTGCATGAATGAAAAGTAAACACACGGTAAACAACAGAAGATAAATTATGATACTTGTTGACAACTATATTTTGGCCATTCTGTGTTGTGTCTATTGCTGCCTCTGTTGGGGCTCTTGGGCGAATACGCAGAAGATGGTGACCTCGAAAAGCTGGAGTTTCGAGCTTTTCTATTGGGACTTGGCTTTCGGTTTGTTTTTCACGGCTCTGTTGGGGGCTCTGACATTGGGAAGCTTGGGAAGTGAAGGCCGTACTTTCTTTGAGGACTTGGCGGCAATGGACTGGAACAGTATGAAGTATGCACTGTTGGGTGGTATTGTCTGGAATTTCGGTAATATCTTTCTGACGGCAGCCATCGCTGTGGCCGGTATGTCGATAGGGTTTCCCATTGGCGGAGGCTTAGCCTGGATAGGCGGTATAATTTTTAATTATCTGCTGATAACTTTGGCCGGTGAAGTATACCCCGGAAACCAGGCATTGCTTTGGATAGGGGTAGTTGTTATCATTGTAGCCATCTGCATTTGCGGGAAGGCTTATGGAAAGATGTCGGCGAGTCAGGCATCCACCCCTAAAAAAGGTATCTTATTGGCTATTGTGGCAGGATTGGCCATCATGTTTTTCTATGGATTGGTTGTAAAATCACTCGATCCCCAGTATGTTGCGGGTGGTACGGGAACACTGACTCCCTATACCGGCGTATTTTGCTTTGCCGCCGGTGTCCTTATCACTACTCCCATTTTCAATACGTTTGCCATGAGTCATCCGGCTCAAGGAAACAAGGTCACAATGAAGGACTATCTGAAAGGTGATACCCGTACACACCTGATCGGTATGTTGGGCGGCTTTATCTGGATGAGCGGTATGGTGGTCAGCTTTATGGGAGCCGGATCAGCCAATCCGGCCATAGCCTATGCGCTGAGCAATGCCGCACCGGTGGTAGCCATGATTTGGGGATTCTTTGTATGGAAAGAGTTCAAAGGAGCTCCCAAAGGAACTGTACCTATGATTGCGACTATGTTTGTACTCTTTGTTGTGGGGCTGGTACTGATTACGCTTTCAAACTGATATTTTAATTCATTGTTAACCCAAAATAATAATAAATGAAAACGATTGTAAGACAAATTAAACAGAAAAGGTTAATGGTCTTGGTGCTGTTCCTTTTGGTAGGTATGACATCTGTTTTTGCACAGAAACATGTAAGTGTATCTGGCAGAATCACCGATGAACTTAATGAACCGATGATTGGTGTAAGTGTATTGGAAAAAGGTACGACAAATGGTGTCATAACTGATTTGGATGGTAATTATACCTTGTCGGTGAATGAGGGCGCCACTATCGTCTTTTCGTATATAGGTTATGTGACCCAGGAAAAGAAAGCCGCTGCGGGTACTATGAATATAGTACTGAAAGAAGATAACAAGACCTTGGATGAAGTGGTTGTAGTGGGATATGGTGTACAGAAGAAAAGCTCCGTAACGGGGGCCATCTCTTCCGTAAAGGCTGAAGATTTTGAAAATCGTACCATTACCAATGCCGAGCAGGCCTTGCAGGGTAAGACAGCCGGTGTGCAAATTATTTCTGCATCTGCGGCTCCTGGTTCGAATCCCGCCATTCGTATCCGTGGATATAGCAGTAATGCCAGCTCAGATCCTTTGTATGTAGTCGATGGTCTGCGTACGAAAGACATCAGCAACCTCGATCCGAACGATATTGAGAGTATGGAAGTATTGAAGGATGCTGCCTCTGCTGCTATCTATGGCGCCCAGGCCGGTAACGGTGTTGTCTTGATTACCACCCGGAAGGCAAAAAAGGGAGTCCGCCGTATTTCTTATGATTTCCAGTTGTCCTCCCAGTCTTTGGGTCGTACTCCTGATATTCTGAATGCTCAGGAATACGTCAATTATATGACTGAAGGCAATCTTATTCCCAGAGAAACAATAGATAGGTATTGGGATGGAAAGACAAATACTGATTGGGTGAAAGAAACGTTTGAATCATCCATGATGCAACGTCACAATGTCAATTTCCAAGGGGCCAATGATAATGGTTCACTGTTTGCATCGCTTTCTTATTTAAGCAACAATGGTCCCATTGTAGGCAATAAGGACGTTTTTGACCGTATTACCGGCACTGTCAATGCAGATTATAAAGTAAAGGATTGGTTGAAGTTCACGACAAACAATTCATTTTCCCGTTATCATGTACAGTCTGTAAGCGAAGGCTCAGCAACCGGTTCTTTGATGCTGTCTGCCATTCAGCTTGACCCTCTTACTCCAGTTACCTATACACCGGATAAACTGCCCGACACTATGATTAATTATATGAACCAAGGGCATACCTTGCTTCAGAATGCCAATGGTGATTATTATTCTATTTCCCCTTATGGTGACTCCAATAATATCAATCCGTATATTATGCGTGACCGTGGTACAACGAAAAGAGATGGTTTTGTGTTCAGCGGCTCCACTTATCTGGATTTTACTCCGATTAAAGAGCTGGTCATCACTTCACGTTTGGGATACCGTTATACTTACAGCAATTCCTACGGCTATGTTATGCCTAACATTACCTGCTCTGACCTTTATCAGGACTATGTATCGGTAAGTGCGACAAGCTCCAACACCACGTACTGGCAATGGGAAAACTTTGCCAACTATACCAAGACATTTGCAGATAAGCACAATGTAAACGTGATGCTTGGTATGTCCTATTCTTCCAATACTTCCTTTGGAGTGACGGGAGGAATCAATGGTAGCCGTTCCGGCGACAAGGTTGATTTGGGTATTACCAAGTTGGATCCCAATTATGCCTATTTTGCTTTTCGGACCGGTACTGCCACCCGTACGGTAAGTGGTGGAGAGAAACGGAGGTATGCCAATCTTTCTTACTTTGGCCGGGCATCTTATGACTATGCAGGCAAGTATTTTGCCCAATTCACCCTTCGTGCGGATGCAGCCGACTTGTCTATCCTTCCTTTGCAGAAACGTTGGGGCTATTTCCCGGCTGTGTCTGTCGGCTGGGTACTTTCCAACGAGAAATTTATGGAAAACCTCAAGTCAATCTCTCATTTGAAGTTGCGTGCAAGCTGGGGACAGAATGGTAGTATCGCCGGTTTGGCAGACTATATGTATGATGCTACGATTTTGTCTGGAATCAATTATCCAATGTCCGGTGATGTGTCTTATGAAACAGGTTCGTTGCCATCTGCAACCGGTAACTATGATTTGAAGTGGGAAACTTCCGAACAGATAGACTTGGGTATTGACCTCCGGATGCTGAATGACCGTTTGAGCTTCGGATTTGACTATTATGAGAAGAAAACCAAAGACTTGATTGTAACCGGTATTACTCCTTCTTTGATTGTGGGTAACACTACTTCACCTATGAATGCGGGAAATGTCAAGAACAGCGGATTTGAGTTTGAACTCTCATGGCGTGATCATATCAAAGATTTCAGTTATAGTGTAAAAGCTAACATCGCTACTTTGAAGAATAAAGTAACTTATCTTCATGAAACATTGGAGCGTATTGCCAGTACAACAAGTGCAGGTATCGGCACTATGAATTATTTTGAAGAAGGACATCCCATTTGGTACATGCGCGGTTATGAGTGCACGGGTATTGATCCGCAAACGGGTGACCCAATATTCAAAGACAAGAATGATGATGACATTATTGGAGATGCCGACCAGACAGAAATCGGTTCTGCCATTCCCGACTTTACTTATGGTATTACTTTGACAGCTGCCTGGAAAGGCCTTGACCTGACAATCTTTGGTTCCGGTTCTCATGGCAATGATGTGTTTGCCGGCTATAACCGTACTTCCCGTATGAAAGCGAATACCTTGAAGGAATTCTATGACGGACGGTGGACTGCTGTGGGAGACAATGCAAAATATGCCCGTTCCAATCCCAGCAATTATGATAAGTATTTAAAGAGCTCCAAATTTGTATTCGACGGTTCATATTTTAAAATCAAGCAGATACAGTTGGGCTATAACCTGCCTAAGAATTTGTTGAAGCAGGTGGGTTTGAGTAACCTTCGTTTGTATTGTTCTTTAGACGACTTCTTCACATTTACCAAATATCCCGGATTTGATCCTGAATTTACGAGTACAGGCAATGCGATGGGTTTGGATATGGGCTCTTATCCGTCCAG
The DNA here is from genome assembly GCF_003602735.1 of Bacteroides sp. AF39-16AC. Taxonomy (NCBI): domain Bacteria; kingdom Pseudomonadati; phylum Bacteroidota; class Bacteroidia; order Bacteroidales; family Bacteroidaceae; genus Bacteroides; species Bacteroides sp. AF39-16AC. Next base: position 42,590 of record NZ_QTLN01000005.1, on the reverse strand, counting down.
CAAGAAAGTCGTGCTCGGTCTTAACGTAGTATTTTAATCTTTAATTCAATACGAAATATGAAAGCAAAATATATTTTATCAAGTCTGTTACTTGCCGGCTGCACTTTCTTTTCCTCTTGTGAGGACAATCTGGATATTTCGCAGCATGGGGTAAGCACTTTCGAAAATTTCTATAAAACGGATGCCGATGCGGAAGAAGCCATTATAGCCTGCTATAGCAATTGGAAGGACACCTATGCGCCTGCGTTCTGGCTGAAGAATCTTCTTTCTGACGATTGCTATTCGGCAGGGGAAAGCTGGACGGCTGCCAGTGCACAGTTGCTGTCGACTTATACGTTCGACTCTGATTTTTCCCATATTAAAACGTTGTATACGAATCTTTATAAAGTGATTTATGCCGCCAACATTGTTTTGCAGTATGTAGGCGATGATTCTGAGGTTAAGCTTCGTGCACGTGCAGAGGCAAAGGTTTTCCGTGCGATGTCCTACATCGAATTGATCAGTCTTTGGGGAACTCCGCCGTTGGTGGACCATCCGTTGAAAGCAAACGAATATTCCCAGGCAAATGGTAATACAGAGGCGCTTTGGGCATTGGTGAACCAAGATTTGACCGAAGCTGTCAACAGTGGCAATTTGGAGGAAAAGACAAGCTTGGACAACTTTACCTATCGTATCACCAAACAATTTGCACAAGCCTTGTTGGGCAAGGCATACGTATTCCAGAAGAATTATGGTGCTGCTGTTACAGTTTTGGATGAGGTAATCAATAGCGGGAAGTACGACCTTTACAGTGATTATGAGAATATCCAGACTACCAAAGGCGAGGCGAATTGTGAAAGTCTGTTTGAAAGTAATTATGTTTACGACGCCAACAATGTTACCGGCATTATGAGTAACATGATTTGGGTATATGTGCATTGGCGTGGAGACATGCTTGCATTCAATGAGCCTACTCAAATCTATTCTCATGGCGGCTGGGGATTTTTTAATCCGACGAAGGAAAGCTACGATGCGTTTGTCGAAATGGGAGATACTTATCGCTTGAATGCCTCTATCAAGACATACCGGCAAATGGAGGATATGGGTATCTCATTGAGCAATGCCATAGCTTATATGCCGGACAATGCCGGTTACTTCAGCTGGAAATACCGTGTTTATGAAGCAGATGTCATCAACTATTGGTGGTTGCGTTGTCCTAACAATACCCGTGCCATGCGTTATGCCGAGGTTCTGCTGCTTGCTGCTGAAGCGAGTCTTCAGTCCGGAAATGCAAGTAAGGCTGCCGGATATGTGAATAAAGTGCGTGACCGTGCCCAGTTGCCTGCATTGGGCAGCGTCTCTATGGATGATATCAAGAAAGAGAAGCGTCTGGAGCTTTGGATGGAAGGCTGCCGTTACCAGGATTTGATTCGGTGGGGTGATGCTGCTACGGTACTTGCCAAGAGAGGGCAGGAAAGACCGGCTCTTTACAAAGACGGCCGTGTAAGTTGGGATGAACAGAAAAATGCTTCTGCCGGCTTCAAGAGCGGTAAGCATGAACTGCTTCCGTTCCCTGCTACTGAAATGAATGTCAATAAGAATATGACCCAGAACCCGGGTTGGTAATTAATCAATAAAACTTAGTTTATGAATAAATTAAAATGCTTATTCCTATCAGGCCTTATGGCTGTGATGCCGGTTTGCATGAGCGGACAGCAGACGCCCGGTGAAAAATCGTCAAAACCGCGTGTCATCATTACTTGTGACCCGGAACTTGATGACCTGAACTCTTTGATACGTTTCCTGCTTTTCAGTACGGATTTCCGTGTGGAAGGCTTGATTTATGCCAGCAGCCAGTTCCATTGGAAAGGTGACGGGCACGGCACGAAGTGGTATGTGCCTGGACGTGAATATTCCCGTAATGGCATAGACTACGGACCTATGGAAAGCTGGCGTTGGGATCCGGATGAACGTTTCATTGACGATGCCGTGGAAGCTTACGAGAAAGTATATCCCAATCTGAAAGTGCACGACCCGTCTTATCCGACTCCCGAATACCTGAAGTCTAAAGTGCGTATCGGTAATATCGAGTTCGACGGTGATATTTCCAAGGACACTCCGGGGTCGGAGCTGATTAAAGCTGTATTGCTCGATGATTGTACGGATCCGGTATTCATCAATGCTTGGGGAGGTGGCAGCACCATCGCCCGTGCCTTGAAGTCCATTCAGGATATTTATGAGCATACCGATGCCTGGAAAGGCATCCGTGAGAAGATAATAGGAAAAGTGGTCCTTTCCCTTTCGGGTGATCAGGATGATACGTATGCACGGTATATCCGACCTTTCTGGCCGGAACTCAGACAAATGGAGATGGGGGGGATGACAGTCGGCCTGGCTTATAATGCACAGTTAAGAGCCTCCAAGGAAAATCAGGTTTTCTACTCTCCGGAATGGATGCAGGAGAACATCCGCAGTAAAGGTCCTTTCGGTGAAATGTATCGGGTCTGGGGAGACGGTAAGCAGATGGTGAAAGGTGATAAGTTCGATTTCTTCGGTTTGTCGGGTTATACGGTTGATGAATTGAAAAAGCAAGGCTATGTGGTTTGGACCGGAATCCAGCCGAAAGGCTCCTATCTGGCTGAAGGCGATACTTACTGTTTCCTGAATTTGATAGGTAACGGCCTGCGTGGTCACGAAGACCCCACTTATGGGGGATGGTGCGGTGGAAGAACCGTCCTTCCCGATTCGGTGAAGAATCTTCCGCGCATGGAGCAGATGAAGTATAGAGCCGAGCACTATCCTTTGCCCGACTTCACAGCTCCGGTAATGAATGGATTGGCTGCCCGCTTTAAATGGTCGGTCACTCCAAACTATGCCGACGCAAATCATGAGCCGGTGATAAAAGGGGCGCTTGCCATGAGTGCCAAGCCGGGTGAGAAGCTGAAACTTAAATACACTGTAACCGATCCGGATAAGGATGCCCTTACCATTAAATGGTGGCAGTATGTGTCAGCCGGTACATATCGGGGCAAAGTAACGGTAGATGACCCTGCTTCTGCAAATACAGCTTTTACTGTTCCGGCTGATGCCAACCCCGGTGATACCATCCACTTGATTTTGGAAGCTACGGATAACGGTACGCCACAGATGAACCGCTATCACCGCCTGATTATTACAGTGGCAGAATGAACTTGAATCAATGAACTTTAATTTGAAGAACTGAAATGAAAAAGATTATATTGGCTGCATTTATGGCAGCTTGTGGACTGCAAATGTCTGCCCAGCAGAACTTGTTTGTTGCGCAAGACCTCGAGTCTGCAATCGTGAATAAAGACAACACAGTGACTTTTAACTTCAAGGCTCCCGATGCCAAGAAGGTACAGATTGCAGGTGACTTTGCCGAAAGGGCGGAGGGACAACACATTGGCGGTATGGTGGGCGCAGGCCTGATAGACATGACGAAGAATGCCGAAGGAATCTGGACCTATACCACCAAACCGCTGGACTCGGAACTCTACAGTTATGAATTCATGGTAGACGGCGTACCGACCATAGACCCCAACAATGTTTATGTCTATCGTGACTTTGCCACAACAAGCAATGTATTCATCGTAGGGAATGGCAAGGCTGATTTATATAAGGTCAATAAAGTGCCTCATGGAACATTGGCCCACCGTTGGTATCACTCTGATGGCATGAAAATGGATCGCCGTATCAACATCTACACACCGGCGGGTTATGAACAGTCCGGTAACAGAAAATATCCTGTGCTCTACTTGTTGCATGGCATGGGCGGTGATGAAGACGAATGGACTACTTTCGGACGTGCGGCACAGATTCTCGATAATCTGATAGCACAAGGCAAGGCTGAACCGATGATTGTCGTGATGCCCAATGGACATGCCGCCATGGAAGCTGCACCGGGTGAAAGCAGCCTGGGTTACTATAAGCCCTACCACATGAAGAACGGAACCATGGACGGTGCATTTGAAACCTATTTCCCCGAGATTGTGAAGTTCGTAGAAAGTAATTACCGTGTGCAGGCAGACAAGGCACACCGTGCCATTGCAGGCCTTTCAATGGGTGGCTTTCATTCTGCCAATATTTCTTTGAACTATCCCGATATGTTCGATTATGTAGGTTTGTTCTCTGCCGCTCTTAATGTCCAGAGTGCAGGCCAGCGGAATAGCCCGGTTTATCAGGATATGGACAAGAAGCTGGCTGTCCAGTTTGAAAAAGCTCCTAAACTCTACTGGCTGGGTATCGGCAAAGACGATTTCCTGTATAAGAACAATGCCGCCTATCGCGCCGATTTGGATAAGAAGGGATATAAGTATGAGTTTATGGAAACTCCCGGTGGGCATGTATGGACTTGCTGGCGTATTTATCTCTCTGTATTTGCTCCCAAGTTGTTCAAATAAATCATAACACACCATGAAGAAACAACTATTCAGTCTGCTGTTGGTCGCAAGCGTTTTGAGCGCTTGTGGACCGGCGGCTCCCCAACTGGGTAAAGATTCCGTTGAGGATGTCATTGGCGCTATGACGCTGGAAGAAAAGGCGCGCTTGGTTATCGGTACCGGAATGGCGGGTACCTCGGGTGACAGCACGGTGATTGGCACTACCAAGAAGCTGGTTCCCGGTGCTGCGGGCACCACTTATCCGATACCCCGTTTGGGAATCCCGGCCATTGTGTTGGCAGATGGACCTGCCGGCCTGCGTATCGATCCTGTCCGCGAAGGCGATTCTGCTACTTATTATTGTACGCATTTCCCTATCGGTACATTACTTGCTTCTACTTGGAATCAAGATTTGGTGGAGGAAGTCGGGAAATCGATAGGTAATGAAGTGCTGGAATATGGTGCGGATGTCTTGTTGGCTCCTGCCTTGAATATCCATCGGAACCCGTTGTGCGGGCGTAATTTTGAATACTATTCCGAAGATCCGCTTGTATCCGGCAAGATAGCTGCCGCTTATGTCAGAGGGGTACAGAGCAATGGAGTGGGAACTTCCATCAAGCATTTTGCTGTCAACAATCAGGAAACCAATCGGAATGCCAATGATGCTCGTGTCACTCCCCGTGCCTTACGGGAAATCTATTTGAAGGGGTTCGAAATTGCAGTGAAGGAATCGGCACCATGGACAGTAATGTCCTCTTACAATCATATTAATGGCACCTATGCTTCTGAGAATACAGACTTGCTGTCCACTTTATTGCGTGATGAGTGGAATTTCGAGGGTATGGTGGTAACTGACTGGTTTGGAGGGAAGGATGCCGTGGCTCAGATGATAGCAGGTAATGATATGCTCCAACCGGGAAGGGCTAACCAGTATGATATGATTATCGAAGGGGTGAAATCCGGAAAATTGGATGAATCCATACTGAATCGTAATGTGAAGCGTGTTCTTGAACTTATTCTCCAAACTCCTCATTTTAAAGAATACAAATATTCCAATAAACCTGATTTGAAGGCGCACGCAGCAGTTACCCGCCAGTCAGCGACTGAAGGAATGGTTTTGTTGAAGAATAATAACGAAACCTTGCCATTTGAAAGGAAGGTCAGAAATATAGCTCTTTTCGGGTGTACTTCCTATGATTTCATAGCAGGAGGTACCGGCTCAGGTAATGTGAATCGTGCCTATACAGTCTCATTATTGGATGGTTTGAAGAATGCTGGATACCAGATAGATGAAGCATTGAAGGCCGATTATGAACAGTATATTGAGGCCGAGAATAAGAAAAATACTCCTGACTCGTCTCAGCCTTTCTCCAGATTTATGCCGGTACCTCGCCCGACAGAACTTATCCCTACTACAAAGGTGTTGTCAGAACAAGTTGCTAAAGCGGATGTTGCATTGGTTACGCTGGGACGTACTTCCGGTGAATTTGTAGACCGTAATGTCAGTGATTTTGAACTGAGTGAGGAAGAATTGCAACTGCTGAAGTCCGTCAGCCAAGCTTTCCATGCTGCTGGGAAGAAAGTGGTGGTGGTATTGAATATCGGAGGTGTAATCGAAACAGCTTCTTGGAAAAAACTACCGGATGCTATTTTGCTGGCTTGGCAGGCAGGACAGGAGGGTGGAAATAGTGTGACGGATGTGTTGAGCGGTAAGGTATCTCCATCGGGTAAGTTGACAATGACTTTCCCGAACAAGTTGATGGACGTTGCTTCTTCGACCAATTTTCCTATGGATGCTAGGGCTAATACAGATGTGAGGAATAAGGAGGACAAAAGCTCTTCAGTGAAGAATGTAGACTATACGGATTATGAAGAAGATATTTTTGTCGGTTATCGCTATTTCGATAGTTTCGGAAAGCAAGTGTCTTATCCTTTCGGCTATGGTCTTTCGTATACAACATTCGAGTATGTCAATCCGTCTGTCAAAGTTGATAATGGTATATATACTGTTTCTATTGATGTGAAGAATGTTGGTAAGTTTGCAGGGAAAGAGGTTGTTCAGCTTTATGTCTCCACTCCCAATAGGTTTCAGATGAACAAACCGGAAAAAGAACTTAAAGCTTTTACCAAAACTAAGGAATTGAGGCCAGGTGAGACTGTTACTGCCACTTTGAAACTGAACACTACGGATTTGGCTTCTTATGATGAAGCTTCTTCTTCATGGGTAGTGGATGCTGGAAATTATAAGTTTTTGATTGGAACCTCTTCCAAGGATATTAAGGCTGTACTTGATGTTGATGTGGTATCAGTTGTGGAAAAAACAAATGACATATTGAAACCACAAGAGACTGTTAATACGATAAAACGCTGAAGGTGAGTATAATATTATTCTTGGTTGTGATTAGGTTGATTTGTAGTGCTTAGGTAAATTAATTGTAATTGGGTAAAATTGGGAAAGAAGCTGCCTCGGAGTTATGAGGTAGCTTCTTCTTTTATTTGGTAATAAGATAAATTAATACCCTCCGTGTCCTACTTACGATATAAATCCCTATCTTTGTGGCGCTTTTTAGCTGAAAATAAGATTCAAATTAATTTAGATACAACAGAAAATGGCACAAGAAGACGTTTTTAAGAAACTCGTATCACACTGTAAGGAATATGGTTTTGTGTTCCCTTCCAGCGAGATTTATGATGGACTGGGAGCTGTGTATGACTATGGTCAGATGGGTGTGGAACTGAAAAATAACATCAAGCAATACTGGTGGCAGAGTATGGTGCTGCTGCACGAAAATATTGTCGGTATCGACTCAGCAATCTTTATGCACCCCACCATCTGGAAAGCCAGCGGACACGTAGATGCTTTCAATGACCCTTTGATTGACAACCGCGATTCCAAGAAACGTTATCGTGCCGATGTGTTGATAGAGGACCAGCTTGCTAAGTACGATGACAAGATAAACAAAGAAGTGGCCAAAGCTGCCAAGCGTTTTGGTGAGGCTTTCGATGAGGCTCAGTTCCGCAGTACCAACGGTCGTGTGCTGGAACACCAGGCCAAACGTGATGCCTTGCATGAACGTTTTTCCAAGGCTTTGAACGATAATAATCTGGACGAACTCCGTCAGATTATCCTTGACGAAGAAATCGTTTGCCCTATCAGTGGCACAAAGAACTGGACAGAGGTACGCCAGTTCAATCTGATGTTCTCAACTGAAATGGGCTCTACCGCCGATGGTGCCATGAAGATATACCTTCGCCCGGAAACGGCACAAGGTATCTTCGTAAATTACCTTAATGTACAGAAAACCGGTCGCATGAAGATTCCTTTCGGTATCGCCCAGATTGGTAAGGCTTTCCGTAACGAAATTGTAGCCCGCCAGTTCATCTTCCGTATGCGCGAGTTCGAGCAGATGGAAATGCAGTTCTTTGTGAAGCCGGGTACAGAGCTTGACTGGTTCAAGAGTTGGAAGGCTACTCGCCTGAAATGGCACAAGGCGCTGGGCTTCGGTGATGACCATTACCGTTATCACGACCACGACAAACTGGCCCACTACGCTAATGCTGCTACAGACATTGAGTTCTTGATGCCTTTCGGTTTCAAGGAAGTAGAGGGTATTCACAGCCGTACAAATTTCGACTTGTCCCAGCATGAGAAGTTCTCCGGCAAGAACATCAAGTATTTCGATCCGGAAACCAACGAAAGCTATACCCCGTATGTCATCGAGACTAGTATCGGTGTAGACCGCATGTTCCTTAGCATCATGTCGGCTTCCTACTGTGAAGAGACGTTGGATAGCGGTGAATCCCGTGTTGTCTTGAAGTTGCCTGCTGCACTGGCACCGGTGAAACTGGCCGTAATGCCGTTGGTAAAGAAAGATGGGCTGCCCGAAAAAGCGCGCGAAATCATTGACAATCTGAAGTTCCACTTCCATTGTCAGTATGATGAGAAAGATTCTATTGGTAAGCGTTACCGCCGCCAGGATGCCATTGGTACTCCGTACTGTGTCACCGTGGATCATCAGACTTTGGAAGATAACTGTGTGACACTGCGTAATCGTGACACCATGCAGCAAGAGCGCGTGGCTATCTCTGAACTGAATAATATTATTGCAGACCGTGTAAGCATCACATCGTTGCTGAAAACCTTGCAATAAAGCGGTTATGGAATAGACCGGTGCGTGAACAAACTGAAATAGTAAATAGTAAAATAGTAAAATAGTAAATGAAAAAGTCCCTTTTGTTTTTGCCTTTCTTGCTGTTGCTGGTGGGTGCTTTTATCTCTTGTGAAGAAGTGGAAGAGGCTGGAAAGTATGATAATTGGAGAGAACGCGGCGAGGCTTTTGTTGACTCGATAAAAAGGCTGACTGGCGAGAATTATGTCGCCACAGCAGAGCAGGCCGATGCTATGGAACTCGGGAAACTGTATGCCATACAGACGACTGCAAGCACTTCTGAAGGTGCTCAGTATGTCTATTGCAAGAAGCTTGTGAAGAATGAGACGGGTGAACGCCCGTTGTATACGGGTTATCATTCAAAGGTGAATGCTTATTATTATGGGACTTATGTGAATGGCGAAGAATTCGACGGTTGCTTTGACGGTTATAGTGCTATTGACCGCGATATACCTATTCCTCCGGTAAAAGAACCTACGGTTTTTGATTCATTCGTGGATTTTGAAGTTTCGGGTGTCGTTGCCGGTTGGGCAGCTGCCTTGCAGCTTATGCGGATGGGTGAGCGGTGGATGTTGTATATCCCTTATCAAAGCGGATATGGTATAAATGATTATACTGCTCCTTATTCTACAAATACAATCCCCGGAGGCTCTCTGTTGACGTTTGACTTGCAACTGGTTAGCTTTGCCGAATGAGATAAAAGAGGGTGTGTGCCGAAACGCCCCGAATATAAGAATTCCCCCTGCTATAGATGTCTATGGCAGGGGGAATCTAGTTAATGGAGAGATGTCTTCTTTAGCCTGTTGGTAGTGTGGCAGACGTTCGGAGACTGGTTCGTTTTATATTTTCTTCTTAATGGCCTTTACCCAGATTTTGTATCCATCCTCATTCAAATGCAGTCCGTCGCCGGTCAACTCACTGCGTAGTACATTTGTTCCCTTCTCTGTAAATAGTGGAAAAAGATTGATATAGGCAATGCCTTCCTCTTTGGCAAACGCCTCCAGACGGGAGTTGATTTCAGGAACCATATCTGTCTTTCCAGTCAGTTTTTTGTATCGGCCGAAACTTTCATTGAAAGGGAGTAGGCTTTGTAGGTAGAGTTTTGTGTCGGGAGATTCTTTCCGGATGCGTTCCACCGTCATGCGAATCATGTCTACAATACTGTCTGGTGCCAAGTCATGGGAAATGTCATTGACTCCGATAAGCAGGAACAGCTTGGCGGGATGTCCGGGAAGTATCTGATGCAGGCGGTCATAGATACCCATCACTTCATCACCGATGATGCCGCGATTACGTACATTCTTCTTACCAAGACGGGCAGACCAGTCACCGCCACCTTCAGTCAGGCTATTGCCAAGCATGACGATGTCCTTGCTTGTAATGGCAGGCTCATCCATAAACTGTAGGAAACGTTTGTAGTAATGGTCTGTATAAATACGCGGAATGGGGTAGATGGAAGCCGCCACAGCGTTGGCAACCAATGAACGCAGGCGAACTACGCTGTGTCCGTCTTCCGGATGTACGGCGTTGATAAGGAGTATGACGGAAGTGTCATTGTCCGGATCGATAATGATGGAGGTACCCGTGTAGCCGGTATGCCCATAGGTATTAGGACCAAACAAATCTCCATTGTTGGAGGCATAGGCTGTAAAATTATCCCAACCGAGAGTGCGTCCCAGACTGGCGGTAGTGCGTGGCACAGTACGCATGGCTTTTACACCCAGCGGACTCAGGATGCGGCGTCCGTTCCATTCACCTCCGTTTTGCAGGGCTGCGCAGAGTATGGCAATATCATCAGCACAAGAGAATACTCCTGCATTACCGCTGATACCTCCGTTCATGACACGTGCCAGCGGGTCATGAACTTGTCCGCAGAGAACTTGTCCATTAGGTTGCTTTTCAGTGGGGGCAATGTTATTCAATTGAGAATTGCGAATTGAAAATTGAGAATTGGCTACGTTGTTTTCCTTGTGTCCTTGTTTTCTCGTTCCTTTGTCAACTATCGTAATCCAGTTACCATCCTTATCACGTTGGCAAGGCAGATAGTCGGTATGCTCCATGCCGAGTACATCAAATAGGTTTTCACGTGCAAAGTCACGCAGGCTCTGTCCGCTTATAGTCTCGATAATGTGCTGCAAAGTGATGAAGTTGAGGCAACTGTATTGAAAATCAGTCTGCGGCTTGAAGTCGCGTTTACAAGTAGCAATATATTCCATAAGCCCATCAGGATTGGGAGAACCGTACTGCTTTTCTAGCTCGGCTACCGGTGCATAGGGAGGAAGACCGGAAGTGTGTGTCATCAAATCGGCAATGCGGATTACCTTTTTCTCTTTGCCGTCTTCGCTTTCCCAATTCTTGAAATGGGGTATGTAGAGGCTGACGGGGTCCAGCATACGGAGCTTGCCGCGTTCTGCCAGTATCATCGTACATACGGCGGTCGACATGGATTTGCTGCAAGATGCCATATCAAAGATAGTATTGGCAGTCATAGGCTCCACATTGGGATAAATACGCTTGTTGCCGTAAGCTTTCAGATAGGCCATCTTGCCGTTACGTACTACAGCAAGTACGGCACCGGGAATATCCTTGTTGGAGATGGCTGTTTCAATCGCTTCGTCAGCATACATCAACTTGCGTGAGTCCATTCCCACTTGTTCAGGGGCTACGCGTTGCAAGGGTTGCGCGGTGGCAGCTTGCAGACAAAGAGAAAAGAGAAAAAAATATATTGCTTTCATAATAAAGGAATTTAAGAGTGAGTAATAGCTAAATCCGGTACGCATCCACTGCCTTTTTCACCGAACCGTGCATCAACAGCAGCGCCTTGGCTTTGCCATAGTCCAGTCCGAGTTCCTCTACAATCATACGGGTACCACGGTCCACAAGCTTTTTGTTACTGAGCTGCATATTCACCATTTTGTTGCCTTTCACGCGTCCCAACTGTATCATGACGGAAGTAGTAATCATATTCAGTATCATTTTCTGTCCTGTTCCCGATTTCATGCGTGAGCTTCCCGTCACATATTCAGGCCCTACAATCATTTCGATGGCTACATCTGCCTCTGCTGCCATTGGAGAGTCCGGGTTGCTGGTAATACAGCCGGTCAGTATGCCGTGTTCGCGTGCCTCGTGCATGGCACCAATCACGTAGGGGGTGGTACCGGATGCAGCAATACCGATGACCGTATCCTTATCTGTAATATTGCGTTCCGTCAGTTCTTCCCAACCGCGGTGAATGTCATCTTCGGCATTCTCTACCGGATTTCTCAATGCAGTGTCACCACCGGCAATCAAGCCGATAACCAGCGTGGGGGGCATACCGAAAGTCGGTGGAATTTCCGAAGCGTCGAGTACGCCCAGACGTCCACTGGTACCCGCACCCATGTAGAAGATGCGTCCGCCTTGTTTCATGCGGGGCACAATCTGGGTTACCAACTTTTCTATTTGAGGGATTGCCCTCTGTACGGCAAGCGCCACTTTCTGGTCTTCGGTATTGATGTCTTCCAGAATTTCACGGACTGATTTCTTTTCCAAGTCATTGTAGAGCGATGGTTGCTCTGAGATTTTTACGAACATAAGGCTATTTACTATTTGACGATTTACTATTTACGATTTGTCACTTTCAGTTGTGATATTTGATGAGTCCTTCCATGGGGCTCTTGATGATTGCACCCAGTTGGATACCCATTTCTTTGGCAGCTTCTGCCAGAACTTCCTTGTAATAGAAGGCTACGGAACCGATGAAATGTACTTTTTGATGCTGATAGTCTTCATATTGCATGACATTGCGTTTAAGGAATGCCTTAAAGCTGTTCAGTACCAGAGCGCGTACACAAGGTTCACCCAGATTCTGTGCAAGAAATGGTGACAAGCTTGCCAGGAAACGGTTGGGGAAAGGTTTACGGTAGACACGGTCGATGATATCAGCAGGTGTCAGGTCGAACTGTTTGAGGAATTTCTCTTTCAGCTCGGGTGTCATCTGATTTTTCAAGATATCGCCTACCAACAGTTTGCCCAAGCAGGCTCCGCTGCCTTCGTCTCCCAAGATGAATCCCAGAGGAGATACATTGGTGACAATGCTTTTTCCGTCATAATAACATGAGTTGGAGCCGGTCCCCATGATGCAGGCAATGCCTGAGTCATGTCCGCAGAGGCCACGTGCGGCAGCCAGCATATCGGTATTGACTTCCACTTCATTTTTCACACTGAGGTGTTTGGTTATGGCACGGTGCACCATACTTATCTTGTCGGGAAATCCGCATCCTGCACCATAAAAGTATACGGCATCCAGCTCACTTGTCTTCAGCTGAGGTAATAGCGCTGTTGCTATTTCATTACTGATTTCCTCTTCCGACTGAAAGAAAGGGTTCGTCCCTTTCGTGAATATCTGTTGGAGAAGTACTCCATTCTCTACAACACACCAATCGGTCTTTGTAGAGCCACTGTCTGCTATTAGAATCATATAAATAATGTTTAATGATTAGGGATTAGGGGTTAGTGATTAAGGATTAGTGATTAATGGTAGGTGATACTGTTTCTTAATTATAGGCAACGTATTAATCACTAATCCTTAATCACTAACCCCTAATCCTTATATTTTGATATATATTTTTCGTTTGTACAACTGGTAGCCGATACACCAGTTAATGGCGATAAACAGCAGGGCAAAGGCAAGGGAACCGGCGGTTTCACCGAAAACGGGCATGAGGACTATATTGTATAAGAATCCGTGTATGCTGATGCTGCTGTTTCCCCACGGGAAACTGATACTACCGAAAAGTATGCTAAGTACGCCGCCCAATACATACATGAACAGCGGATTCACACCGAATGCCTCGAAAAACATGCTCCACTTCTTATAGCCTTTCACATCAATAATCCAGATAAGCAATGCCAGAAAACTGGATGCCAGTCCGCAAGTGACGAGTACGTAGGTAGGAGACCATATTTTCTTGTTGATGGGGCAACCGTAGCTTAGCAGGAAACCGGAGAAAGTAAGGATAACACCTACCAGCAACAGTGTGATAAGCTGCGAATTGAGAAATGAGGCACGGTCTTCCGACTTGTTGCCATCCAGCATCAGCCGCCCTACACAGAAGCCCAGCAACACATGTGCAATGGCAGGAATGGTGCTTAACAAACCTTCGGGATCTATGCCGTTATCCTTGTACATGTGTGCAGGGGTCAGGATGGCACGGTCTACCACGGAAAGAATGTTTGTTTCATTATAGGCGAAACCGTTGCCGCACATCAACAGTATGAAGTAGCCTGTCAATAGGCCGGCTATCAGATAAGGTATATGTTTATGCTTCATGGTTAGTGCAATGATGGAGGCTGCTCCGTAGCAAAGGGCCAGCCGTTGCATGACACCCAGAATACGGATACGGTCGAATGTCCAGACGGAAGCCCATAGCTTCTCTCCGAAACTGAGGTCGTCCGGAGCGGAGGCCCAGTAATAGCAGAAACGCGAGAACCAGCCGATAGCCATGCCTATAAGGAAAATGACGATGGTGCGTTTCAGTATCTTCATGCCGGCGGCGTGGCTGAACTCGAAGTTGTATTTCTTCAGGGAAATGTATGTGGAAATTCCCATGATAAACATGAAGAAGGGAAAGACGAGGTCGGTGGGGGTCAGACCATTCCACTCTGCATGCCGCAAGGGGGCATAGATATGTCCCCACGAACCGGGGTTGTTTACCATAATCATACCTGCGATGGTGACACCACGGAGAATGTCGAGTGCAAGGATGCGTTTACTTACTTTTGTACTGTTCATTGTAATATTTGTGTGTTAAGTTAATTATCAATCCTAATTATCAGCTGCCTTTGTACATTCGTCTACCAGATAGGCAATGGATACATAGGGGATACCTGAGTTTGTTGTCAATCCGATTTCACAAGTACGGCTGTTAGAGTAGCCTATATTCACTCCGGACGCTTCTATTTGCGGGCGGAGTTTGCGTAGGGCGTACGAGTTCAGCTCAGGATAGGTGAATCCCCGGTCTCCGGCAAAACCGCAGCAACCTACTTCTTCCGGCACGATGACTTTACTGGAGCAAAGGCGTGCAAGGGCTATAATGGTATCTGCCAGTCCCATTTTCCGCATGGAGCAGGTGATGTGGATTGCTACGGGGCGGTTAATAGGTGTGAAAATCAGCTTCTCACGTAAGAATGTATAGATGAATTCTGCAGGTTCATACAGTTTCATCTTCTTGATACATTCGCGCATGCGGTGCAGACAAGGGCTTTGGTCACAGAGGACGGGGTATTTGCCTTGTTCGCTGGCTTCCCAAAGTGCGGCCTCCAGTTCGGCTGTCTTGCGATCGGCAATGTCCAGCATCCCTTTACTTTCCCAAATGGTGCCACAGCAAAGCTTGTCCATATCTTTCGGGAAGATGATTTCGTAACCGGCTTTTTGCAACAAGGACACCATTTTATTTACCAATGGCTGCTCTACGGGAGACTTCTTTGCCAGACCCATAGTCTGGTTGATGCAGCTGGGGAAGTAGACGACTTTGTAGTTACGAGTTACAGAGCTACGAGCTACAAGTGCTGCGCTATTATGCTGCATAGTGCTTGTAGCTTGTAACTCCGTAGCTTGTAACTGATAACTTTTCGGCATAGCCGGCGTCCATAGAGGTATGCCTAATGCATTGTGCAGCCCCTTGGTAATGCCGCTCATCGCCTTTGTCCCTAATAGTGAATGTCCGAAGTTGGCTAAGGACAATACGGGACGCAGTGCACTCTTGACACCAGCGAAATGATTGGCGACAAAGTCTCCGGCTTTGTATCCCAGACTGCCTTTGGGTAATGCTTCCTGGCGGATTATATGGGTAAGGTCGCCCGTATTGATACCCATCGGGCACGACATGGAGCAGAGGCCGTCTCCGGCACAAGTCTGGTTGCCGGGATAGCGGTATTGTTTTTCGAGCAGTGCAAGGCGTGTCGGGTCCTCACCGCTTTGTTTCAGCCGGGATATTTCGCGCTGCAACACGATACGCTGGCGCGAGGAAAGGGTAAAGCCGCAGGAGAGACAGTTGACTTCGCAGAAACCGCACTCAATGCATTTGTCAGCTACGAGTGACGTAGCTTGTCTCTTGTCACTCATCACTAATAAAGGCAGCGGCTTGAAGTTCTTGATATGGCATTGCGGGTCATCATTGAAAATGACACCGGGGTTTAGCAATCCTTGTGGGTCAAACAGCTCTTTGACGGCTTTCATGGCTTTGTAGGCGTCATCTCCCCATTCATGGCGGACAAAGGGAGCCATATTCCGGCCCGTGCCATGCTCGGCTTTTAGGGAACCGTCATATTTATCTACTACCAAGGTCTTGATGTCATTCATCAAGTCTTCGTAGCGTTTCACTTCCGCTTGGGTACTGAAGGACTGGTTGATGATGAAGTGGTAGTTGCCTTCGAGAGCATGGCCGTAGATGCAGGCGTCATTATATCCGTGGCGGGCTATGAGCTGTTGCAGTTCTGCCGTTGCCTCCGGAAGGTCTTCAATGTGGAAGGCGATGTCTTCGATGAGGCAAGTGGTTCCCGGCTGGCGCGTACCTCCCACAGAGGGGAAGATGCCGGAACGGATGGCCCAGTATTTGGAATATTCCTCCGGACGGTCGGTGAAGCGTACCGGAATATAGGTGGTGAAGGCTTGCAGGCAAGCTTCAATGGCAGATATGTTCTGTTGCAGTTCTTCCGGGGTACGGGCTTTGGTTTCGGTCAGCACTGCTGTCAACCCGGTTTCGTCGCCGGGCTCCACGCCGGGGAGGGCAGAGGAGGCAACTTTGCCTTTGTATTTTAGGAATACGGGGTCATTGACGGAAGAAAGGCTCTTATAGTCTAGCATTTCAGCCCCTTTTACTGTCCATTCGCCGGTTTCGTCGACCAGCTTCTTCATGGCTACCACAGCGCGGCTCGCTTCTTTGATGGTCTTGAAGTAGAGCATAGCGCTGGCCTTGTAGGGATAATCATATTCAGTCTTCATCGTCACTTCCGAAAGGAACGCCAGTGTACCTTCGGAACCTACCATGAGGTGGGCAATGATTTCGAATGGGTCGTCGAAACGGACGAAGGGCAGCAGATTGAGCCCGGTTACATTTTTGATGGAATATTTGTATCGGATGCGTTCGGCCAGTTTTTCGTTGGTACGTATTTCATCGCGCAGTTCGCAGATGCGGCGAATGAAGTCACGGTGACTCACTTCGAAGGAGGCGCGGCTGACGGGATTTCCGGTATCCAGCAGGGTACCATCCATTAGGATGATACGGGCGGAAACAAGCACCTTGTCGCTATTGGCGTGCGTACCGCAGTTCATGCCGGAAGCATTGTTCATGACAATACCGCCTACCATGGCGCTTTTCACCGAGGCGGGATCCGGTGCAAACTTACGGCCGTAGGGAGCCAACAGTTCGTTCACACGTTGTCCGATGATGCCCGGTTGGAGGGTTATCTGTTCGTAGTCGGCGGATATGCTGTATTTTTCCCAATTCTTACCGGCTACGATGAGGATGGAGTCGCTAATGGCTTGACCCGACAAACTGGTCCCTGCCGCTCGGAAGGTGACGGGCAGCCCGTGGCGGCTCGCCAGTTTCAACAGTTGTGAAACTTCATCTTCGTCTTTCGAACGGATTACAATCTGGGGAATCAGTCGGTAAAAACCGGCATCCGTACCCCAAGCCAGCCGGCGAAGTTCGTCGGTGTAAATCCTTTCCTGCGGAATGAATTGTTTTGCTTCCTGCAGGAAAGCCATGTAACTATGCTCTTTCATGTTCACTTTTTTTATTGCATCACTTCGCTTCAAAGTGCTCTGTAAACGTGTCTTACGAGGGGGTACATTCAGTCGTATACTGAATATATTTAAGTATACGACTGAATGTGGTTCTGTATACGACTGAAATAGTCTCCGTATCAGGCTCTTTTCCCTTCCTTATTTATCTGTAAATTTATTTATATAAATAATACTTTTTCGACAACTTACGGAAGTCTTCGGCATCTTTATACCAGTAGTCGCGTATGTCCTCCCAACGGTTCCGTTTCGAGAAGCGCTCGCGTATCTGCCGCGAACCGCTTACTTTGTCGAACATGTTGAAACGTCCCTTGTCGGCATGGTCAAACACGGCACGGTCAGGATAGAGGGCGGCGACTTCCTGCATGACCAGGAATTGCAGGTCGCTCAACGGTGCTTTGCCGAAATCCATGATGTGCACTTGCACACCTTGCAGCAACTCGCCTTTGCCTACACTATAGAACGGCTTTAGGTACATCGGTCTGAAGATGACCCCCGGTACGTTCAGACGGTTCAGGTTTCCGGCCAGCTTTTCCGCTTCCATCCATGGTGCGGCAAACATCTGGAACGGAATGGTATACCCCACGCCGATAGACATATATCCTAGTTCGCCCAGAATGCCGCTGACGGGGTAGAAGAATGCAGAATGAGGATGTGGAATGTGTGGAGAGGAGGGAACCCATTGCAGTCCGGTTTGGGTATAATCCATCTTGCGTTTCCAGCCTTTCATCTTCACTACGTGGAGATTGCATTGTTCCCCATCCTTCAACATCTTCTCGCCATTGAGCATCAGTGCCAGCTCACCGCAAGTGAGGGCGTAAAGGTACGGAATTTTAAACTGGCTTACAAAAGAAATGCAATCATCTTCAACCAAGTTGCCTTCAATCTTCAATCCGCCTACGGGATTGGGCCGGTCCAGCACAATGAATTCCTTGCCGTTTTCGGCAGCGGCTTCCATGGCCAGTCCCATGGTGCTGATGTAGGTAAAGGAACGGCAACCGATGTCTTGGATATCATACACTAATACATCCACATCTTTCAGCATGTCCGGCGTGGCCTTGCGGGTCTTTCCGTAAAGCGAATAGACGGGCAGTCCGGTAGTCGCGTCTTTGATGTCCGTCACATGGTCGCCTGCGTGCACATCGCCGCGCACGCCATGTTCGGGGCCGTAGAGTGCCACAAGGTTCACGTTGGGCGCCTCGTGCAGGATGTCAATGGTGGACCTCATCCGGTTGTCCACCCCCGTCGGGTTGGTAATCAATCCTACACGCTTACCTTCCAGGCATCGGAAATTCTGTTCTTTCAGTACCTCGATACCGGTCTTTATTCTGATCTTCTGTGCTTGCATCGCACCTCCGCAAAGGAGGCAGAGCAAGGATATAATAATAGTCCTCTTCATAACCAATCACTAAATATTACTCACAAAACATTAATCATTAACCATTAATCATTTTTTTCCATATTCCGGGTCTATCCTTCTGTCTGCAAAAATGGTGACAACAACCGTGGCGAAACAGCATATCATTACCAACCAGAAGAAGTCCGTATATCCGATAGCCTCCTGGATATATCCCGCAAACATACCTGGTATCATCATGCTTAGTGCCATGAATGCGGTACAGATGGCATAGTGGGATGTTTTGAATTCACCTTCGGAGAAGTACATCATGTAGAGCATGTAGGCCGTGAAACCGAAGCCGTAGCCAAATTGCTCGATGGCGATGGCGGTTGAGATAGCAAACAGATTGTCGGGCTGGGCAATGGCAAGATAGACAAACGTCAGGCATGGCAGAGTCATGCATCCTGCCATCCACCAGATGGATTTTTTCAAGCCAATGCGTGATGCGAACAATCCTCCGAGGATACCGCCCAGGGTGAGGAATATGACTCCGATGGTGCCGTATACGATACCTACTTCTGCTGTCGATAGTTCCAGACCTCCCGATTCTTTGGAGGCAACCAGGAAAGGCATACACATTTTGATGAGGAATGCTTCAGGCAGGCGGTACAGCAACATGAACACGATGGCCAGCAATGCGCCCGGTTTGGTAAAATAGGTGGCGAATGTTCGTCCGAATTCTCTGAATATAGCTCCTGCAGTGGCGGCATCGGCAGCCAGTGTTGACTTATCTGAGGTGGGTTTGGGGACTGCAAAGAGGTGATAGAACGTCACCAGGCTGAACAGAACGGCTGTAACCAGCATCGTGATGGTCCATGACAGCGGAATGTTTTCGGTTCTCAGTTCGATGGCGCCGGCAATGGCTACGAGCACGCCTTGTCCGAAGATAGAGGCGAGCCGGTAAAACGTGCTTCGGATGCCAACGAAGGCTGCCTGGTCACTCTGTTTCAGTGCCAGCATGTAGAAGCCGTCGGCGGCAATGTCGTGTGTGGCAGAGGCAAAAGCCGTGATGATGAACAGCATCAGCGTGATGCTGAACATGCTGATGGGGGTTGTTCCGGCCGCCATAGTCGCCTCGTCCGGCCGTGGAATGGACAGCGTCAGCAGGATGAATGCCACAGACATCAGAATCTGCATGGAAAGGGTCCACCATCTTTTGGTCTTGATGATGTCGACAAACGGGCTCCAGAAGGGTTTGATAGTCCATGGCAGATAGAGCAGGCTTGTGAACAAGGCCATTTCTCCGTTCGGTACGCCCATTTTGGTAAACATCATCACGGAGATGTTGTTTACGATAAAATATGGAATGCCTTGTGCAAAGTACAAGGTGGGTACCCATGCCCATGGCGATATGTTTTTTGTATGGTTCATGATATTGATTTATTGTGTTCTATTCGATTATTCATACAGCTTGTCAATGCTGGCACCTATATAGTAGTGCAACAGTATTGCATCATACTTATACCCTTGCTCGCCCATCACGGCTGCACCTATTTGGCAAAGTCCCACACCATGCCCCCAACCGGCACCGGTGAGGATGAAGCGTCCGGGAATGCCTTCGGCGGACAACTCCTCTTTGTCTACCACGAAGGCAGAGCTGTAGAGGTGTGAAGTGGAGAGCGTGCGGCGGATTTCCAGTTCCTTGCCGATGGTGAGTGTGCGTTTGGTTCCCACAATCTTCAGTTTCCAGAGGCGTCCGCTGGTTCCGCGGGCTATGGGGATAAGGTCGATGATTTGTCCGTAGTCAATGCCTGAACGTTTCAGAATGAGGGCTGAAAGCTCTTCCTGGGTATATTCCACTTTCCAGCGATAGAAGTCCGTAGTCTCCTGGTCATAGTTATTGAGTACCTGCGAGAGGATTTTCTTGTCGGTGGTGTTGCAGAATGCTTCGGGGGAGGTACGAATCCAGCGGTCCGCTTCGACTTCCTGCGTCAAATCGGGCAGTGTGGCGTGCGTTTTGCTGTCTCGTTGTTGGGCAAGATAGGGGTATTTGATGTCTTCCCAGCAGTATTGGAACTCCTCGAAAGCACCGCCGCAGCATTTGGAGAAACGGGCGTCGCAAATCTTACCATCAGATGTCAGTACCTGGCCGCGGGTAGCGGAGATGGCTTGTTTCACAATATCGGTAGAGGCACGTGTAATGCCCTGGTAGCGTTGACAATGGTCGTCGGCGCATACATCGAAACGTGTGTGGTCTTCTCGGTCGTACCAGCGAATCAGCTCTTCGTCGGTCTGCGTAAAGGCCGAGTAGTTAGCTTGGGCTTCGGTGATTTCCTTATTCTTTTGTATTTGTGCCAGTAGCCAGCTTCGGGAGATGACAGCGTGTGCCTTGAGCAGCTCCAGAGAAGCGGTGGCACTCATCTCGGAGGAGATGACGCTGGTCAGATAATCTTCTACATGGATGACGTTGATGCCGGTGAGCTTTCCATTCTCAACGATGATTTTGAGAGCACCCAGAAAACGCTGGTCTTCCTTGCGCTCCCAATGGAAATTGATGCCGATGGTAACGTCCAATAGTTCGAAGGCATCGGTCTGCTCGTGTTGCGGTTCAAACAGCAGTTCGTCATACCGGCGTCCATTCCAGAGAATCTTGCCTTCGTCGTAGGTCACTACCTGCTTGCCGCTGACTTCCGTTCCGTCCATGCGATACGGATTCAGCAAAACGAATTCTATCTGCGGTTCAAACAGAATGCCTACTTGTACTTTGGGCTCTTTCATAATGGTATTTCTTTAAAATTAGAGTTCTTGGATTTCAGAAGTCATATTTTTTCCCTGATACGCTGCCGTACCTTGTGGAAATCTGTGGCAGAGAGGCATACTTCACTTAATATCTGCGCCACGTCTTCCGCAGTGATTTTCAAGAAATCCTTTTCTACGGGGGTGATAAAGACACCTCCCAAGTCGACGGATGCCGGGCTGCTCAACAGATTGGCTTCTCCTTCGGCAGTATAGCAGGCGGGGCGGTGTTTCTCGCGCGGGAAGACAAAGACCACCCAACGGTCGGCCTCGTATAGGACCAGTACGTTCATCATCGGCTCGTCTTCTTCGGGTTTCACGTCCAGAGAACGGTAAATGATGTCGAACAAGTCTGCCGCGTCCTCTTTGGAGGTGGATTCAATCACAAGTGTGGCACGGGGAGCGTCGTCAAGATACCACAGTGCTGCTTTCCTATAATCGGCTATTTTCCCGGCAGTCTGTCCGCGCCAGTCCTTTTCAATAGGCATGAACCCTTTGTTTCCTGCCTGGAAATGAGCATGGTCGGGGGCGGAAGCACCACATTTGGGACCGTTGTAGAAGATGGTGTAATCCGTCAGCGCCTCGGCCAGCTCCAGCATGTCGGTGAAGCGGGTGGCTATGCGTTGAGGGGTATGTGCCAGTTCCGGTACTGTCAGGTGGCGGGGGAAGATGGGGAACGGATTCACCAGAATATTGTAGTGTCCTCCGAACGGGATACCTTTCTGTACCGGCGGCAAATTGGCCGGGCACAGAAAGCATTTCCGTTCCAGGATGGACTTGGCATCCACTTTGGCACCGGAGGAAACGATGCGTGCGGGGTTGAACTGTACCTTATAAAGTATCCCGTTTACATTCAGCTCTTTCACCCGCACACCGGAGAGGGCGGCATAGTTGTTGCGTGCCGTCTCCCAGGATGCCAATTGTCCAGTCAGAAGATGGTGTATCGTTTGATTCATATCACTTGTTTTTGTTCATCGCTATGCGTGCCTGAAGTTCCCAGGTACGGATGCGGTCTTTGTAGAGGTTGTGTCCGTTCATTTTCACGATGTCCAGTGAGGCATCGGAGTTGTCGTCCCAGCGGCGGCAGAGGTAGACCACGTCGTACACGCGTCCTATCTGGTACTGGCGGGAGAAGTTCAGTCCCAGTGCATAGTCTTCGCCATAGCTGGTATTGGGTACTTTCACTTCGCGCAGTACCGGGGTATAGAAGGCGCGCGGGGCACCCAGACCGTTGATGCGGAGGGCGTTGTTGCGTCCGTTTGCCGGAGTCCATTCCTTGTGGTCGATGATGCCCGGAGCAATCATGTTCATGTTGAAGTCCGTCATCATATAGGTGCCTACCACCATGGCGCAGTTCTGTTCGTAGAAGGCGCGTACCATGATGGCGAGTGTGTTTTCGTCTTTGTATACGTCGTCGCTGTCCAGCTGCACGGCAAACTTGCCACACTTGGGGTGGTGTACACCTACATTCCAGCAACCGCCGATACCGAGGTCGTTGCGTTCGGGGACGATATGGATGAGGCGTTCGTCGTCCTTGAATTCGTCGATGGCTTCCGTTGTGCCGTCTGTGGAGTGGTTGTCGATGATGATAAGATTATATTTGAAGTCTGTCTTCTGCATCAGTACCGACTTGATGGCATCGCGGATGGTACGGATACGGTTGCGCACCGGAATGATGACCGAAGCTTCATACTCAAAGTTACCGGCAGAGAACTCAATCTTCTTGAACTCCGGTGCCAGATATCCCCCGATTTCTTTCAGATGTTCGGTACATGCCTGCTCCATCTCAATCTGGCGGTCACGGTTTTTGGGGTCTACATAGTCGAAAATCTTTTCGCCGCTCTTGCGGGTATCGTTTTCCACCTCGCTGTATAAGTATTCGTTGATATGTACCAAGTTTGAATGTTGGCTCAATTTCAAGCGCAGGTCGTAAAGTCCGGCGAAGTTGTAGTCAGACTTCATGTGTCCGGCGGCTTCCTTTAGTTTTTCGGTGTTGAAAAGGAGCAGGGAGCCAAAGTTGAAGTCATCCCTCAAGGAACCGAATTGGTAGTCGATTACCGGAGCGTTGCTCTGCTTGCCGTCTGCTATTTGGTAGTGGTCGGCATATACCATACCGGCGCTTGAATCTTCAAGGATGTGTATCATACGTTCCAGTGCAAACATACCCATTTCGAGCGTAGTCTCTTTGGTATAAAGCAATGTGTATTCTCCCTTGGCTGCATTAGCAATAGCTTTGAGAGTTGCACTGCTGTAGGGCATGTCAACAAACAATATTTCGCAGTCCGGGAGCGATTCCAGAGTGGCATCGGTCGTGATTAACCGGATTTCTTCTATAAGTCCTGTCGCCTGTAGGCTATTCACTGTTTTTTCTACTTGTTCTTTTCCTGCGTAGGGAAGAAAGCAACTGATTTTATTCATGATATATCTTTTAATTTTTAATTCTCAATTTTTAATTCTCAGAAGTCCCACTTCCCCGCTGGTTGCCGTGAATAGAACTTCGTGGCCGTTCAACGGAACTACGGTACTGATGAGTGAATTTCCTATTTTATGTTTCCACAGTACTTTGCCTGTTTTTCCTTCCAGTGCGAAGATAAGTCCTTCTTTGGTACTGCCAAACATTACCCCCTCTTTTTCCACTTGCATGGAGGGGGCATGCTCATAACCGAAACCTACATTGGTTGCCCACAACTCCCGCGGAGTATCTCCTTGAGCTGCATAGCAAACAATGCTGTCGTTCATCGTTTTGCTATAGATACGTTCACCGTCTTCGGAAAGTCCGATGGTCTCGCGCACCATGGACTGGAAGGTGCGCCACACGGTATTGCCCGTATGGATGTCTATGGCGGTCATGGCGCGTTGCGGGTCGGTAATGAATACTTTGCCGTCGGCAGCTACCGGCCATACGGCGGCAGGAGAGAAGTGCATGCGGGTCAGTCCGCCCGTCCATTTCCACAACTCACGTCCGTCAGTCTTGTTCAAGGCATACAGTGTATTGTCCCATGCGCCGAAGATGACCTTGTCTTCCGTCACCAACGGCTTGGTTTCGATGTAGCCCTTCACGCCGGTGTAGGTCCAGATTACTTTTCCTGTATGGATGTCTGTGGCGCGGAAAGTGGCATCACTGGCACCGATGTAGGCGGTACCGTCTGCGATGGTCACGGCTCCGAGTACCGGTTCGGCAGCTCTTACCGTCCAGAGCAGGTTGCCGTCTTTGGCATTCAATCCGTAGATGTGGCGGTCGGCAGACCCGAATACAACGATACCTTCGCTTACGGCCGGAGTACCGACAATACGTTTGCCGGATTCAAAGCTCCATAGCTTTTTGCCGTTTTTCAGGGCGTAGGCTGTCAGCCGTCCCATATCGTCTCCTACGAACACTTTATCTTTTTCTACGGCGGGCGAGCAGTAAATGCCTGCACCCGTCTGTACCATCCATTGTTCCTTTACTTTCAGATATTCCTTGTTGACCGAGAAGTCGGGATATTTCTCCGCTTTTCCATTGCGGTCGTAATATTGCCCGGCCAGCGAGAAGGCAGCCCATTGCTTCTTAGGCTCGCCGATACGTTGCGTGTATACACGGATGGAGTCTTTGGTTACTTCGTAAATGCCATAACCCGGTTTTCCTTCTTTGTCGCGCAGGTTGCTGCGCATCAGTACGCCCGGAATGCCGTCATAACGTAAATCCCGGTTGCTGTGATAATGCCCGCCGATAAACAGGCGCACGTTGTAAGGGCGGACGGCATCCGTCACCTCATACCAGTTGTCCACATCCCCGTCCATTAGCGGGTAGTGGGTGACAAGTATCACCGGTTTGTCTTTGCCATTTTTCTCCATTTCCTCCGTCATCCAACGGATATCTTGCGGCACTACATGCCCGTAGGCCATACGCATCAGCGGACCGGAGTTGAAGCCGAGGAAAAGGAATCCCTTATGCTCGAACTCGAAGCGTTCGCCGCCAAAGATTTCTCCGAAAGCGGTGCAGCCGGAGTCGCTCCATTTCGTTTCATGGTTGCCAAGGGCTACGTGGTAGGGTACTTTCAGCAAGTCAAGGCACGATTTCACTTTTTCCATGGTGGCACGGTCGCCTTCTTCGGTCAGGTCGCCCGTCACCAGGACAAAGTCAATACTGTCGGTGGCATTAATCTGTGCTATGGAACGCAGCAAGTCCTCAGTGGGATTCGGATTGTTCGGGGTCAGATGAATGTCTGTCAGTTGGGCAAAACGGAATGTCCCTTGCTGTGCCTGCATCCCCAGGGGGAGCAGGCAAGCCATCAGGACAATTATTAACAGTCTTCTGTTCATAGATGATGATTGGTTGATATTATTTGTTGTCGTTGAAGAATGTCAGCACAGCATTCATGAGTGCCTCTCTTTCAGAATCAGTACGTATGGATTCAAAAGGGAATCCCAATACAAAAGTCTTGTAGTCGCCCTGGTAGGCCACACCGGCACTCAGGTT
The DNA here is from genome assembly GCF_003602735.1 of Bacteroides sp. AF39-16AC. NCBI lineage: Bacteria > Pseudomonadati > Bacteroidota > Bacteroidia > Bacteroidales > Bacteroidaceae > Bacteroides > Bacteroides sp. AF39-16AC. Next base: position 16,663 of record NZ_QTLN01000005.1, on the reverse strand, counting down.
GTTTTCAGAATACCGCATTACGGTGTGTGCATCTTTGGTTGCCGGTTCAATGGCGTCCGGTGATTCCACCACATACGAATCGGCATTCAGCTCATTGTGATAGGTATAGTTTCCTGAAAGGGCGGGGAACGGAGAAGCTACGCTTTTCACCTTACCCATTGTAGCCGCTTGTCCCACACGCCACTTATATTTCAGTACTTCCATCGCAAATTTCTTGTCGGCTTCGTCGGCAGTTGCAAGGCGGTTGTCCCATAAATCCGTTCCTACAAAAGCGCCCGAAACAAAGATATTTCCACCTTGCTTACAATAAGCCACAATAGCCTCCTGCATCGGTTTGCTGAAAGTCTTGAACTCCAACGGTTTTACGCCTCCCCGTCCCATCTTGGTCTGGCATTGCTTCCCAAGTATCAAGTCCACATACCTATACTCCCTCATATCCACTGGAGTATTCTTCTCTCCCTTTCCTACGGGGGAGAGACTTTCATTACTAACCGATACAAACGAATATCCCGCTTTCAGGATAGCGGCACCATGTATGGCAGGATAATCGAACGTATTTCCTGCAATCACTTGAGTTTCGTAGTTCCCATAGCTGTCGCCGAAACCGGAGGCATCGTCGTCCATCCAGGGAATGGAACGGCGGTATTCCTTCATCTTGCCAATGTAGCTGATGTCCCGGATATAGGGGACCCCGTGGTCCTGCTCATCCAGAAATCCGGCAAGGAGGGTGTCGGCGGGGGTGGGTGCCGTAAAGTCGGCAGGGGCACTGATACGGTCGAATCCGTTTATCACCAATACGGTACCTTTGGAATTGAACGCCCGTCCGGCAGAAAGAATTTCGGAAGGGAAACTTTCACCGCCCTTGTTGACAGCGGTAACCTTGTAGCTGCACACCATGCCGGCGGGGAGTGTGGTGCGGTAACTGTTGCCGTCCACCAATACTCCGTTGTCGAAATCTCCGTCGCCGATGCGGGTATAGACAATGTATTTCTCTGCTATGGCAGTCGGTTCCAACGCATCCGCTACGGGTCGCCAGGTCAGTTCCACTTCATTTTCACCGGTCATGCGCAGGGCCATGTGGTCTACCGGTAGCGGTTGCACTACATAATCCATGTGGTATTGTGAGCAGAGGAACTGCAACATACCTTTATAGATGGCGCGGCTTACGGTGAAACGGAAACGCGGGTCCAGTCCGTAGCGCATGTCTGCAAAGTTTTGATGGGAAAGTAGTTCGAGTAGCATGGTAGGTACGCGGGGTACACGGGCCTCATAGTAGGATTGGTTCCATTTGCCCCGGCGTGTCCATTGGGGTTCGTAGAGGGTACGCACGTCACGCACGATGTTGGACTGAATCAAGTCTGTCAGGTCGTGGCTCAAGTAGCGGGATGCTCCGTTGGCGAATTTCTCATTGTAGGCGTTGGTATAGTAGATGCCGAGTGTCCCGATGATGGAATCGTTCAGTGTAGTTCCTGCATCGGAGTGGAAGGCGAAGGCCATGTTGACGGGGATGTTCAGCCCTCTCTCCGTCGGATTCACGGCAGAGCCTCCGGAAAGGTAGTTCACCCAGATACCACGGCATTTGTAGTCGTCGGTATAGTCGTTCTTTCCGTTGCTTTCTGAATATACGCTGTCCGGTATGCCTGCCCATTGCAGCCAGTAGCGGGCGGCTTCGCAGAAACGGGGATAGTTAGATAGTTGATAATTGATAGTGGACAATGGAGAATAGGTTACACGGTCTTGGATGTTGCCTGTATGGGTGTTTTGCAGGTTGCGGGTGTCGGAGCTTTTCAGGTTTTCCGTAGCGCCCTCGTTGGAGATGCGGCGGGCGATGTTCCCCATACCGCCGCCAATCTTCACGGCGTCGGCGGTGATGATTCTTCCTACTTTGGAGGAAAGGTTGCTCAGAACGACTTTGCATTCATTGTTCCGACCGGCATTGAAGCCGAAGGTGCCGAGGTAAATCCAGGTGCCGCCTCCCATTTGCTGGTTTACCTTGAACTGCGTGGTGCCGCCTTTGTGATAGACGGTGTAAAGGGCATCGTCCGCGCTGTTTGGCAAGGTTTGGTAAGAGACGTATACGGCGTATTGTCCGGTCGAAGGGATTTCGGGAATCCATTCGGCGGTGCTTGCGTTTCCTTTCTTGATGGTTTCTATAGCGCGGTAAGTGCCTTCCTTGAAAGGATTCTCAAAGTCTATGTATTGGGGGCGCAGGTGGGCGAAGCCTTGTCCTGCTCCCTGGCTCCAGAGCTTGTCACCGGAATTTTCTGTATAGACGGAACGGCCGGTCAGGCAACCGTCATTGTCTACGATGACTTCTGCCGTCTGGCAATCGCGTTCGCGGGGAAGCAGCACGTTGGCACCGGCATTTTCCAGCATCGGCACGAGGAAAGGCAATACGTAGCTTTGGGTGTAGAGGTCTTCCACGGTCTGGAAGATACGTGCACGCTGCCATTCCCAACGGTCGAGTTTCGGCTCGTAGTACCAGCCGTGGCTTTGCCATAGGGCGATGTGCCGGTTCTGCAAGCCGTTGGTAGGGGTGTAGGGGGCGGAAATGTCGGTAACTAAAGGCTTGGAAGCGACGGGATTGAATGTCTTCGTCTTTTTGTCTTTTTTACTACGCAGGACTTGGGGAACCAGTTCTTCGATGCTGCGCTTGTTGGTACGGATTTGCAGCTTGTATTTGGTAAACTCCGCCGGTAGCAGGGCACTTACGCCCTGGTATATTTCGGCTACATTGTCCTCGCGGAAAGGAATATAGGCACAGTTCATGTTGGCAAACAGTTGCAGCGTATTTCCTTCCACGGCCACTGAGTCGATGCTGATACGTCCTACGGAAACTTCTTTCCGTGCGGTGGTATCCAGGAATTTCCCGATTTCCTGGCGGACATCCGTCGGAAGTTCTTGCGCACCTCCCCATTGGGGGAAGAGGGAGGCGGCAAGCAAACTTAGTAAAAACTGACGTCTTACGTTCATAGATGATGTATTAAGTTAATTGTTCTTTTTATCTTTCCTAATCAACAGACAGAGACCGATGAAAGTGAACAGTGCATTGAAAATCAGCAACTCGTAGCTGAATTGATAACCTCCGAACCAGGCTTCGGAATTTTTCTGCAGAATGAAGCAGAGAACCGGGGAGGCGATGGCAACCAGCGGGATGTACTTGTCACGCACTTGTTGTTTCATGAAGATGCCGAAAGCAAACAGACCCAAGATAGGACCGTAGGTATAGCTTGCCAGGATATATACAGCATCGATGACACTGGTGTTGTTCAGAAGATTGAATACGAAAATGGTGATTCCCATAACAACCGCCATGCCGATGTGCACTTTCTTGCGCATCTTCACAACCGTCTCTTCCGACTTGCCTTTCGTTCCCAGAATGTCTACGGTGAAGGAAGTGGTCAGCGCGGTGAGTGCCGAGCCTGCGGCTGAATAGGCAGAAGAAATCAGGCCGATGATGAACAGTATGCCCACAATGGCAGGGAAATAGTTGCCGGTGGCAATCAGCGGGAACAGTTCGTCACTCTTCTCCACCGCAATCTGCTGGTTGGCGGCAAAGATGTAGAGCAGCACGCCCAGCATCAGGAAAAGCAGGATGACGAAGAACTGCGAAATGACACTGGTAATCATGTTCTTCTGTGAGTCCTTGAAGTTCTTGCAGCTCAGGTTGCGCTGCATCATGTCTTGATCCAGCCCGGTCATGGCAATCATGGTGAAGGCACCGGCGAGGAACTGCTTGAAGAAGTACTGCTTGCTGTTCACATCGTCGAAGAAGAAGATGCGGGACATGTCACTGTCGGCAATGGTGCTTACCATACCGGTAAATGACAGATTGAGGTCGGAAGCGATATACCAGATGCAGAGTACGACCGACACCACCAAGCAGAATGTCTTCAGAGAGTCTGTCCAGATAAGAGACTTTACGCCACCCTGGAAAGTGTACAACCAGACCAGTGCCACCGTGATGGCCACGTTCAGCAGGAAAGGCAGTCCGAAAGGTTCGAATACCAGCAGTTGCAGCGTCAGGCATACGAGGAACAGACGGACAGCGGCACCGAGCATTTTGGAGATGAAGAAGAACCAGGCACCCGTGCGGTAGGAAGACATGCCGAAACGGTTCTCCAGATATTCGTAGATGGATACCAGGTTCATTTTGTAGAACAGCGGTACCAGCAGATAGGCTATGATGAGCTGTCCGGCAATGAAGCCCAACACCATTTGCAGATAGCCGAAGCTGCTGGCGGCAACCATGCCGGGTACAGATACATAGGTCACACCTGAAATGGCGGAACCGACCATGGCGAACGCCACGACATACCAGGATGACTTGCGGTTACCTACAAAGAAGCCGGCGTTGTCTGCCTTCCTTCCTGCAATATAGGATACCGTGAACAGTATCGCGAAGTAGGCGGCTATGGTGATGATTACGGATAGTGGAGTCATAATGTTTATTTACAATTTGTTCATTTACAATTTACAATTTACCATGCGGCGTTTCTTTAGTATAAACTGTTGTACCTTCCCATTTACTTTTGAATTGTACCTTCTCTGAAATTGTACATTGTAAATAGTGAATTGTACATGTCTTTATTCTTCGTAGAGCAGATAGGGCTTGCGCTGTACCTTGAATTTCTCTACGTCGTCTTTCCATCTTGCCTTGATTTCTTCGGCGCTCTTCCCTTCCTTTATCATTTTGCGCACGTAGTCGGTGCCTATCAACAGTTCGAAGAAGGAACGGAAGAAGTGGTCGTCCATGTTCAGATTCCGGTAAGCGTCTATCACGTAACTCAAGTCAATACCGCGTTTCCAGATTTCCTCGTCGCTCATGTTGCTCAGGTTCACGCCGTGGCAAAGCTTGCCCAGCTGGGGCGGATTCTTGGCTCCGGGAACACTGCGCGGGGTGAAGCTGTAGCTGTAGCCCGTCATGTTGGGATGCCCGTAGACCTGGAAGGGGAGGTCGGTTCCTCTTCCCAGACTGACCGGAGTGGCCTCGAAATAGCAGGTCGAGGGGTACAGATAGATGGACTTCATGTTCGGCAGATTGGGGGACGGGGGAATCGGCAGCTTGTATAGGGTCTGGTGCGTATAGTTCTTGCAGGGAATGACGGTCAGGTCGCAAGTGCGTGACGCCGGCAACCAGCGTTCGCCGTTTACCATCAGGCCCAGTTCGCCCAGCGTCATGCCGTGCACCACGGGAATCGGCAGCCAACCTACACCGGATTTATATTTCATGTCCAGTATCGGGCCGTCCACGTAGTGTCCGTTCGGATTGGGGCGGTCCAGTATCAGCACCTTGCGGTTGTATTCTGCACAAGCGTCCATCAGCCGGCACATAGAGGCATAATAAGTATAGAATCTCAGGCCTACATCCTGGATGTCTACCACAAGGATATCAAACTTGCGCATGGATGCTTCGCTTGGTTTTCCGGATTTCCCGTCGTACAGCGAGAGGATAGGTACTCCGGTCTTCTTGTCTACCGAGCTGGACACGTGTTCGCCTGCGTCGGCATCTCCTCTGAAACCGTGTTCAGGGGAGAAAATGGCTACTACATTGAACTTGTTTTCCAGCAGAATGTCCAGCAGATGCTTGTCTCCTATCATTCCAGTATGATTGGAGAATATGGCAATTCGTTTATCTTTTAGGATTGGAAAATACTCGGAAGTCTGTTCATCACCTAAAATAACTCGTTCTTCTTGTGCCCGGCACAGTAAAGAACTACATAGCACAAAGGCTAAAAGCAGCAGTTTCTTCATAATAGTATTATTAAGGAGGACGTTGTTTGCAACAAAGATACGTTTTATTTTAATATCAAAAACACTTATTTGGGTATTTTTAGTATTATCAATCATAATTTGCAAATAGTCAACTGTTCACCTTATTAAATAATGGTTGAACTGCATCAGCTGCGTACGGAAATACTTTTTATAAAAAGAGTGAGGGCCAAGTTTGCCCTCACTTTGGTACAATCGGTGGGAGTGCCGGTTCATTCTTCTATTCTTACCAGATGATAAAGTGTTCCCCGGTTCGATTTCTTGTTGAGGATGTCCAGCTTGCGGAGCGTGCGCCCGAAAGCTGCTATCCGGTTGATGGCCAACTTATCCCTCGTTTTCTGTTGCAGGTCGTTGAAAATCTGCATGGCTGTGAGCCATTCGCCTTCTTCGCTCTCCTCCGCGCCACGGAAATGGCAAAGGAAAAGTTCTTCCAATGGGTCTACCCGCTCGAATTCCCGGTTGTACTCCTTTACGATTGCTTCGTCAGTGTCGTCCAGCCAGTAGCGTTCACCCTTCATGATGTCGTGCATGGCTTGGGCATAGAGCTGGTGATAATTGATAGTGACGTTTGTCTGGATAGGACCGGTCACTTCGATGCAGATGAAACGGCGACTTCCCGACGGGTCGGTCAGCAGGTCTTTCAGATTGCTGGTCCCGATGAAGGAGGCATAGCGGCGCATTTCCTGAATAGTGGTACCGTAGGGCTTTCGCAGGTTGGCAACCGGTTTTTGCAGGAGGTGCTTCAAGAAGCCTTGCTGATTGGCGTTTATCTGGTCGAATTCGTCGATGTTAATCAGAAAAAAGCGGCCAAGGCTGCGCTCCGCTTCCTGCTTGCTCTTGAAGTCGATACTGTCGGTGTAGCCGAAACGCAGTTCCGGTGGCAATAGGATACGGCAGAAAGTACTTTTGCGGTAACCTTGCGGACCTACGAGCAGGGGCGAGGTATTGTTGCCGTGCTGTTTGTCGATTCCCCGCCAATGTGCCACCATGCCAAGAAACCACCGGTAGAACAGTTCCCTCCAGTGGGGATTGTGGCAGGGCACGAGGTCGGCCAATGCGCGGATGCGGTCTTTGCCGTCCCAGCGTCCGGTGTTATAGAGATATTCTTCGATGGGGTTGTATAGCGGCACGTAGTCCGAAGACAGGAAGCGGGTGATGTCGCGGTCCCACACACGTACTCCCTCTTTCAGTGCCTTCATGGCGATGCTGCTGCGTACGCGCTGGTCGGCAGGCTGGAAGTAGAAGTGGATGGAGTCGCGCTGCCGGTATTCCAAGTCGCCAAGCACGGTGTTGTAGCGGAATTCGTAGCGGCGTTTCATGAACTCTTCCAGCCGGAAAGCTGTTTCCTGGTCTTTGTTTAGGCTACTGCGGGTGCCGAAGCCTTTCAATTCCCCGTAAAGGTTATGCAGCGTCAGGCGTACAAGGGGTTCGTCTGCCTCTCGGTAGTAGTGCATCAGTGTCTGGCGCACCACTTCTTCTTCAGGAATGCCGGCTTTGAAGCAATGTTCGGCAAGGCGGGACAGCAGCGGGCGCAGGTCGTCGCCCTGTCGCCAGTTGTCCAAATCGCGGAAGGCGCGGTCGAGGGCGGCCTCGAAGAGCAGGTTGCATGTGTCCGCCACTTCGTAGCCGGGAGTCATTCTCAGCAACGGATTGCTTTCCTGCTGTTTCCGTTGGCGGTAGTTGTCTTCCGAGGGCAGGGCGCAGGGCTGTTCCAGGCAGAAGGCCACGGCGGTGGGGCTATAATAGGGCTGTTCGTCCACGGTCATCCGGCAGCTTTGTAGGAGTGAAGGAGCCTGGAGGGTGATGGGGAAAGGGAGAAGGGGTTGGTAGCACTTCACTGCCAGGCGGTAGGCGTGGGCGTGGAATAAGGCGATATCGTCTTCATTCTTTGGAAGCCCTCCGTCGGGCAGGGTGAAGCGTACCCATATTTTGGCGCTTCGTCCGCTGGAGCCACAGAAGGCGGCAAAGGTTTGCGGCAGCAGGGCGGCTTGTTGTTTCACCAGTTCGGCTTCGGCCACCCCGGCCAGATTGTTTACTTCCAGTAGTATCAGCCCGTTGTAGGTCTTTATCCGATGTTCTCCTGCTTTGGTGCGGGTCATTTCTACGGCGGGATAGAGACGCGGCAGTCTGTCGATATGCTCATATCGGGCGTTGGTCCCTTTCAAATGCGGGATGATGCTACGCAGCTCCGTAATGTATCCGGTCTTGTTCTCGGTTTTCAGCTTTTCCATCAACATGTCCGTTTCTTGTGTGCTGACGGCCTCTTTTCCGCTTTCGCGTTCCTCTCTGATCAGTGTGATTTTCATTCTTTATCGTGTATGTAATATTCTTGTAAAGATACGCCGGGAAAGGGGGGGATACAAGCTTTTCAAGGATTATTTTCCGATTGGCTTCTTTTTTGGGGTGGAATGTCTATATGTTTCTTTTATAAAAGGTGTTTGTTTCTTTGCTTATCCCCATAGTTTTGTCTACTTTTACACCAGAGTTTATGAACAGTCCACTAAAGTGGTCTTTCTTGTTCATATTAGTGAACGGAGCAGCTCACTACAGTGAACGGTTCTGCTCACGGGCTGGGCTGTGATATAACCTTTGTACTTCAACAGACTGCGTACGTACTTCGCACGTGTTCCGTGCAGTGCTTTATCGTATAATGTAACCCTTTAACGCAGTTTGAACTATGGCTATTTTGTTTGATTGGTACGAGAATCCGGACTCGTACGACAAATCTCCGGAAGATAAAATCCTTCATCCCCGTCTCCGCCTAAATGGGAGCAGGTCTACCGATGAATTGCGGCGGGACATCCAGGCACGTTGCTCATTGACAGAAACCGATGTGACGGCTGTGCTCGATGCTGTGTCGCACGTCATGGGCAGGGAACTTGCCGAAGGAAGGCAGGTGCATCTCGACGGCATCGGCTACTTTCGCGTGTCGCTCACCACGACCGAACCGGTAGTGGCTGCTACCAAGCGTAAGTTGACGAAGGTGAAGATGGCGGGTGTGAAATTTCGTGCCGACCAGAAACTGAAAAATGAAATTGGTACCATCAAGGCAAAGGTTTTGAAGGCAAACGAGCATTCGGCTAAACTGACGGATAAAGAGATAGACCGTCGGCTGACCAACTATTTCGCCACTCGCCCTTTTATGACACGGAATGACTTTCAAAGCGTTTGCGGCATGATGCGTACTACTGCCATGCGGCATATCCGTCGGCTGCGCACCGAAGGAAAGTTGAAGAATGAGGGAACAATGCTGCAACCGATTTATGTACCCGTTTCAGGATATTACGGTAAGAATGAGTGACTTATAACTTTGAACGAAGAAATCTTGTGGTGAGGGCAAATTTTGCCCTCACTTTTTAAATTTGCTCTCACCCACCTCTTGAATGCCGATGAATAGGGCGATGCGTGCGAAAGGTGAGGGTGGTGAGGGTGGATGTGTGAAATTTAGTTTAGTTTGATGGGCGGCTGAATATGGGTATTCCCATACGGTGTATATGTTCCAAAAGGTCGGCATTCTTTAATTTGCCATAGATGGAAAGGTCTACGCTGTAAGGCAAAAGCAGGTCGTCTATTTCATCGGAAAGGCTGCTTAAAGTATTATACGTAAGTCTGTCTCCCATCAGCGTGATGTCTATGTCGGAAAAAGGCTTGAAATTTCCTTTGGCTCGTGAGCCGTACAAAACAGCCTGCTCTATTTCTTCATGTTTCCGGAAGAGATTGCATAGCTTTTCCAGTTCATTGTCGGTCAATCCGTACATAGCTCAATCGAATAAGGATGGTGTATTCAAGGATTGCATTTTCTCTTCAAATCTGCAGAATAGGGGGAAATAGAAGTTTGTGATGTTTTCATAGATTTCAGAGACTACATCGTTGTCATAATTGTGCGATGTCAGATTTCGGGCTTCTATAGTCTCCATCCATTGCTTGTCATCAATCAATCCCATTTCAAGGGCTTTGCGTATGGCATCACGGGAGCCGCGGATGTCGGTATACCCCTGATACTCGGCATAGTCCTTCATCACTTTCCAAGCCAGTTCGTGGGTATATTCAAAACGCTGTATCATGCCTTCCTGCAATAATTCGTCCACTCCATCGTTGAACGCTAATTGTTCGGACATGATTGCCATGGCTTGGCTTAATTTGGCTAAAGCCTTGCGGTAGTTGGAAAAACGCTGTATCCATCGTATGTCTTGCTGTACCATGATAGCTGTTTGTTTTTTAGGTAAGCAAATATAAGCTTCTTTTGTGTAACGAGCAAATGGACGGGTGCTTTTTCGCTTGTGAGGGCGATATGTTATAGTATTATCATTAATGAACGATTGGGAACATTTCACTGACTTCATACCAGTCCCCACAAGGTGATTGATATGCGACTTTAATCTCTACTTCATTATCCCATACTTCAAAAGAGTTGTAAGAAATACATGTCCATGATTGCCCTTGTATGCAAATTTCAGAGACGTTTGTCGATGACCAAGTAAAATTAGTGGCCCAATTTGGATATCCCATTAAACTTACAGTGATATTTGCATTGACAGCATCGATTTGGTCTGGAACTAAATTCCCTTTTTCAAAAGAAGCATTTGGATTGAAAAGTCTGAGATAGCTTTCTTTTTCTATTGTGAATCCAGAGGGTAAGACTATAGTTGCGTATAATCTGGGCATTGTAATGGTAGAACTAATGTTTTTACAAGTATAAACATCTCCTATGTAGTTTTGTGGGTTTGTCCCTCCGGTAGTACTCCATTGTACACTCGAACCGGGAGGTTGGTCTTTTATACTGAAACTTTTACTACTGTTGTAGCAGATGCACTTTGAGAGATTTCAGCGAATAGATTTTTATCGTAAGTCCACTTTATGCCCGTATCTTTGTTTATGGAATAATTGCACCAAAGTGTTATCGTATCTCCCAATTCAAATGTTGAAGGGGCATTGATTGGCATAGGTTTCATTTTGACATTGATGTTTCTTAGATCTGCGGTAAGTTCGATTGTACTTTTTTCAGGACGTACCATCAGGGTAGAATTACTACCTGCTTTAGTCCATAATACATTTATTGGAAAATGGTTTTTTCCTGCTGGAATTTGGGTTACCCATGTACTCTCGAATCGTTCTTGGTAGTTTGTTTTGAATCGTGCTTCTCCACCGACTGCTGAAATTCTTATACCTACAGATTGTTTTTGTATAGGAATACTTAAATCATAAGTGTAGTAACCATCACTAACATAGGGGTTCATTTCGCCCGTAATAGTACCGCTTATGTAGGAAGCACGTGTTGTGACATCAGAATAGAAATCCTTATCTTGTAACTCGTCTGTTTGTTCTTCTTTGTTGCAACTACTATTGATGAAGCAGATTAGTAGTACGAAAAATATGTTCTTCTTTTTCATGATATGTTTCTTGTTAGTATGTTATGAACGAAGGGAAAGTATATGATATTGATTTATGGTTCCTTTTAGAAGGTGCTATTCGTGTTTCTATACACCTTTTAAAGGGAATAACAAAAGCGTCCATACATTTGTATTTAGATACATGGAATGTATGAACGCTTTAATTAAATCCAAACGAGGTACAGCGCGATATGCTGTTTTTAGTTGATTACCAACCCGGATTCTGCTTCATGTTTTTATTTAGGGTCAACTGTGTAGTTGGAATCGGGTAGAAATAATGTTTGGCTTCATAAGTACGGATTTGTGCATCGGAGGCATCTATATATCCGTTCTTGGTCGCTTCTTCACAGTCAGGCACATTGCTTACGTTGGCGCCCAACATGGTGTTCGGGTACTTGGTTGAATCCAATTTGTCGAGCTGGTGCCAACGGATTAAATCCCAATATCGGTACCAGTTATCCATAATCAGTTCGCAACGGCGACAGCGGCGTATCTCCCAAATCAGATTGCTTACTCCCATATTATTGGCAGGATCGGCATCTGGAGTAGTTGTCATAGCCGGCAGGCCGGCACGAGCTTGAAGCTTGTTTATGGAGTTGTTGAGATCGTCTTGTGTGAGAGAACCCATTTCGGCTTTGGCTTCTGCAAAGTTCAGATAAATAACTGAAATCCAATAGAGCGGGCAGTCGGTGTATTGGTAGCCGATGTTGTTTCGGTCGCTTACACTCAATTCTTCGGGGTTATCATACTTGGCGATGCCATAACCGGTCGATGTGGTGAAGGCTGCTACACCGGCACGGCTGTAGGCGTGGCCTCTGAAAGAAAGTACCGGGTCAAGAATTTCGGACAGGCGCTTGTCGCGTACGGCCAAAACCTCTCTTATAGAGTAATTTTTGTCTGCATCCAATACGGCTGCATCGTCCTTGTTTTTCGAGGTTGTTGCCAACGGTTTTCCATCAAGGAAAAGGAAACTGTCGAATGCGTCCTTTGAAATGCCGTGCGTACCACTTGTGTTGATTGTGTAGTCAATGGTGGAGTGCCTTAGCGAACTTTGTGCATAAGGCTTGTAGAAAATCATTTCCGGATTGCTTGCCAGGCTGACAGAATTATAGTTGGCTTTGTAACTGTTACTTAGAGAGTAGTTTTTGGCCATAAGATATTCGCAGGCTGATACACATTCTTGCAAGTATTTGTTGGCGCGGCTCTCATCAGCGGCTTTGCCATTCTCGGCTTGAGTGCGATATTTGCAGTATGTACCTTCATATAAGGTGATGTCTGCTTTCATGGCATATGCCATGTCGGTGCTGAAACGTTGCCGATTGCTGTTTGCGGTAATGTGTTCGCACGCATAATTGATGTCTGCCAGCACATGGTCCATCACTTCATCCCGGTCGGTGCGTGGTCCGTAGAGGGCTTCGCTGTCGGCTGGGTCGATAACTTTGTCTATCCATTGCACATCGCCGTACATACGGACCAACTGATAGTATTCCCACGCACGGTTCATGCGTGCAAGACCTTCATAGTGGGCCTTTGTTGCTTCATCAAGAGAGGAAGACTGTACACCGGCAATGATATAGTTGGCGCGTCGGATTTCTGTGAAAGGGGCTGACCAGTTTGTGGAAGATGCGACCACGTTAGTGTAAGTCCAGTTATGGCTTTCTGCATCTACCTGGTCATCGCTTATTGTTTTGAAGTAGAACCATCCTCCACTGGCTCCGTTGCCAAAGCCGGTAAAGTTGTTATAAAAAGTATTGCACTGATTATCCAAATTATCGGTGTTGCTCCAGTATGCCGGAGTATTCGTGAAGGTATCCAAGGGGGATTTGTCCAGCAAATCGTTGCAACCGGTTAACATCGCCAGCGCTGTGACCCCATATATAAATAATTTCTTCATTGTTCTTAAGTTTTTGAGGTTGTTATAATGTTACCTGGACTCCAAATGAGAATGTGCGTGTAATAGGAGCTATACGTCCCCATCCACCGGCTGTAAGTCCATTGCCTGTACTGATTTCGGGGTCGACTGGAAGGTCATTCCCTTTGTGGAGCAGAAAGAGGTTGCTGCCACTGAAGTAGATACGTGCTTTCTCAATGTAGGCTTTGCGTGTCCACTCTTTCGGAAGGGTATATCCCACAGTTACGTTCTTCAGACGAAGATAGGACATGTCTGTCAAATAGCGGGATTGGGGATAGTAGTTGTTGCAGCCGTTAGCTATACCGGATACGGTACCTCCACTATTATTTGTACCACGATAAAGACGTGGATAACGGTTGCCTTGATTTACCTCATAACCGGTAATGGCGGTATAGTCTGAATTCCAAAGCACTTTGTTATAGCTTGTTTGGTGGGAATAGATGGCTACGTCGGCATGTACCATGGCGGGAAGGTTTAGGGAAGAAGTCGTCCAGTCCTCACGTTTGCCTACACCTTGGAAGTAGAGGTCAAGGTCGATACCTTTCCACGCTCCGCCTAAATGGAAGCTGTATTCGTAGCGTGGCATAGAGTTTCCGATGACTTTCAAATCGCCGTGGTCGTCTGCTGTGCCTTTTCCACCGTCAATCTTGCCATTGCCGTCCAAATCCTTGAACTTGACGTCTCCCGGGCCGTAATGGAAATTACCGGATTCCAGTCCTGCCTGGCTTGCAATGCCGTTTGCATAATTCCATGAGCCGTCTGCATTTTGGCTGGTGAAGTCTTTTTCCTCGAAGTAACGGTCGGTTTCAAAACCGAAAATGTCACCGTAGGTTTTACCGGTGTAATAGGTGCTGAGCAGTTTGGAATCATTGTCCCACTTTGTTACTTTAGTCTTGGAGTCACCGATGTTGAAGTTGGCATATACGTCGAAGTCGCCGAAGGTATGGCGCCAGTTCAAGTTCAACTCCCATCCACGTGTACGTAAGGTACCGGCATTTTCATAAGGAGCAGAAGCACCCAGAGTGTTCGGCAATACTTGTGCCGGTGCCAGCATGTCACGATTCTCACGTTGGAACCAGTCGAAACCTATAGTCAGTTCGTCATTCAAGAGACCCAGGTCAAGACCTATATTGAGGGTGCGGATACGCTCCCAGGTCAAAGTACTTGATACCAAATCCGGCATGTTATACATGGTCAGGAGATTAGCGTTGGCATTATTGTTTTCAATCCAATAGATATAGCCGGTACTTTTATTGTTCAACCGTTGGCTTATTAATTGTTCGAACATGTAGTCGCCCACAGCCTCGTTGCCGATTTCGCCAAAAGAAGCACGCAACTTACCATTGCTGACAATATGTTTCAGTGGGGCGAAGTAGGCTTCTTCGGAGAAGCGGTAGCCGATGGATGCAGAAGGGAAGAAGGCCCACTGGTCGGTATGGGGGAAACGGGAAGAACCGTCGTAACGTCCGTTCAGTTCCAATAAATAAATGCCTTTGTAGTCATAATTGATACGGCCGAAATAACCGGCAGAAGCGCGGGATGTATGATTCCAACTCAAATCTTGTCCATCCTTGCCAGCCATATTCAGTTCGGGGTATCCCTCTTGATCGTACATCACATTGCGGGTACCATACAGATATTTGTATTCCTCTTCTTCTGCGTTGACACCTGCCATTACATTCAGGTTGTGTTTTTTGGCAAATGTTTTGGTATAGTTTACGTATGCGTTGGCCGTCCATGTGTTCTGTTTGGAAAAGTCTCTCCAGATACCGCTATTGCCTTTAGTGACGATGTAAGAGGGTACCGGTTTCCCGCTCCAATTGATGCCGTAAACGGAGTTGTCCTGCGAACCGCTGTTCATATTCTGAATGGCATATGTAAAGTCTGCATTAAGGGTCAGTCCTTTAACGATTTCAGCTTTCAAGAAGGTGTTCATACGGGTCAGGTCTGTTGTCACTTCACGATCGGCAGCTTGCTTCTGCATGGCCATGACGCGTGTGTCATAGCCGTCGATTGTGCCCGAAGGAATGAAATAAGAACCCCAACGCCACAAATATTGGTAGGTGTTGGCCCATGTGTCCGGGCGTTTATAGTTCTTACGACTATAGTTGATGCGTGCACCCACCTGTAGCCAGTCGTAAACATTAGTGGTGACATTGACTGAGGCATTGTACTTTTTTAGTTCGTCCGGGTGAATCTTCATCTGTCCTTGCTTTTCGTTGTAGCCGAAAGATAGGTAGTAATTGGTCTTACCAGATGTTCCTTGTATAGAAACATTGTGGCTCATGGAAGGAGCAGCTTTGTTGAAGTAGATGTCCTGTACATCCCAGTCAGCATAATAAAAAGGAGTGCCGTCCAATACGATATAGTCACCCACGTTACTATCGCTTTGGTAGAGGTTCATAGGACGGTAGCCGGTCTTGCCGCCGTTCTGTTGCTGCCACTTTTCGGCGTAAGGTAACAATTTGTCGAAATACATACCGAACAATTCAGGCATACCGGCACCACCGTTCATACTGGCTTCGATACCCATCTTTAATTGTGTGGGTACATCGGGATAGTCCGGCAGGTAAGTAGCTTGATCCCATGCAAAATTGTTGCTGTAATTGATGGTAACCTTTTCGCTAGGCTTTGCGCTCTTGGTATTGATTAGAATCACACCGAAAGCGGCGCGCGTTCCATAAATGGAGGAAGCGGAAGCGTCCTTCAGTACGGAAATATTTTCGATGTCTTGCGTATCGAGGAAAGAAATGTCATCCATCGGAACGCCGTCCACTACAATGAGTGGATTGCTGACTTCTCCATTACTCAATGTCCCCAAACCACGTATACGCATGGAGGCTGTCTCGTCGATGGCACCACTTGTGGTGAGAATGCTTAGTCCCGGAACAGCCCCTTGCAATGCTTTGGCTACATCTTGTTGTGGACGACCTGCCATTGTCTTGTTTAAGTCCACTGTAGAAACTGCTCCTGTCAAGTTAGCCTTCTTTTGTACACCGTAGCCTACTACTACTACTTCATCCAGCATCTCGGTATCTTCTTTCAGAGTTATTCTCATCGTTTTGGCTGCCTTCACTTCTTGTGTCTGATAGCCCACAAATGATATTTTTAGTGTTGCTCCCGGTGTTATGGTCAATGTAAACTTACCGTCTAAGTCGGTAATTCCGCCGTTGGTAGTCCCTTTTTCTACTACGCTGGCACCGATAATCGGTTCGCCGGCTGCATCGACAACTAAACCGCTGATAGTGATAGCTTGTAATTGTTCTGTTACGCCAAGCGAATTATCAGGATTGGCTTGTGCAGCCATCACGTTGCCGCTGCTTAATAACAGTGAGCTGATTGCCACTGCTGTGAGGAGTTTGCTATGTGTTAGTCCTCGTTTTTTGTGATCTTCATTCATAAATGATTGATGATTTGTTGTTAATTAAATACTTCTTAAATTTAGGGTAAGGGTAATAAGGACCGAATAGTGAGACTATTCAACTTGCAGGATTGTTTCTTTTTCCATAGGCATTTTCTCTTTTTAAAGGTTTATAACTTTATATTATCTCTTGTTTTTCTATTTGTTTGCCAAGTCCAGACGGAACTT